>NZ_JBVJMD010000005.1:0-298840 GCF_055584385.1 Streptomyces sp. NPDC104096
GTCCGACAGCGTCAACTCGGCCTTCGGCCGCCCCATCCGTGCCATAGGGCAAGCCTACACATCTGAATGGAATTCCCGACTCGGAACACTAGCGGCCGAGGGACAGCAGTACGAGCGCGGCCGTCGCGGCCGTCTCGGCCAGGGCGCCGAACACGTCGCCGGTGACCCCGCCGAAGCGGCGGGTGCAGTGGCGCAGCAGGAGTTCGGCGACGGCGAGCGCGGCGAGCACCGACAGGGCCGTGCGGACGACGTCGTACGTCCCCAGGAGCGCGCCGGCGGCAGCGGCGGCGAGCACCGTGACGCCCACCGCCCCGGCCGCGGCCCGCGCCGGGACCACCCCGGCGACCGCGGCCCCGAGGCCCTCGGGCCGGGCGGCCGGCACCCCGTCGCGGGCGGCCAGGGTCAGGGCCAGCCGTGCGACGGTCGCCGAGACGACGGCGGCGAGCGCCCCGCGGACCCAGGAAGCGCCGTACAACTGGGAGAGAGCGGCCGTCTGGGCGAGCAGCCCGAGGACGAGCGTGATCACCCCGAACGGGCCGATGTCCGACTGCTTCATGATCCGCAACGCGTCCTCGGCGGGCTTGTTGCTGCCCAGCCCGTCGGCGGTGTCGGCCAGTCCGTCGAGGTGCAGCCCACGGGTGAGCGCGGCCGGTACGGCGACGGCGGCGACGGCGGCGAGCGGCGGGCCGGCCCCCAGGAACAGCAGGAGCGCGCCGAGCGCGGCGGCGCCGGCGCCGACCGTCAGTCCGGCCAGCGGAGCGCACAGCATTCCGGCGCGCGCGGCCTGCCGGTCCCACCGGGTCACCCGCACCGGAAGCACGGTCAGGGTGCCGAAGGCGAAGCGGAGGCCGTCCGGCCAGGCGGGGGTCTGGGGCATCGGCGCAGATTACCCGGCGGGCGGGACGGCTCCCACGGCCGCCGTCGATAAAGTGCGCATATGGGACATTGGTTGTATCGGAACATCGCCGAGCCGGGCAAACTGCCCCTGCTCCTCGCCCTCATGTCCTTCGTCGTCACCTTCGCGGTCACCCGGGTCATCACCCGCATGATCCGGGCGGGCAGGGGCCCCTTCGGCAACGTCAGGGCCGGCGGCCTGCACATCCATCACGTGGTCCCCGGCATCGTGCTCACCGTCGCCGGTGGTTTCGGGGCGGTCGCCAGCGGGCGGCAGGGCTTTCCCGCGGGGTTGTCCGCGGTCGTCTTCGGGGTCGGCGCGGGCCTGGTCCTGGACGAGTTCGCGCTGATCCTGCACCTCGACGACGTCTACTGGAGCGAGGAGGGGCGCAAGAGCGTGGAGGCCGTGGTGCTCACCGCCGCCCTGGTCGGGCTGCTGCTGTCCGGCTTCGCCCCGTTCGGTGTCAACGACCTCTCCCAGGACGAGATCGCGGACCGCGGCACCGTCATCGCGACCGTCGCCGTCAACTTCCTCTTCTCCCTGGTCGCGCTGACCAAGGGCAAGGCGCGGACCGCGGTCTTCGGCGTCGTCGTGCCCGTCGTCGCCCTGGTCGGCGCGATCCGGCTGGCCCGCCCCGGATCCCTCTGGGCGAAGCGCTGCTACCGCCACCGCCCGCGCGCCCGCGCCCGGTCCCGGCTGCGGGCCTACCGCCACGACCGCCGGTGGGCCGGACCCCGCCGCGCCCTGGAGGACTGGATCGGCGGCAAGCCCGACCCGACACCGGCCCGACTGCCTGGCCCCGACGGCCGGTAGGACCTGCGGGGCCGCTCCGGACCGGACCGTTCCGTTCCGGTCCGGGAACGGTCGGGCGGGTCAGGGCGGGTCGGACGACAGGTCCACCGGGGTGCCGAACCGCCTTGCCGGTCCCCGGTACGGCATCCGGTGCCGCAGCGTCGTGGCACCGCACAGCGCCACCGTCGCCGCGAGCGCCGCCAGATGTTCCTTGCCGGCCAGGTTCTCCTTCAGCAGCACCTCGACGACCATCGCCAGGGCCACCGCGCCCGCGGTCGCGTACGCGCCGTAGCGCCAGCCCAGGCAGATCGCCAGCCCCACCACGGCCGCCGACGGCCCGGTGTCCACGACCTGGGCGTCCGAGGCGGGCAGCCCCAGCGGCCGGCCGGGGCCGAGCGCGATGCCCAGCCGGGCGTAGAGCGTCCCGGCCAGCGTGGCGGTGTACGCGACGAGCAGGGTCCGCCACCGGCCCAGACAGATCTCCGCGATCCCGAACACGAACAGGATCTGGGCGAGCGCGCCCCACACCGGCAGGTCCAGCGCCGGTACGAACAGCGACAGGGGCGTACGCAGCAGGGCGGCCCACAGCGGATCCTCGGCGCGCACCGCGCCGACGCCCTGCACGAACCCGTAGCCCCACGACTGGTTCTGCACGACCTGTATCACCGCCGTCAGACACACCGCCCCCAGGCTCATGGGGGCCGCCCGCCAGCGCCGCTTCGGCAGCGGCTCGCGCACCGTGACGTACAGCAGACCCCATTCGGCGCGGGCCCAGCGGGCGATCCTGTTCATCCGGCGTCCCTCATCCCCGTGGTCTCATCTGTGCGTGTCCAGGTGCCTGCGGTGCAGCCACTTGGGCAGCCCCGGCGCCTCCAGGAACCCCTCCGCCCGTGCCGCCGCGACACCGATGCGCAGCAGGTCCCCGCTCTTCTCGAAGAGCAGGAACCGCGGTTCCCAGATGGGCCGGTACTTGGCGTTGGCCCGGTACAGCGACTCGATCTGCCACCAGCGCGAGAAGAAGCTGAGCAGCGAACGCCACAGCCGCAGCACCGGTCCGGCGCCGAGACGCGCACCACGTTCGAAGACCGAACGGAACATCGCGAAGTTGAGCGAGACCTGAGTGATCCCGATCTCGTGCGCCCGCCGGAGCAGTTCGATGACCATGAACTCCATCAGCCCGTTGTCGGAGCCGCGGTCACGCCGCATCAGGTCGAGGGACAGCCCCTGCGGCCCCCACGGGACGAAGGACAGCAGCGCCCGCAACCGGCCGTCCCCGTCGAGGCATTCGAGCATCACGCAGCGCCCGTCCTCCGGGTCGGCGAGCCGCCCCAGCGCCATGCTGAACCCGCGCTCGGTCGCCCCGTCGCGCCAGTCGTCGGCCCGCGCGACGAGATCCGCCATCTCCTGCGCGGAGATGTCCTCGTGCCGCCGGATCCGGACCGTGCAGCCCGACCTGCGCACCCGGTTGCAGGCCTGCCGCACGGTCCGCATGGCCCGCCCCTCCAGGGTGAACTCGGCGACCTCCACGATCGCCTCGTCGCCGAGTTCGAGCGCGTCCAGGCCGTGCCGCGCGTACACCGTGCCGGCCTCCTCGCCCGCCCCCATCACGGCCGGGATCCAGCCGTGCGCACGCGCCTCCGCGAGCCACGGCTCGATCGCCCCCGGCCAGGCCTCCGGGTCCCCGATCGGGTCCCCGGAGGCCAGCGACACCCCGCCGACGACCCGGTAGGCGACCGCCGCCTTGCCCGTCGGCGACCAGACGACGCTCTTCTCGCGGCGCAGCGCGAAGTACCCCAGCGAGTCCCGCTCGCCCTGCTGTTCGAGCAGGACGCGCAGTCGTTTCTCGTCGTCCTCGGTGAGCGGGTCGACGGCGCGCCGGGAGCGGAAGGCGGCGTAGAAAACGGCCAGCACCAGCGCCGTGCTCAGGACGTTGACGGCGACGTCGGCCCAGTTCGGCGTCGAGATGCCCGGGTAGCGGGACTCGTCGGCCGCCACCGAGACCAGCCGCAGCGTCCCGTACCGCCAGCGCTCGGTGAACGTCGAGAGGCCGGCGTCCGCGGCCTGATTGGTGACCGTCACCAGCAGCGCGGCCAGCAGCGAGGACAGCAGCAGGCCGCCGGCCGCGACCACCGCGGCGAGCCGGGGGTTGGCGCGGTCGCCCTTGGCGTAGAACTCGCGCCGCCCGACAAGCAGGGCGCCGACGAAGACCGCGGTGAGGCCGACCGAGATCCAGTTCTGCGTGTACTGCCGGACCTCCGGGAACGCCATCGCGAGGGCGAACAGCACCAGGAACGGGCCGCTCAGTCCGAGGTTCAGGATCCACGCGGCCCGCTTGCGGCGGCGCATGGTGACGGCCAGGAACGCGGTGAACACACCCGACGCGAACCCGGCCGTCAGCAGGTACGGCGTGAAGAGGTTCTCCTGGTTGTGCCGGCGCACGTCCTGCCCCAGGGAGACCCACACCGCGCTGAGGAAGTTGACGAAGGCGATCGCCCGCAGATACCAGACGGCGACGCTCGCGGCCCGCCGCGAGGCTCCGGTGCTACGGCGGTCCCGGACAGGCGCGATACGGACATCTCCCATGAAGGGTGATCATATGGGGGAGCCTCCCGCGAACCGCTCTTTCGTCACCGCCCTGTCTGACGGCCGCGCGTCTCGGCCGACGGCCGTGCGCCGTGCGCCGTGCGCGACGGTCGTGCGCCGTGCCCGACGGCCGTGCGCCGTGCCCGACGGCCGTGCGGCCAGTCGCACGGCCGCGCGTCTCGGCTCACGGGCCGTCAGCCCGCAGGCTCGTCAGCCCGTCAGCCCGCCGGACGGCCGGGTGGCCGGGCGGTCGGGTGGCCGCCCGCCATCCGCCACCTTCCACCCGTCGGCCCGCCGACCGGTCCCAGCCGGGTGCCGTTCAGACCCCGTCGGGCCCTTCCGGCGCCTCGGGCCCCTCCGGCTTCTCCTGCTCGTCCGCCTGCTCGCCCTGTTCGGTCTGCCCGGCGTCCGACTCCTCCGTCTTCTCGGCCTCCGGTCGCTCCGGGAGTTCCGCGGCCAGGGCCGCCGCGGCCTGCACCAGGGGCAGGGCCAGCAGTGCGCCCGCTCCCTCGCCGACGGTCATCCCCTGCTCCAGCAGCGGCTCCAGGGCCATCCGGTCCAGCGCCTTGGCCTGCCCCGGTTCGCCGCTGCCGTGCCCGGCCAGCCACCAGTCCGGCGCCCGGAACGCGATCCGCTGGCCGACCAGCGCGCACGCCGCCGTCACGACCCCGTCCAGGACCACGGGAAGCTTGCGCACCGCGCTCTGCAGCAGGAAACCGGTCATCGCGGCGAGGTCGGCACCGCCCACCGTCGCCAGCAGCCGCAACTGGTCGCCGAGCACCGGCCGGGCCCGGCGCAGCGCGTCCCGGATCGCCGCGCACTTGCGCATCCACGCCAGGTCGTCGATCGCGAGCCCGCCCCGCCCGGTCACCACGGACGCGTCGGTCCCGCACAGCGCGGCGACCAGCACCCCCGCCGCCGTGGTCCCGCCCACGCTCACATCGCCGAGCACCACCAGATCCGTACCGGAGTCGGCCTCCTCGTCGGCCACCGCGACCCCGGCGAGGAACGCGGCCTCCGCCTCCTCGAGCGTCAGCGCGTCCTCGACGTCGATGGACCCGCTGCCGCGTCGCACCCGATGCCGTACGACGTCCGCGGGCAGTTCGTCCGGCTCGCAGTCCAGCGCCATGTCCACGACCCGCACCGGTACGCCCAGCCGCCGGGCCAGCACGGAGACGGGCCGGTCGCCCTCCAGCACCGCGCGCACCAGCTCCGCGGCGCTGCCCGCGGGCCGGGCCGAGACACCGCGCCCGGCGATGCCGTGATCGCCGGCGAAGAGGATCACGCGGGGCCGTTCGACCGGCCGCACCGGCACCGCCGACTGCGCCGCGGCCAGCCACTCACCCAGGTCGTCGAGGCGCCCCAGCGATCCGGGCGGCACGATCTGACGCTCCCGGCGCGCCTCGGCGTCGCGGCGCACCCCGCCGTCGGGACGCTCGATCAGATCGGTGAAGTCGTCGAGATTAAGCGAGCTCATTCGCCGAACAGTACCGGCACCGATCGAACGTGACGGCGCCACATCGCCACCCCGCGCGCACGGCGTCGTTGCACCCAAGATCGGGATCCCATACGTTCCACTTTGCGGCGAAATGGTCGGACCTCGACCCTGCCCTGCCGTCGCCCTCTCGCCCCACCGGGAGCCGCCCATGTCCTCGAAGCCCGTCCCGCCCCCCGCCGCCCTCGCCGCTCCCCACGCCGAACGGCGCCGCGCCCGCTACGCCGCCGAACTCGCCCGGGGCACCGCCCACTTCCACGAACCGCGCCGCACGGACTGCCCCTGGTGCGGCTCGGTCCGGCTGCGCACCCGGCTGCGCGCCCCCGACCTGGTCCAGGGCAAGCCGGGCACCTTCGTCGTCGACGAGTGCCGGGACTGCGCGCACGCCTTCCAGAACCCCCGCCTGACCGCCGAGGGCATCGCCTTCTACCAGCGGGACCTGCACGAGACGCACCCCGACGAGCTCGCCGTCCGTACGACGGGCGCCCTCGGCGCGCGCGCCCGCCGCGGACGGCTGCACGCCACCGCCCGCGCGATGCTGCCGTTCCCCGAGCCGGAGAGCTGGCTGGACGTGGGCACGGGACACGCCCACTTCCCGGAGAGCGCCAAGCAGGTGTTCGCCTACACCTCCTTTGACGGCCTCGACCCCACCCCCCGGGTGGCCCGCGCCCGCGCGGCCGGGCGGGTCGAGGAGGCCCACGTGGGCCTGCTGACCACCCCGGAGATCGCCGCCCGGCTGCGCGCCCGCTACGACGTGGTGAGCATGCTCCGACACCTGGAACACACGACCGACCCCCGCGCGGAACTCCACGCAGCCCTCGCGGTGCTCCGGCCCGGCGGCCATCTGCTGCTCGAACTCCGCGATCCGGGCAGCGCGTTCGCGACCCTGCTCGGCAAGTGGTGGCTGCCGTACGGCCAGCCCCGCCACCTCCAGCTGATCCCGCTGCCCAACCTGTGCGCGGAACTGGAGTCCCGGGGCTGCACGATCGTCACCGTCGACCGGCGGGCAGGACATGTCCCGTACGACCTGGCCGGCGCCCTGTCCCTGGCCGTCACCCGCGCCCTCCCCGCGCCGGACGCCCCCTGGCGGGCGGCCCCGCCCGGCGCGCTGCGGCGGCGGCTGCGCACCGCACTGCTCGGCGCGAGCACACCGCTCGTCGCGGCGGCCGCGACGCTGGACCACGTCCTGGCCCCGCTGCTGCGCCGCACCCGCTTCTCCAACACCTACCGCGTCATCGCCCGCCGCGACTGACCTCCCCGGCCGGCCGGAACCTGGCCCCGCACCCGCCGGAACCGAGTTCCGCAGTCGGCCGGAACCGCTCCCCACGCCCGGCCCGAACCGCTTCCGCGGCTGCCGGGGGCCGGGGGCCGCGCGGACCGGTGTTCTGCCGGCGAGCCGGAGTTCAGCCGCGCAGCGTCAGCACCTGGCCCGCCACCACCAGCAGCACCTGCTCGCACTCCCCGGCGAACGCGGCGTTGAGACGGCCGAGTTCGTCCCGGTAGCGCCGGCCCGAGGCGGTGGCCGGCACGATCCCCGACCCCACCTCGTTCGACACGGCGACGACGGTACGCCGGGCGGCGCGCACCGCCGCGGTCAGCTCCCGCACCCGCTTGCGCAGCGCCTTCTCGCCCCCGTCCGCCCACACCGCGTCGTCCCACGCGCCGACGGAGTCCATCGCGTCGGTGAGCCACAGCGACAGACAGTCGATCAGCAGCGGCGGCCCGTCCTCCGCCAGCAGCGGCACCAGGTCGCACGTCTCCACCGTCCGCCAGGACCCCGGGCGCCGCTCCCGGTGCGCCGCGACCCGCCCGGCCCACTCCTGGTCGCCGCGGCGCGTACCCCCCGTGGCGACGTAGAGCACGTCGGGGAACGACTCCAGCCGGCGTTCGGCCTCCACCGACTTGCCCGAGCGGGCACCGCCGAGCACCAGCGTGCGCCGGGGTACGTCGGGCACGTCCTCGTACACCCCCACCGCCAGCGTCGTCCCGTCCGGCACCGCCCGCGCCCCGGCCGCCGCGAGCCGCCGCCGCAGTTCGGGTCCCGGCGGCACGTCGTGATCGAGGTGGACGGCGACGACGTCCGTCGTCGGCCCCGCCGCCCCCGCCGCCCGGAGCCTCGCGAGCGCGTCCGGCCGCCCCACGACATCGGCGAGCACCATGTCGTACGGCGCCGCCGCGTCGTTGCCCTCCGCCAGTCCGGCCGGCGCGCACCCCGGCGGCAGGTACAGCAGCCGCTGGCCGTCCGGTCCGGTCACCGCGTACCCCGTGCCCGGCGCGTCCATCGCCACCGCCCGCACCCGATGCCCCGTCAGCAGCGCCAACTCCCGTCCGTCCGGGACCCGGCCGGGCTGCGGCAGCCCGGCCGGCACCTCCAGCGCGGGCCCGTCGTGCGGATGCGACAGCAGCACCTGACGTACGCCGGCCAGCGAACGCCCGGCCCGCGCCGCGGCGAAGGCGGCGCCGGGCGTCAGGTCCAGCAGCAGGGTGCCGTCCACGAGCAGCGATGTGGCCGCCCGCGCGTCCGCGGCCAGCGCACACGCGCAGGCCGCGCAAGGACAGTCGGGGCGGGGGAGGCCCTCGGGGGCACCGGTGCCGAGCAGAGTCAGATCCACACCGACGATTTTCGCCTGTCCCGGCCGGTCCCGCGTGATCAGGACCTCCGCGGAGCCCGTGTCCCGCTCCCCGGGCCCGTCCGGCGGACCCTGCCGCGGACGCGCGGCCGGTCCGGACGACCGGGCCGGCCGATCTTCCTCCGCAGCCTGCTCACGGCCGACCCGGCCCAGCGCATAGGCTGCGAGCAGGGGCCGGACGGTGATCCGGCTTCCGCTCCACATGTGCTCACATCTGGGAGGCGTACATGGCGACATGGCTGTGGCGGTTCGAGAAGGCCGACGGGACGGAAGTCCAGCCCGCGGTGCAGCCCGAGGAGTTCACGACGCAGGGGGACGCCGAGTCCTGGATCGGAGAGGTCTGGAAGGACCTGCTCGCAGGGGGCGCCGACCAGGTGCGGCTGTTCGAGGACTCCACCGAGATCTACGGGCCGATGAGCCTGCACGCCGAGGAGTCCTGAGCTCCGGGCGAGGGCCGTCGCCCCGGCCCTCGCCCCTCACCGCGCGACCGGCGCCCGCGACAGCGAAGCGACCGGGGCGGGTTCAGCCGCGCACGCCGCACAGGTGCAGCAGTGCCGCCGTGGCCCGGTAGGGGTCCGTCCGGCCGGCCCGTTCCTCGGCCGCCAGCAGGGTGTCGAGGTCGTCGGGCGGCTGCGCGCCGTCCACCGCGGTGTCCGTGAAGACCCGCACCCCGTACCAGGTGTGCAGCGGGGCCCCGATGCCGGCCAGCGTGGCGGTCAGGGCGGCGAGCCGGTCCGCGCGCACGTCGAGGCCGAGCCGGTTGCGGTAGGCCGTGCTGTCGAAGGCGTCCAGCGCCTGGGCCCAGTCCCCGGACAGCCCCGGCCGCATCGCCAGCGCGTCCGCGTTGCGCACCAGCAGCGAGAGCAGGCCGCCCGGCGCGAGCATCCGCGCGAGCCCCGCCACCAGCGGGTCGGGCTCCTCGACGTACATGAGGACGCCGTGGCACAGCACGACGTCGAAGCTGCCCGGCAGGAAGTGCACCCCGGTGTCCCGGCCGTCGCCCTCGACGATCCGCATCCGGTCGCGGATCCCCTCCGGCTCCGACGCCAGTGCCTCCCGCGCCGTCGCGGCCATCGTCGCGTCCCGTTCGAGGCCGGTCACCTGGTGACCGGCCCGGGCCAGCCGCAGCGCCTGCGTGCCCTGGCCCATCCCGACGTCCAGCACCCGCAGCCGCTGCCCGACGGCGAACCGCCCGGCTATCTGCTCGTCGAGCTGGCGAGCCACCAGCTCCTGTCGTACGACATTCCGCAACCCGCCCAGCTTGCTCAGCCAGGCATCGGCCGCGCCCCCGGTGAACGACGTCGTACTCAGGGCCGCTCTCCGCGCTTGACCTGCGGCTTGGGCAGCCGGAGCCGGCGCATCTGGAGCGAGCGCATCAGCCCGTAGGCGACCGCGCCCTTGCGTCGATGGTCGGGGAAGCGCTCGTTGAGCTGCTTGCGCAGCCGGAAGCCGGACACGGCGGAGTCCAGCACGATCAGCACGATCACGACCATCCACAGCAGCAGCGCGATGCTCTGCACCGACGGCACCCGCACCACGCTCAGCACGAGGATGACCACGGCCATCGGCAGGAAGAACTCGGCGATGTTGAAGCGCGAGTCGACGAAGTCGCGGGCGTACTTGCGGACCGGTCCCTTGTCGCGGACCGGTAGGTACCGCTCGTCCCCACTGGCCAGCGCCTGGCGCTGTCGGTCCATGGCCTGGCGCCGCTCCTCGCGCTGACGCTTGGCGGCGTCCTTGCGCGACAGCGAGGTGTTGGCGACGCTGCGGCGCTGGGACTGGGCCTCACTGCGCTTGGGCGTGGGCCGGCCCTTCGGGGCCTGCGGGTGGCGGGTCTGCTTGGAGTCGGTCACCGGCGCCTTGTCGGCGGGGGCCTTCTCTTCCTTGGCACGGCTACGGAACACAAAACCCAAGGGTACGGGGTGCGGCGGCATGGACCCCAGCCCGGCCGGGAACGATCCGGCAACACCGGGCGTCTGTACGGGGCAGGGAGGACGTCGCGGACGGTTCACCGGGCGCACACCCGGAGGGCCACCGCGGGCAATCCCCGGGGAACACCTACTCCTCACGCCGGAGCGGGCGGGCCCGCAGTCGTCCTTGGGGATGAGCGCATCCGTCCCCGAACAGTGCGGTAATGGATGCAGGGCCCGTACTGTGGGTTCTGTTGCAGTGGCTGGAGCCGGAGTCCGTCAGAAGGGGGCGCGCGAAGCCCATGAGCGGTGTCATGAAGCGTATGGGGATGATCTTCCGCGCGAAGGCGAACAAGGCCCTTGACCGGGCCGAGGACCCGCGCGAGACCCTCGACTACTCGTACCAGAAGCAGCTGGAGCTGCTTCAGAAGGTGCGCCGGGGCGTCGCCGACGTGGCGACCTCGCGCAAGCGCCTGGAACTCCAGCTCAACCAGCTCCAGCAGCAGTCCTCCAAGCTGGAGGACCAGGGCCGCAAGGCGCTCGCGCTGGGCCGTGAGGACCTGGCCCGCGAGGCGCTCTCCCGCCGTGCCGCGCTCCAGCAGCAGGTGACGGACCTGGAGACGCAGCACGCGACGCTCCAGGGCGAGGAGGAGAAGCTCACGCTGGCCGCGCAGCGGCTCCAGGCCAAGGTCGACGCCTTCCGCACCAAGAAGGAGACGATCAAGGCGACCTACACGGCGGCCCAGGCCCAGACCCGGATCGGCGAGGCCTTCTCCGGCATCTCGGAGGAGATGGGCGACGTCGGCCTGGCCATCCAGCGGGCCGAGGACAAGACGGCCCAGCTCCAGGCCCGCGCCGGCGCCCTCGACGAACTCCTCGCCTCGGGCGCGCTGGACGACCCCACCGGCATGGCCAAGGACGACCTCCAGGCCGAGCTGGACCGGATCTCCGGCGGTACGGACGTGGAGCTGGAGCTCCAGCGCATGAAGGCGGAACTGGCCGGGGGCACCTCCTCGGGCCAGCAGGCCATCGAGGGCGGCACCGGCCAGTCGCAGTCCCAGCAGCCGCAGGACACCCCGCGCTTCGACAAGCAGTGATCACCGGACCGTGACCGAGGCCCACGCCGAGGAGGGCGACATGATCGTACGGATCATGGGGGAGGGACAGGTGAGGCTGGCCGACGGCCACCTCACCGAGCTCGACAAGCTCGACGACGAACTTCTGGCCGAGGTGGAGAAGGGTGACGGCCCCGGCTTCCGCCGCACGCTCCAGGCGCTGCTCGACAAGGTCCACGAGCTGGGCGAACCGCTCCCGGACGACGCCCTGGAGCCTTCCCAGCTCATCCTCCCCGCCGCGGACGCGACCCTGGAGGAGGTCCGGGCCCTGCTCGGCGACGAGGGCCTGATCCCGGGCTGACCCACCCGCCCGCCCCCGGGCCGGCCGCCGGCCGCCGCCCGGGGTGCCCCGCCGCGTACGCGGTGACGCGCGTCCGTACTCTGACGCGTGTCCCTACGTCGTGATGCCTGTCCCGTCGCCGCGACGGGTGTCCGTACGCCGTGACGCGCGTCCGTGCGCCGTGACACCCGGCCGGGTCCGGGAGGGCCCACGGTGTGCGCCCGTGACGCGGCGCCGTGCGCCGTGCCGCGTCCCCCACGCGCCCACGACCGGACCTGTTCCGGCACCGGCGACTGCCCGTACTGTTTCCACCGTGAGCCCCCTGGAACCGTCCCGACCGTGAGCACCCTCGAACGCGCCCGATGCCGACTCCAGGCCCATCCCCTGGCGCTGGACGCGGCGCTCGCCGCGGGGGCGCTGGTGTGCATGGTGGCCGGTTCCTTCGTGCGGCCGCACGGGGAACGCGGCGTCAGCTGGATCCTGCGCGCGCCGGACCTCTTCAGTCTCCTGCTGATCGTCCTCGGCGCCCTGGCCCTGGTCTTCCGCCGCAGCGCCCCGATGGCCGTCCTCGCGGTCACCGGCGGCCTCGCCCTCGTCGAGAGCGTCACCGGCGACCCTCGCGCCCCGGTCGCGATGTGCGCCGTGATAGCCCTCTTCACCGTCGCCGCCACCACCGACCGTCCCACCACCTGGCGGGTGGGACTGCTCACCATGACCGTCCTGACCGGCGCGTCCATGCTCGCCGGCCCACTGCCCTGGTACGCCCAGGAGAACCTCGCGATCTTCGCCTGGACCGGCATCGGCGCCACCGCCGGGGACGCCGTGCGCAGCCGCCGCGCCGTGGTCCAGGCCATCCGCGACCGCGCCGACCGCGCCGAACGCACCCGTGAGGAGGAGGCCCGCCGCCGGGTCGCCGAGGAGCGCCTGCGCATCGCCCGCGACCTGCACGACGTCGTCGCCCACCACATCGCCCTGGTCAACGTGCAGGCCGGAGTCGCCGCCCACGTCATGGACAAGCGCCCCGACCAGGCCAAGGAAGCCCTCGCCCACGTCCGCGAGGCCAGCCGCTCGGCGCTCAACGAACTGCGGGCCACCGTCGGGCTGCTGCGCCAGTCCGGCGACCCCGAGGCCCCCACCGAGCCGGCCCCCGGCCTCGACCGCCTGGACGAGCTCGCCGGGACCTTCCGCAACGCCGGTCTCCAGGTCGAGGTGGCCCGCGCCGACCAGGACACCGCCCTGCCGGCCGCCGTCGACCTCGCCGCCTACCGCGTCATCCAGGAGGCCCTCACCAACGTGCAGAAGCACGCGGGCTCCGCCGCGAAGGCCGAGGTCAGCGTCGTACGCGTGGGACCCCATATCGAGGTCACCGTGCTCGACGACGGCCGCCCGGCCCAGGACGGCGTCCCGGGGGCCGGCGGCGGCCACGGGCTGCTCGGCATGCGCGAGCGCGTCACCGCGCTGCGCGGCACCCTCACCACCGGCCCCCGCTACGGGGGCGGCTTCCGCGTCCATGCGATCCTGCCGGTCAAGACCCGCACCGTCGCCGCGGGGGAGCGGGGGGAGCCCGTATGACCATCCGCGTGCTGCTCGCCGACGACCAGGCGCTGCTGCGCAGTGCCTTCCGCGTCCTCGTCGACTCCGAGCCCGACATGGAGGTGGTGGGGGAGGCCGCCGACGGCGCCGAGGCGGTCCGGCTGGCCGGGGAGCAGCGCGCCGACGTCGTCCTCATGGACATCCGGATGCCCGGCACCGACGGTCTCACCGCCACCCGGCTGATCAGCGCCGACCCGGCCCTGGCCCGGGTCCGCGTGGTCATCCTCACCACCTTCGAGGTCGACGACTACGTCGTCCAGTCGCTGCGCGCGGGCGCCTCCGGCTTCCTCGGCAAGGGCAGCGAACCGGAGGAACTCCTCGCCGCCATCCGGATCGCCGCCGCGGGGGAGGCCCTGCTGTCCCCGGCCGCCACCAAGGGACTGATCGCCCGCTTCCTCGCCCAGGGCGACGCCTCCGAGGGCGCGGCGGACCCGGCCCGCTCCGAGCGCCTGGCCACCCTCACCGTGCGTGAGCGCGAGGTCCTCGTCCAGGTCGCGGGCGGCCACTCCAACGACGAGATCGCCGAGCGGCTGGAGGTCAGCCCGCTGACGGTGAAGACGCACGTCAACCGGTCCATGTCCAAGCTGGGCGCCCGCGACCGGGCCCAGCTCGTGGTGATCGCCTACGAGTCGGGCCTGGTACGCCCGAGGGTGGAGTGACCCCGCCCCGGCCGTACTGCGCCGGGAGTACACGTCCGACGAGGAAATGGACCTGGAGCCTACGGATCACGGTCCGGTGGTGGACCAGGGTGTAGTTGTGGGCGCTCACCTGTCCGTGTGTACGCTCCGTGACTTCTGCCGCTCCCAGAAGAGAGACCCCGATCCATGTCCTGGCTGTCCAGGTTCAGCCTCGCGCAAAGGGCCCTGATAGGCCTGATGTCCATCATCGCGATCGCGTTCGGCGCGATCGCGATCCCGCAGCTCAAGCAGCAGCTCCTGCCCACCATCGAACTGCCCATGGTGTCGGTGCTCGCGCCGTACCAGGGCGCGTCGCCGGACGTCGTCGAGAAGCAGGTCGTCGAGCCGATCGAGAACTCCCTCGACGGGGTCGACGGCATCACCGGCGTCACCTCGACGGCCAGCGAGGGCAACGCCGTGATCATGGCGTCCTTCGACTACGGCAACGACACCAAGCAGCTCGTCGCCGACGTCCAGCTCGCCGTCAACCGGGCCCGCGCCCAGCTGCCCGACTCCGTGGACCCGCAGGTCATCGCCGGTTCGACGGACGACATGCCGACCGTCGTCCTCGCCGTCACCTCGGGGATGGACCAGCAGGCGCTGGCCGACCGGATCGACCGGTCGGTGGTGCCGGTCCTGAAGAACGTCGACGGCGTCGGCCGGGTCATGGTCAACGGCGTACGCGACCTCCAGATCACCGTCACCCCCGACGACGCGAAGCTGAAGAAGGCGGGCCTGAACACGGCCGCCCTGGCCCAGGCCCTCCAGGCGGGCGGCGCGACCATGCCGGCCGGCTCCTTCGACGAGGACGGCAAGAGCCGTACCGTCCGGGTCGGCGGCGGCTACACCTCGGTGGCCCAGATCCAGGACCTGAGGGTGACCGGGCAGCCCGGCGGCAAGCCGGTGCGCCTCGGTGACGTGGCCGAGGTGCGCCAGCAGGAGGCCCCGGCCGACTCCATCACCCGCACGAACGGCAGGCCGAGCCTCGCCGTGATGGTCACCATGGACCACGACGGCAGCGCGGTCGCGATCTCCGAGGCCGTCGAGGACAAGCTGCCGGACCTGCGCAAGGACCTCGGCTCCGGCACGACGATCACGGTCGTCAGCGACCAGGGTCCCGCCGTGTCGAAGGCCATCGAGGGCCTGACCACCGAGGGCGGCCTCGGCCTGCTCTTCGCGGTCCTGGTGATCCTGGTCTTCCTGGCGTCGGTCCGCTCGACGCTGGTGACGGCGGTCTCCATCCCGCTGTCCGTGGTCCTGGCGCTGATCGTGCTGTGGACGCGCGACCTCTCCCTGAACATGCTGACGCTGGGCGCGCTGACCATCGCGATCGGCCGGGTCGTGGACGACTCGATCGTCGTCCTGGAGAACATCAAGCGCCACCTCGGCTACGGCGAGGAGCGCCAGGCCGCGATCCTCGGCGCGGTCCGCGAGGTGGCCGGCGCGGTCACCTCCTCCACCCTGACCACGGTCGCCGTCTTCCTGCCGATCGGCCTGGTCGGCGGCATGGTGGGCGCGCTGTTCGGCTCGTTCAGCATCACGGTGACCGCGGCCCTGCTGGCCTCCCTCCTGGTCTCCCTCACCGTCGTCCCGGTGCTGTCGTACTGGTTCCTGCGCGCCCCCAAGGGCACCCCGGCCGACGCGGCCCAGGCCCGTCGCGAGGCCGAGGAGAAGGAGGCGGCCAGCCGCCTCCAGCGCTTCTACGTGCCGGTCCTGCGCTTCGCGACCCGCCGCAGGCTGACCAGCGTCTCCATCGCGGTGGTGGTCCTGATCGGGACCTTCGCCATGGCGCCGCTGCTGAAGACCAACTTCTTCGACCAGGGCGAGCAGGAAGTCCTCACCGTCAAGCAGGAGCTGGCGCCGGGCACGAGCCTGGCGGCCACCGACGAGCAGGCGCAGAAGGTCGAGAAGCTGCTCGCCGGGGTGAAGGGAGTCAAGGACTACCAGGTCACCATCGGCTCGTCCGGCTTCATGGCGGCCTTCGGCGGCGGCACCGACACCAACCAGGCCTCGTACCAGGTCATGCTGGAGGACTCGGCGTCGGCCGACGACGTGCAGGACCGCATCGAGAAGGGTCTGGCCGGGCTGAAGGGCGCCGGTACGACCACGGTCGCCGCCGGTGACGGCTTCGGCAGCCAGGACCTCAGCGTGGTCGTCAAGGCGGCCGACGCGGACGTGCTGCGCAAGGCGGCCGACGAGGTCCGCGACGCGGTGGCCGGTCTCGACGACGTCACGGACGTCACCAGCGACCTGTCCCAGAGCGTGCCGCGCATCTCGGTCAAGGCGAACGACAAGGCCGCCGCCGCGGGCTTCGACGACCAGACGCTGGGTCTGGCGGTCGCCCAGGCGGTGCGCGGTACGACGGCCGCGAAGGCGATCGTCGACGACACCGAGCGCGACGTCGTCATCAAGTCGGCGGAGCCGGCCGAGACGCTGGCGCAGCTGCGCGGCCTGCGGCTGGGCGCGGTGAAGCTGGGCGACATCGCCACGGTGGAGCTGGCCGACGGCCCGGTGTCGATGACCCGCATCGACGGCCGCCGCGCGGCGACCGTCACCGCGCGGCCGACCGGCGACAACACCGGCGCGGTGAGCGCCGACCTCACCGCGAAGCTGAACTCCCTGAAGCTCCCGGCGGGCGCGACGGCGGAGATCGGCGGTGTCTCGCAGGACCAGGACGACGCGTTCAAGAACCTCGCCCTGGCGATGCTCGCGGCCATCGCGATCGTCTTCATGCTGCTGGTGGCGACGTTCCGCTCGCTGGCGCAGCCGCTGATCCTGCTGGTCTCCATCCCCTTCGCGGCGACCGGCGCGATCGGTCTGCTGCTGGTCACCGGCACCCCGATGGGCGTTCCCGCGATGATCGGCATGCTGATGCTGATCGGCATCGTGGTGACGAACGCGATCGTGCTGATCGACCTGATCAACCAGTACCGCGCCCAGGGCCACGGCGTGGTCGAGGCGGTCGTCGAGGGCGGCCGGCACCGGCTGCGGCCGATCCTGATGACGGCCCTGGCGACGATCTTCGCGCTGCTGCCGATGGCGCTGGGCGTCACCGGCGAGGGCGGTTTCATCGCCCAGCCGCTGGCGGTCGTGGTGATCGGCGGTCTGATCACGTCCACGCTGCTGACGCTGCTGCTGGTGCCGACGCTGTACGCGATGCTGGAGCTGCGCAAGGAGCGCCGCGCCGCCAAGCGCGCGGCGAAGCGGCAGGCGGCGGAGCCCGAGAAGGCCCTGGAGCCCGCCGGGGTCTGACCGCTCGCCGCTCCGATGTCCCTTCCCCCGCACGGGTTTCATATCCTGTGAACTCGAACTGCTTTGCGGGGGAAGGGAATCGGGGCGTTGCGGCTGTACAGGGACGATCCGAGGACGCTCGGCGGATACCGGATCGTCGACCGCCTCGGGTCCGGGGGCATGGGCGTCGTCTATCTGGGCCGGTCCCGGTCGGGGCGTGAGGTCGCGGTCAAGGTGGTCCACGCCCAGTACGCGCAGGACGACGTCTTCCGGGTCCGCTTCCGTCAGGAGATCGAGGCCGTCCGCAGGGTGAGCGGCGCCTTCACCGCCCCGGTCGTGGGCGCCGACCCGGAGGCCTCCCGGCCCTGGATGGCCACCCAGTTCGTGCCCGGCCCGGCGCTCTCCGCGCTGATCCGCGACACCGGCCCGCTGAAGGGGGCGCAACTGCGCCTGCTGGCACTGGGGTTGGTGGAGGCCCTGCGGGACATCCACCGGGCCGGGGTGGTCCACCGCGACCTGAAGCCCGCCAACGTCCTGATGGCCGAGGACGGCCCGCGGGTCATCGACTTCGGCATCTCCCGCGCGGCCGACAACCAGACCCTCACCGAGACCGGTCATGTGATCGGCACCCCGCCGTTCATGTCGCCGGAGCAGCTCACGGACGCCCGCTCGGCCGGGCCCGCCTCCGATGTCTTCTCCCTCGGCGCGCTGCTGGTGTTCGCCGCGACCGGCAGCGGCCCCTTCGACGCCGACAGCCCCTATCTGACGGCGTACCGCGTCATGCACGAGGAGCCGTCGGTGGACGCGGTCGCCGAGCCGCTGCGTTCGGTGCTGACCCGCTGCCTGGCCAAGAAGGCCGGCGACCGGCCCGGACTGGAGGAACTGGGACGGGAGTTCGCCGAGGCGCTGCCCGAGCAGGCGGCCGGCGACCCGGAGACGGTGACCCTGCGTCCGCCGCTCCCCGGCCCGGCACCCGACGAACCCGCCCGGCCCACCGCCGCACCTCCTCAGGACCGCCGTTCCCGGCTGCGCCGGTGGCCCGTCCTGGCGGGAGCCGCGGGGGTCCTGGCCGTGGCGGTCACCGGTTACGTCCTGTTCGAGCCGTTCCAGCGGCCGGACGGGAGCACGGCGTCGACGGGGAGCACCCCGTCGCACGGCGCCGCCACCGGGACCTCCTCCCGCTGGGCCCCGCTGCCCGCCGGCTGGAAGCCGTGGCGGACCTCGGTCCACGGGGCCGCGCTCTCCGGCGTGACCCGGCCGATGGACGAGGAGGAGGGCTACGCCGGCAAGACCCTGTCCTGCGCGATGGGTGAGGACGCCCTGTACTGCGGGGGCTCCGGTGTCTTCCCCGTCCGGATCGACGGGGCGACGGGCCGGCTCGCCTGGCGTGCGGACTCCGTGCCCCCGGGGGTGGCACGGGAGAACTACGACAGCACGGTCCTCGGGGAGCGCGACGGTGTGCTGCTGGTCCGCCAGTCGGTCGTGAGCAGCACGGGCGCCGACCGGGCGGCCAAGGTCATGGCCCTCGACTCCGGCACCGGCGCACTGCTCTGGTCACGTCCGATGGACGACGACACCGTGCAGCCCGCCCTCGTCGGCGATCTGCTGCTGGTGCCGGACGGCAGGCGCGTGACGGCCCGCGATCCGCGGCGGGGCACCGCGCGCTGGACCATGGACCTGCCCGCCGGGCCGTCCTACTACTGCGGGTTCCACGGGATCGGCGGCCGTCCGTACGCCGACTGCTCCGACTCGGACCCGTCGCCGCGCACCGTGTTCTACGCCCTGGACCCGGCCGACGGCACGACCCGGAAGGTGGGCGTGCCGGACGGCGACCTCGCGTACGTCGGCGACGTCGACGGGGATCTGGTCTTCCTGGAGTCCGGCGGCGGACAGGACGAATCGGCGGCCGCGGACCCGGCGTACACCGAGGTCCTGCTGGTCGACCCGGAGACCGGGACCGTGCGCAGGAAGAGCCTGCCGGGCGGCGCGCGCGGAGAGGCCGCGCTGGTGGGCGGCGTGCTCTGCTTCGCCTCCTCCAGCGGCCGGGTCACCGCGCACGAGCCCGGGACGGGCAAGCGGCTGTGGGCGACCACGACCACGCTCCAGCAGCCCGGCACGCCCGTCGCCGACGAGCGGGGCCGTACCCTCTACGCGGCCAGCGCCTCCGGGCGGGTGGCCGCGCTGGACACGGCGAGCGGCCACCTGCTGTGGGAGTCCCCGGCGCGGGCCGATCAGGTCATCCGGACGAGCTTCCACCCGGCGCGGGTGTATCCCGACGGGGGCTCCCTGGTGGTGCTCAGTCCCGACGGGACCGTCTTCGCGCTGGACCCGGTCCACCCCGCTCAGGAGCCGCAGGCGGGGTGATCCGGGTCCACGGGCGGGCCGGCTACGGCAGCGCCAGCATCCGCTCCAGCGCCAGCTTCGCGAACGCCTCGGTCTCCTTGTCGACCTCGATGCGGTTGACGAGGTTGCCCTCGGCCAGCGACTCCAGGGTCCACACCAGATGGGGGAGGTCGATGCGGTTCATGGTCGAGCAGAAGCAGACCGTCTTGTCGAGGAAGACGATCTCCTTGCCCTCGGGCGCGAAACGATTCGCCAGTCGGCGGACCAGGTTCAGCTCCGTGCCGATGGCCCACTTGGAGCCGGCCGGGGCGGCCTCCAGGGCCTTGATGATGTACTCCGTCGAGCCGACGTAGTCCGCCGCGGCCACGACCTCGTGCTTGCACTCGGGGTGCACCAGGACGTTCACGCCCGGGATGCGCTCGCGCACGTCGTTCACCGAGTCCAGCGAGAAACGGCCGTGGACCGAGCAGTGGCCGCGCCACAGGATCATCCTCGCGTCGCGCAGCTGCTCGGCGGTCAGGCCGCCGCCCGGCTTGTGCGGGTTGTAGACCACGCAGTCGTCGAGGGACATGCCCAGGTCCCGCACCGCGGTGTTGCGGCCGAGGTGCTGGTCGGGCAGGAAGAGGACCTTCTCGCCCTGCTCGAACGCCCAGTCCAGCGCCTTCTTCGCGTTGGACGAGGTGCAGATGGTGCCCCCGTGCTTGCCCGTGAACGCCTTGATGTCGGCGGACGAGTTCATGTACGAGACGGGCACGACCTGCTCGGCTATGCCGGCCTCGGTCAGCACGTCCCAGCACTCCGCGACCTGCTCGGCGGTGGCCATGTCGGCCATCGAGCAGCCGGCGGCGAGGTCCGGGAGGACGACCTTCTGGTCGTCGCCGGTCAGGATGTCCGCGGACTCCGCCATGAAGTGCACACCGCAGAACACGATGTACTCGGCCTCCGGGCGCGCGGCCGCGTCCCGGGCCAGCTTGAAGGAGTCACCCGTGACGTCCGCGAACTGGATGACCTCGTCGCGCTGGTAGTGGTGGCCGAGCACGAAGACCTTGTCGCCGAGCTTCTCCTTGGCCGCGCGGGCGCGCTCGACCAGGTCCGGGTCGGACGGCGAGGGGAGGTCGCCCGGGCACTCGACGCCACGCTCGCTCTTCGGGTCGGCCTCGCGGCCGAGCAGCAGGAGGGCGAGGGGCGTCGGCTGTACGTCGAGCTCCGGGGTCTGGGCGGTGGTCACGACACGCACCCTTTCTGTTCTGCGGCTCGTCGGTCCGTGCATCGGGCCGACGCTAGTTTTCGTCTAAATGACGCTATCTATCATAACTGCTTCACGTCACTTTGACGACGGCCATAGTGTCGGTGTGACATGAATCCCGATGGGCCGTTTTCCGCTCCCCCCGTCATGTGCGAGCATGAAGAAGGATCCGAAGGACGAACGAACCGGCGGATCCGAAAAGACACGCGCCCGGCCCGGAATGAATCCGCGGCCCCGTCGGTTGCAACCGTCGGCAAGCAGTCTCCGTACAACCCGGGAGAGATGTAGATGTCCGTATCGGACGAGACCAGCACCGTCACCGACGGCATCATCCTGACCGACGCCGCCGCGTCCAAGGTCAAGGCCCTGCTCGACCAGGAAGGCCGCGAGGACCTCGCCCTGCGTGTCGCCGTTCAGCCCGGCGGCTGCTCCGGCCTGCGCTACCAGCTCTTCTTCGACGAGCGTTCGCTCGACGGTGACGTCGTCAAGGACTTCGACGGCGTCAAGGTCGTCACCGACCGCATGAGCGCCCCGTACCTGGGCGGCGCCTCGATCGACTTCGTGGACACGATCGAGAAGCAGGGCTTCACGATCGACAACCCGAACGCGACCGGCTCCTGCGCCTGCGGCGACTCCTTCAGCTGAGCCGCCCGGGACGCCCTCGGGCGGACCCGGACGACACGAAAGGCGGCGGCCCCCTACGACGGGGCCGCCGCCTTTCGCCGTCGCGGCGTCCTACTGCGGCTGCGCCGACGCCTTCGGCAGCCGCGCCCCCGCCTTCACGTACGGGATCTCCTTGCCGTCCGAGCCGACGACCTTCCGGTCGCCCAGCGGCTCGTCCAGCCGCACGCTCTGCTGGAAGGTCATGGCGATCTTGATGCAGACCTTGTCCGGCCACGGCTTCTCGGTCACCGTCACCGTCACCCGGTCCGCGCTCTCGGCCGCCTTCGCCTTGTAGTCGGCGCACACCCCGCCGGTGTAGCGCACGGTGAGCTCCGTGCCGTCGGCGCTGTAGCCCTCCACCCGCACGTCGTGCGACTCCGGCGTCGCGCTCGGGTCGGCCGACACGGACGGGGTCAGATAGTCCGGCTCCACCGCCGGATAGGTCACCGTGAAGGCGTTCCGCGCGTCCTGCCCGCGGGTCGTGAACAGCCAGGACGGCACCAGCGCCAGCCGCTCGTCCGCCCGGTGCACCGCCAGCCCGAACACCGCGTCCTCGACCGTGACCGTGGTGCGCGCGCCGGCGTCCGGGACGGTCGACGACCCGCACGGCTCCTCCAGCCGGTCCTTCAGCGGTACGGGGCTCGCGCAGCCGCCGATGCCCATCCGGTGGTCCGTGCCGGGTGCCTTGTTCAGCAGGTCCAGCGCCTCCCGCGCGCTCAGCGCGGGGTACACGTCCCCCTTCAGCGGCGTCGTCAGCTGCCCGTTGCCGCCGATCAGCTCGCCCTGCGCGTCGACGGTCAGTCCGGTGGTCAGGCCGTACGTGGGCAGCCCGCCGACCACCGGGTCGGCGTTCACCGTCCGGTGGGCGCCCATGACCTGACTCGCGTCCACCTTGGCGTCGTCCTGGCCCAGGGCCTTCAGCACCGGCGCCGCCGCCTTCTTCGCCGCCGCCTCGCTCACCGGGTCGGCGACCGGGCCGGCAGGGTCCCGTATGCACAGGGTCCGGTTCCTGCAGTCGTCGGTGCCGGGCGCGTAACGGCTGAAGGTCCAGGTGCCCGGCGCCGCCTTGTCCACCCGGAGGACGGGGCCCGCGCCGTCCTTGTCCGTGCCGACCTTCCAGACCGTGCCCTGGGCCACGGGTGTCCCGTCGATCCCCAACGCCCCGGCCAGACGGGCCACCTCGTCCCGGGTGACCTCGCCCGTGGCCCAGTACACCGGCGCCGAGCCGGGGCCGTCGGGCAGCGTTCCGGCGGCCCGGTACGTCACTCCGTACGGATTCGGCTCACCCGGCGCGATGCCGTTCGTGGCGCCGCCGGCGCCGGACGTACCCGCGGTGGAGTAGCCGTCGAGGGCCAGCGGCGCGGGGGAGCCGGCACCCGAACGGCCGCCGGAGCCGCCGGACGCGCTCGCGGCGAGGTACGCGCCACCGCCCCCGACGAGCAGCACGGCGGCCGCGACCGAGGCGACGACCACGGGCGAGCGCCGCCGGGAGGCCGGGCGCTCCTCGTGACTCCCGGCGTCGTCCTCGGCCCCGGACCGAACCTCGGGGACGCTCCCGGCGGCAGCGCTCTCGACGGAGGCGGTTTCGGCGGAGGTGGCCTTGACGGGGGTGTCCTCGGCGGGGACGGCCGTGACGGAGGCGGCTTCGGCGGAGGTGGCCTTGACGGGGGCGCCCTCGGTGGAGGCTGCCTCTACAGGGCTGTCCTCGGCGGGGGCCGTCCCGCCCGCGCCGTCCTCGGCGGGGGCCGCCTCGGCTGCGGTGCCGTCCTCGGCAGGGGGCGCCTCGGCCGTGGCGCCGACCTCGGTACGGTCCTCCTCGGCACCGGGCTCGACGTCCTCGGCGTCGGCGCGGGCCCCGGCATCCGCCCCGGCCCCAGCCTCGGCCACCGTCTCCGCTTCGGTCTCAGTACCAGTCCCGGCCTCGGCCTCGGCCCCGGTGTCGGCCCCGGTCCCGGCCCGGACCTCTTCCTCCTCACCGGCGGTCTCGGCGGCGCCCGGCTCGCGTGCGGCGTCGTCGTTGTCGGGTCGCTCGGTGTTCACCGCATCGCTCCTTCGGCTGCTGCCCTCATGGCCGACCCTGACCCGGCCCTGTCAAAATGGGCGGTGGAGGGGTCGTATCCCACATCCCCTTTCCGGGGGACGCCGATGGGACGCAGCGGGGGAGCGCACGGTTCCCTGGAACGCGCCGACGCGGAATCCGGGCGCCGCTCAGTCCCCGTAGTCCGACATGGCGTCCAGCAGCCGCGCCGACGCCGACGGCACGGTCACGCCGTGGATGAGCGACGGGGACACCGGGTGGGGGGTGAACCGGTCGGGGGCCGCCCAGTGCGGCACCATCCGGGCACAGTCACCGCGCAGCGACGCAAGACCGCCCTCCAGGTCCGCCGGGGCAGGGGCACAGCGCTTGAGGTTCGTCATAGTGGCACCGTATGCACGGCTCGGGCCGCGAAGAAAGATCTACTATCGGGTAGTTTCGTATGCTTCAAGGTGGGCCCGTCGACCGGGTAGCGTGAACTGTCAATGCCCCTCCCCCCAGGAGAGTCCACGCCGTGCGCATCGCAGTCACCGGCTCCATCGCCACCGACCACCTCATGACCTTCCCCGGCCGCTTCGCCGACCAGCTCGTCGCGGACCAGCTGCACACGGTCTCGCTCTCCTTCCTGGTCGACAACCTCGACGTACGCCGTGGCGGCGTCGGCGCGAACATCGCCTTCGGCATGGGGCAGCTCGGCACGGAGCCGATCCTGGTCGGCGCCGCGGGCTCGGACTTCGACGACTACCGGGCCTGGCTCGACCGGCACGGCGTCGACACCGACTCGGTGCGCATCTCCGAGACGCTGCACACCGCCCGCTTCGTGTGCACCACCGACGCCGACCACAACCAGATCGGCTCCTTCTACACCGGCGCGATGAGCGAGGCCCGCCTCATCGAGCTGAAGACCGTCGCCGACCGCGTGGGCGGTCTCGACCTGGTCCTGATCGGCGCCGACGACCCGGAGGCGATGCTCCGGCACACCGAGGAGTGCCGCACCCGGTCCATCGCGTTCGCCGCCGACTTCTCCCAGCAGATCGCCCGGATGAACGGCGACGAGATCCGGACCCTGCTGGAGGGCGCCACGTACCTCTTCTCCAACGAGTACGAGAAGGGGCTCATCGAGTCCAAGACCGGCTGGAGCGACGAGGAGATCCTCGCCAGGGTCGGCCACCGCGTCACCACCCTCGGCTCGCGCGGCGTGCGCGTCGAGCGGGCCGGCCAGGACCCGATCGAGGTCGGCTGCCCCGACGAGGAGCGCAAGGCCGACCCCACCGGCGTCGGCGACGCCTTCCGGGCCGGCTTCCTCTCCGGTCTGGCCTGGGGCGTCGGCATGGAGCGCGCCGCCCAGGTCGGCTGCATGCTCGCCACGCTGGTCATCGAGACGGTCGGCACCCAGGAGTACCAGCTGCGCCGCGGCCACTTCATGGAGCGCTTCACCAAGGCCTACGGCGAGGAGGCCGCCACCGAGGTCCGCGAGCACCTCTCCTAGGACCCGCCCCGGTCCCCGACCGGCCGCTCCTCCGCGGCCGGTCCCGGGATCCCTTCCGGGACCCGTCCCGGTCAGGACACCCGGCGGACCACATACGCCGAGCCGCGGTCCGCCGGCTCCTCACCGACGTACTCCTGCCCCCGCATCTCGCACCACGCCGGGATGTCGAGCCGGGCCGCCTCGTCGTCGGAGAGCACCCGGACCGTGCCGCCCACCGGCACGTCGCCGAAGACCTTCGCCAGCTCGATCACGGGGATCGGGCACCGCCTGCCCAGCGCGTCGACCACCAGCGCGTCGACCTCCGGCGCCGCCGCCTTCACGACCGCCGGCGCGGCGGGTGCGCCGAGCTTCTCGCGCATCGCCGCCACCGTGCCCGGCAGCACCGACAGGAACCGCTCGACCTCCTCGGCCGGCGTGCCGTACGGCAGCGACACCCGGATGTTGCCCTCGCTCAGCACCCCCATCGCCCTGAGCACATGGCTCGGCGTCAGCGTGCTGCTCGTGCAGGACGATCCGGACGACACGGAGAAACCCTCCCGGTCCAACGCGTGCAGCAGGCTCTCCCCGTCGACATAGAGACACGAGAACGTGACGATCCCGGGCAGCCGCCGCACCGGATCGCCGACCACCTCCACATCCGGGACGGCCGACACCACCCGCGTCCGGATCCGGTCCGTCAGCTCCCGCAGCCGTGCCGCCTCCTGCTCCGCCTCGGCGCGCACCGCCCGCAGCGAGGCGGCCGCCGCCACGATCGCCGGGATGTTCTCGAAGCCGGCCGCCCGCCCCGACTCGCGCTCGTCGACCGGGCCTTGGGCGGCGAACCGCACCCCCTTGCGGACCGCCAGCAGCCCGACCCCGGACGGACCGCCCCACTTGTGCGCACTGCCCGTCAGCACCGACCAGCCGCCCGGCACCCGGCCCCAGGCCAGCGACTGCGCGCCGTCCACCAGCAGCGGGACCCCCGCCTCCCGGCACAGCTCGGCCACCGCCGCCACCGGCTGCTCGGTGCCCACCTCGTGGTTGGCCGACTGGAGGCAGGCCAGCGCGGTGTCCGGCCGCAGGGCCTCCTCGTACGAAAGGGCGGTCGCCTCGCCGGTCCGCAGCACCGGCACCCGGGTCACCGAGCCGCCCGCCGCCTCGTGCGCCTCGGCCGAATGGAGTACCGAAGAATGTTCGACCTCCGACACGATCAGGTGGTTTCCCACGCGGCGTCGGCCCGTCAGCACCCCCGCGATCCCCGCGTGCACCGCCCGGGTGCCGGAGGAGGTGAACGTCAGCTCGTCCGGCCGGCAGCCGACTGCGTCGGCCGCCGCCTCCCGCGCCGCGTCCAGCAGCAGCCGCGCCCGCCGCCCCTCCCGGTACAGCCGCGCGGGATCGGCCCACCCCTCGTCGAGGGAGGCCGCCAGGGCCTGGCGGGCAACGGGATGCAGGGGAGCGGCCGATGCGGCGTCGAAGTAGGACACACCGCAACGCTAAGCGCCCCGGCCGCGCGCACCGACACCACCCGCGCGACCGGGTCACACCGCCGGCCGTCGCGCCCGGGACCCACTCGACCTGCGCAACCCCCCGAACCCCCGTCAGAAAACAGCCGCAGCAGGACAACCCACCCCCTTCGGGGGGACCGGCGGCGCGTTGGCCACCCTCCCCGCGCGACCCCAAAACGCGTCCAGTAGGGTTTGGTCCGCATAAACATCCAAACCCCTGCCCGACGCAGGGCGGCGACCGACCAGCGAGAAGGCCGCAGCCGAACAGCGCGGGCGAGACTCTCGGGAAGGCGCTACGTGAGTCCCAACGGCTCCGACCGCTCGCCGCGGCGCCCGATGCGGCGGAAGCTGCTGCAGGCAATGACTGCGGGCCTGGTCCTGGCGACAGCCACTGGTTGCTCGTACAACTGGGAAGACTTCCCCCGCCTTGGTATGCCCACCCCGGTCACAGACGAGGCTCCGCGGATCCTCTCCCTCTGGCAGGGCTCGTGGGCGGCCGCGCTCGCCACCGGCGTGCTGGTCTGGGGCCTCATCCTGTGGGCCACCATGTTCCACCGGCGCACCCGGACCAAGGTCGAGGTTCCTCCGCAGACCCGGTACAACATGCCGATCGAGGCCCTGTACACAGTGGTCCCGATCATCATCGTCTCGGTGCTGTTCTACTTCACCGCCCGTGACGAGTCGAAGCTCCTCAGCCTCGAGAAGAAGCCCGACGTCACGGTGAACGTCGTCGGCTTCCAGTGGAGCTGGGGCTTCAACTACATCGAGAGCGTCGACGGTTCCACCGGTGACGCGAAGACCGACAAGAACCTGGCCGCCATCCCGGACCGGTTCAAGGCGGAGTTCCCGGCGAACGCCGGCGGCGTCTACGACGTCGGCACGCCCGGCACGCGCAACCCGCAGACGGGCAACCCCGGTCCGACGCTGTGGCTGCCGAAGGGCGAGACCGTCCGCTTCGTCCTCACCTCGCGTGACGTCATCCACTCCTTCTGGGTGGTGCCGTTCCTGATGAAGATGGACGTCATCCCCGGCCACACGAACTCCTTCCAGGTGACGCCCAACCAAGAGGGCACCTTCATGGGCAAGTGTGCCGAGCTCTGCGGCGTCGACCACTCCCGGATGCTGTTCAACGTGAAGGTCGTCTCCCCCGAGCGTTACCAGCAGCACCTCAAGGACCTCGCCAAGAAGGGGCAGACCGGTTACGTTCCCGCCGGCATCGCGCAGACGAGCCACGAGAAGAACCGGGAGACGAACAACCTGTGAGCATCGTCAACGAACCTCAGGGCGCCGCGGCGGCCGGAGCCTCGTACTACGAGGACGAACTGCCCGTACGGCGCAAGCAGCCCGGAAACGTCGTGATCAAGTGGCTCACCACCACTGACCACAAGACGATCGGAACGCTCTACCTCGCCACGTCCTTCGCGTTCTTCTGCATCGGTGGCGTCATGGCGCTGCTCATGCGTGCGGAGCTGGCCCGGCCTGGTCTGCAGATCATGTCGAACGAGCAGTTCAACCAGGCGTTCACGATGCACGGCACGATCATGCTGCTGATGTTCGCGACGCCGCTGTTCGCCGGCTTCACGAACTGGATCATGCCGCTCCAGATCGGTGCACCGGACGTCGCGTTCCCGCGGCTGAACATGTTCGCCTACTGGCTCTACCTGTTCGGCTCGCTGATCGCGGTGGGCGGCTTCCTCACCCCGCAGGGTGCGGCCGACTTCGGCTGGTTCGCCTACTCCCCGCTGTCGGACGCGGTCCGCAGCCCGGGCATCGGCGCCGACATGTGGATCATGGGTCTGGCCTTCTCCGGCTTCGGCACCATCCTCGGCGCGGTCAACTTCATCACCACGATCATCTGCATGCGTGCGCCCGGCATGACCATGTTCCGCATGCCGATCTTCGTGTGGAACGTGCTGCTGACGGCCGTTCTGGTCCTGCTGGCCTTCCCGGTGCTGGCCGCGGCCCTGTTCGCGCTGGAGGCCGACCGTAAATTCGGCGCCCACGTCTTCGACGCGGCCAACGGCGGAGCCTTGCTCTGGCAACACCTCTTCTGGTTCTTCGGCCATCCAGAGGTGTACATCATCGCGCTGCCGTTCTTCGGCATCATCAGTGAGATCATCCCGGTGTTCTCGCGCAAGCCGATGTTCGGCTACATGGGCCTGATCGCCGCGACCATCTCGATCGCCGGTCTGTCCGTGACGGTGTGGGCCCACCACATGTACGTCACCGGTGGAGTGCTGCTGCCGTTCTTCTCCTTCATGACGTTCCTCATCGCCGTTCCGACCGGCGTGAAGTTCTTCAACTGGATCGGCACGATGTGGAAGGGGTCGCTGAGTTTCGAGACCCCGATGCTGTGGGCGGTCGGCTTCCTGATCACCTTCACCTTCGGTGGTCTGACCGGTGTCATCCTGGCCTCGCCGCCGATGGACTTCCACGTCTCGGACTCGTACTTCGTGGTGGCGCACTTCCACTACGTCGTGTTCGGCACGGTCGTCTTCGCGATGTTCGCCGGCTTCCACTTCTGGTGGCCGAAGTTCACCGGCAAGATGCTCGACGAGCGCCTCGGCAAGATCACCTTCTGGACGCTGTTCGTCGGCTTCCACGGCACCTTCCTGGTCCAGCACTGGCTGGGCGCCGAGGGCATGCCCCGTCGTTACGCCGACTACCTGGCGGCCGACGGCTTCACCGCCCTGAACACGGTCTCCACGATCAGCTCGTTCGTCCTCGGTCTGTCGATCCTTCCGTTCTTCTACAACGTGTGGAAGACCGCCAAGTACGGCAAGCCGGTCGGCGTGGACGACCCGTGGGGCTACGGCCGCTCGCTGGAGTGGGCGACGTCCTGCCCGCCGCCGCGCCACAACTTCCTCACCCTGCCGCGGATCCGCAGCGAATCCCCGGCGTTCGACCTGCACCACCCTGAGATCGCCGCTCTGGAGCTGGAGCACGCCGCCCACGGTGGCGCCATCACGGACGGCAAGGAGGCCGGCAAGTGAAGATCCAGGGCAAGATGTTCATGTGGCTGAGCGTCTTCGTCCTCGCCATTGCGATCGTCTATGGCGTGTGGTCGAAGGAGCCGGCCGGTACCACGGCGCTCTTCCTGGCCTTCGGCCTGTGCATCATGATCGGCTTCTACCTGGGCTTCACCGCCCGGCGGGTCGACGCGGGTGCGCAGGACAACAAGGAGGCGGACGTCGCGGACGACGCCGGCGAGCTGGGCTTCTTCAGCCCGCACAGCTGGCAGCCGCTGTCCCTGGCCGTCGGTGGCGCCCTGGCCTTCCTGGGCGTCGCGATGGGCTGGTGGCTGCTGTACTTCTCGGCCCCGCTGATCCTGCTGGGCCTGTGGGGCTGGGTCTTCGAGTACTACCGCGGTGAGAACCGCACCCAGTGACACGCGCCGACCCCAGGTCGGCCGCCGCACCACCCGGGAGCCCGGATCCCCCGCCAGGGGGACCCGGGCTCCTGTGTTTGCCGCAGGTCCGGTCGCTCTTAAGGGCTACTCAACGCGCCGGTGCCGACGAAGCTTCCTAGCGTGATGGCATGAGCCACTCACCCCGCCCCCGCACCACCGTCGGCTGCGCGCTGCTGGTGATCGCCCTCTGCGCGGGCGTCACCGCCTGCGGCGCGGACGGAGACCCGCTCTCCGCCCGGCCCTACGACGCGGACCCGGAGATCGCCTTCAACGCCCCGACGGACACCGGGAAGAAGGCCGACCCGGCCAAGCCCCTGGAGGTCACCGCCGAGGACTCCGACGGGCGCCTCACGGACGTCACGGCCGTCGACGCGTCGGGCCGCTACGTGGCGGGCGAGCTGGCCGCGGACGGCAGCCGCTGGCACAGCACCGCGCCGCTCGCCGCCGACACCCGCTACACGGTGCGGGTGAGCACCGAGGACGACGACGGGGCGCCCGGCCGCAAGGTCCTCACCTTCGACACCGGCCGGCCCGCCACCAAGGCCGGACAGAACGTCGACGTCCTCTTCACCCCCAGGTCGGGCCTGTACGGCGTCGGCCAGCCGGTCGTCGCCCAACTCAGCGTGCCCGTCAAGGACAAGGGTCAACGGGCCGTCGTGGAGCGGGCCCTGAAGGTGGACACCACGCCCGCGGTGGAGGGCTCCTGGTTCTGGGTGAACGACAAGGAGCTGCACTACCGCCCCAAGGACTACTGGCCCGCCCACGCGACCGTCCAGGTGCACAGCAACCTGGCGGGCATGCGCATCAACGACCGGCTGTGGGGAGGCAAGGCGGCCGCGCCCCTGAAGCTCACCACGGGCGACCGCGTCGTCGCCGTCACGGACTCGGCGGCGCACCAGCTGACGGTCTACAAGAACGACCGGCCGATCAACCGGATCCCCGTCACCACCGGCAGGCCCGGCTTCGAGACCCGCAACGGCGTCAAGGTCATCCTGGAGAAGCAGCGCCAAGTACGCATGCGCGGCACCACGATCGGCATCGAGGAGGGCACCTCGGACTCCTACGACCTGCCCGTTTACTATGCTTCGCGGATCACCTGGAGCGGCGAGTACGTGCACGCCGCCCCCTGGTCGGTGGGCTCCCAGGGCTCGGAGAACGTCAGTCACGGCTGCGTCGGCATGAGCACCAGCAACGCGGAGTGGTTCTTCAACACCGTCCGCGAGGGTGACGTCGTCCAGGTCGTCAACTCCAACGGCCACGAGATGGAGCCGTTCGGCAACGGCTTCGGCGACTGGAACGTGACCTGGGACAAGTGGCGCAGCGGCAGCGCACTCCAGGGCGGCACCCCTCAGAGCTCCCGGCCCGAGGACACGGCGAGGCTGCGCCCGACGCCGGTGTGACCCCGCCGGGGGCGACCGGGGCCGGCCGTCACCCGGCCGGGTGAACGAGGGGGCGTGAGGGGCCGTCAGGGACCGGCCGTCACCGGCCGACCGGATCTCGCCCCTGCGGGAACCCCGCGCCCCGTCCGGCTAGGCGCTCAGCAGCCGCTTCCGGCGCAGCAGAGCGGCCAGCGACCCCGCGAACTCCACCGGATCCACCGGGAGCGTCACAGCGGCGTCGGCGCGGCTCCAGGTGGCCAGCCAGGCGTCCTGCGGCCGCGCGATGAGCAGCAGCACCGGCGGGCACTCGAAGACCTCGTCCTTGATCTGCCGGCACAGGCCCATGCCGCCCATCGGCACGGCCTCACCGTCGAACACGCAGACGTCGATGCCGCCCCGGTCCATCTCGGCCAGTACCGCTGCCGGGGTGGCGCACTCCAGGAACTCGACCGCGGGCACGTCCGGGGCGGGCCGGCGTCCGGCCGCGAGCCGCACCTGTTCGCGGGTGTTGGAATCGTCGCTGTAGACCAGCACCGTGGCGGTCGGCTGCATGTTTCCTCCGAGACGTCAGCGTCGTACGGACAGAACCGGTGCGGCGGATGCTACTCCCTTGAACAGGCTGTCAACACCTGTTGGAACACCGCTTCGATGGGCCATACGGGCACTGCACACGCTGGGAACACTCCGAACGGCACCCCCCGGAGTGAGGGCGGGATAAGGGACCGACATAATGTCGGTCGTGGCGACAGCAACGACAGTAGAAACCGGGCACGCGCACCCGTCGGTCAACCGGCCGAACCTCGTCAGCGTAGGAACCATCATCTGGTTGAGTTCCGAGCTGATGTTCTTCGCGGCCCTCTTCGCGATGTACTTCACCCTGCGATCGGTGACGGGTCCCGACCACTGGAAGGAAATGGCGTCCGCCCTGAACTTCCCGTTCTCGGCGACGAACACCACGATCCTGGTGCTCTCCTCCCTCACCTGCCAGCTCGGTGTCTTCGCCGCCGAGCGAGGTGACGTGAAGAAGCTCCGGGGCTGGTTCATCATCACCTTCATCATGGGTGCGATCTTCATCGGCGGTCAGATCTACGAGTACACCGAGCTGGTGAAGAAGGACGGGCTCTCGCTCTCCTCGGACCCGTACGGCTCGGTGTTCTACCTGACCACCGGCTTCCACGGCATGCACGTGACGGGCGGCCTGATCGCTTTCCTGTTCGTCCTCGGCAGGACGTACGCGGCCAAGAGGTTCACCCATGAACAGGCGACCGCGGCCATCGTCGTGTCCTACTACTGGCACTTCGTCGATGTCGTCTGGATCGGCCTCTTCGCCACGATCTACATGATCAAGTAGCCGGGCCCGATCCCGCGCACCTTCCAGAAGCATCGACGCAGAAGATCCTGACACCGGGGTAATCCGTGAAAAAGCTCTCCGCACGACGACGCCATCCGCTGGCGGCGGTCGTCGTCCTACTCCTCGCGCTGGCGGCCACTGGGGGGCTGTACGCCGCGTTCGCGCCCGCGAGCAAGGCGCAGGCCGATGAAACCTCCCAGTCCCTCGCCATCGACGAGGGCAAGAAGCTCTACGCCGTCGGCTGCGCCAGCTGCCACGGCACCGGCGGTCAGGGCACCTCCGACGGTCCGAGCCTGGTCGGCGTGGGCGCCGCGGCCGTCGACTTCCAGGTCGGCACCGGCCGTATGCCCGCGGCGACCTCCCAGGGCCCGCAGGTGGTGAAGAAGAAGAACATCTACAGCCAGGCCCAGATCGACCAGCTCGCGACCTACATCGCGTCGCTGGGCGCCGGCCCGAACGTCCCCACCTCGGCCCAGTACGGCCCCGAGGGCGCGGACATCGCCAAGGGCGGCGAGCTCTTCCGCACCAACTGCGCGCAGTGCCACAACTTCACCGGCAAGGGCGGTGCCCTCACGGAGGGCAAGTTCGCGCCGGACCTGGAGGGTGTGGACCCGAAGCACATCTACGAGGCCATGCAGACCGGCCCGCAGAACATGCCTTCGTTCCCCGACACCACCCTGTCGGAGCAGAACAAGAAGGACATCATCGCGTACCTGAACGCGGTCAACAGCGATGAGACGGTGAACCCCGGCGGTCTCGAACTGGGCGGCCTCGGGCCGGTCAGCGAGGGTCTGTTCGCGTGGATCTTCGGTCTCGGCGCCCTGGTCGCGGTCGCCGTCTGGGTCGCCGCTCGGACCGCAAAGGCCAAGAAGTCATGAGTAGCCAAGACATTCCAGAAGAGAACCTGCCCGCTGAGCAGGCCCACGCGCACGGCGCCGTGGACGTCGCGGACGAGCAGAACCCGTTCGCCGACCCGGGGCTGCCGCCCCACGAGCACCGGATCCAGGACATCGACGAGCGGGCCGCGAAGCGGTCCGAGCGTGCGGTCGCCTTCCTGTTCACGCTGTCGATGCTGGCCACCGTCGGCTTCATCGCGTCGTACGTGACGATCCCGCCGGACAAGTCGATCTTCGTGTTCCCGATCGGTCACATCAGCGCGCTGAACTTCGCGCTGGGTCTGACCCTGGGCGCGGCGCTGTTCTGCATCGGCGCGGGCGCGGTCCACTGGGCCCGCACCCTGATGTCCGACGTGGAGGTCGCCGACGAGCGTCACCCGATCGAGGCGTCCCCCGAGGTCCGCGCGAAGGTCTTCGCGGACTTCAAGGAAGGCGCCACGGAGTCCGCGCTCGGCCGTCGCAAGCTGATCCGCAACACGATGTTCGGTGCGCTGGCGCTGTTCCCGCTCTCCGGCGTCGTCCTCCTGCGCGACCTCGGTCCGCTGCCCGAGGACAAGATGCGCCACACCATGTGGTCCAAGGGCAAGCTCCTCGTCAACATGAACACGAACCAGCCGCTGCGCGCTTCGGACGTGGCCGTCGGTTCGCTCACCTTCGTCAAGCCCGAGGGCCTGGAGGAGACGGACGAGGAGTTCCAGAACGAGATCGCCAAGGCGGCCGTGATGATCGTCCGGCTCCAGCCGGACGACATCAAGGACAAGCAAGAGCTCGAGTGGTCGCACGACGGCATCGTCGCGTACTCGAAGATCTGCACCCACGTCGGTTGCCCGATCTCCCTGTACGAGCAGCAGACGCACCACGTGCTGTGCCCCTGCCACCAGTCCACCTTCGACCTGTCCGACGGCGCCCGGGTGATCTTCGGTCCCGCCGGTCACGCCCTGCCGCAGCTGCGCATCGGCGTGAACCCCGAGGGCTACCTCGAGGCGCTCGGCGACTTCGCAGAGCCCGTCGGTCCTGCATTCTGGGAGCGCGGATGAGCACTACGACCACCACCGAGTCCCGCTCGCGCGGGAAGGCGCCGGCCGGCGAGCGGATCGCCGACTGGGCCGACGGCCGGCTGGGGATCTACTCCCTGGCCAAGGCCAACATGCGCAAGATCTTCCCCGACCACTGGTCGTTCATGCTGGGTGAGGTCTGCCTCTACAGCTTCCTGATCATCATCCTCACGGGTGTGTATCTGACGCTGTTCTTCCACCCCTCGATGAACGAGGTGGTGTACCACGGCAGCTACGTCCCGCTCCAGGGACAGCTGATGTCCGAGGCGTTCAGCTCGACCCTGCACATCTCCTTCGAGGTGCGCGGTGGTCTGCTCATCCGGCAGATCCACCACTGGGCGGCGCTGATCTTCCTCGCCGGCATGTTCGTGCACATGATGCGCGTGTTCTTCACCGGCGCGTTCCGCAAGCCGCGTGAGATCAACTGGCTGTTCGGCTTCCTGCTGTTCGTCCTGGGCATGTTCACCGGCTTCACCGGTTACTCGCTCCCGGACGACCTGCTCTCCGGCACCGGTGTCCGCTTCACCGAGGGCGCGATCCTGTCCATGCCGATCGTCGGCACGTACATCTCGTTCTTCCTCTTCGGCGGGGAGTTCCCGGGCCACGACTTCGTGGCGCGGTTCTACTCGATCCACATCCTGTTGCTGCCGGGCATCATGCTCGGCCTGGTCGTGGGCCACCTGATCCTGGTCTTCTACCACAAGCACACGCAGTTCGCGGGCCCCGGCAAGAGCAACAAGAACGTCGTCGGCATGCCGCTGCTGCCGGTCTACATGGCCAAGGCCGGAGGCTTCTTCTTCCTGGTCTTCGGTGCCATCGCGGCCATCGCGGCGATCGCGCAGATCAACCCGATCTGGGCCATCGGCCCCTACCGTCCGGACCAGGTGTCGACCGGCGCCCAGCCCGACTGGTACATGGGCTTCGCCGAGGGTCTGATCCGCTACATGCCGGGCTGGGAGATCAACATCTGGGGCCACACGCTGGTCCTGGGCGTGTTCATCCCGCTGGTCCTCTTCGGTGTCGTGCTCGCCGCGCTCGCGCTGTACCCGTTCATCGAGTCCTGGATCACCGGCGACAAGCGCGAGCACCACATCCTGGACCGCCCGCGCAACGCGCCGACCCGTACGGCCCTGGGCACCGCCTGGGTCACGATGTACATGATCACGCTGGTCGGCGGTGGCAACGACCTGTGGGCCACCCACTTCCACCTGTCGATCAACTCGATCACCTGGTTCGTCCGGATCTTCTTCTTCGTCGGACCGGTCATCGCGTTCATCGTCACCAAGCGGATCTGCCTCGGCCTCCAGCGCCGGGACCGGGACAAGGTGCTGCACGGTCGCGAGACCGGCACCATCAAGCGCCTGCCGCACGGTGAGTTCATCGAGATCCACGAGCCGCTCAGCCAGGAGCAGCTGCACACCCTCACCGCGCACGAGCAGTACCAGCCGCTCGAACTCGGCCCGACGGTCGACGAGAACGGTGTCGAGCGCAAGCTGAAGGGCTCGCAGAAGCTGCGCGCCAAGATCAGCAAGGCGTACTTCGACGAGGACAGCCAGATCGAGAAGCCGACTGTCGACGAGTACAAGGAGATCACGAGCGGCCACGGCCACCACTGATCGCTGCGCTCGCCACGCGCACACAAGGACCCCGTCCGGTCTTCGGACGGGGTCCTTCGCCGTGTCCGGCGCTGGATAGGCTGTAGTCGAGTCTGTACGTGTCTACGAACCAGGAGCGGCTGATGAGCGCTGTGACCCCCGCTGGAGGCGACACCGCGGCGGGCCGTTCCTGGCCCGCGGTACTGAACGGTCTGCTGGAGGGCCGCGACCAGAGCGCCGCGAGCACCGCCTGGGCGATGGACCGGATCATGCGCGGCGAGGCCACCGACGCGCAGATCGCCGGGTTCGCGGTGGCACTGCGGGCCAAGGGCGAGACCGTCCAGGAGATCACGGGTCTGGTCGAGGCGATGTACGCGCACGCCAATGTGATCCAGGTGCCGGGCGACACCGTCGACATCGTGGGCACCGGCGGCGACGGCGCGAAGACGGTGAACATCTCCACGATGTCCTCGATCGTCATCGCGGGCACCGGCGCCAAGGTCGTCAAGCACGGCAACCGGGCCGCCTCGTCGGCGTCGGGCGCCTCGGACGTCCTGGAGAAGCTCGGGGTCAACCTCGAACTGACCCCGAAGCGGGTGGCGGAGGTCGCCGAGGAGGCCGGGATCACCTTCTGCTTCGCGGTGAAGTTCCACCCGGCCCTGCGCCATGTGGCGGCCGCCCGTGGCCAGTTGGGCATCCGGACGGTGTTCAACTTCCTGGGCCCGCTGACCAATCCGGCGAAGGTGCGCGCGCAGGCGGTCGGCGTCGCCGACGCCCGGGTGGCGCCGATCATCGCGGGTGTCTTCGCCGAGCGCGGCAACTCCTCGCTGGTGTTCCGCGGCGACGACGGCCTGGACGAGCTGACCACGACCGCCACCTCGCGGGTGTGGGTCGTACGGGGGGGCCGGGTGACGGAGGAGGCCTTCGACCCGAGGGACGTCGGCATCGAACCGGTGCCGGTGGAGGCGCTGCGCGGTGCCGACGCCTCGTACAACGCGGATGTGGCGCGGCGGCTGCTGAACGGCGAGGGCGGCCCGGTGCGGGACGCCGTGCTGCTGAACTCCGCGGCGGCGCTGGTGGCGCTGCGGCCGGGCTCCGGGACGCTGGCCGAGCAGCTGCGCGCCGGCATGGACCGGGCGGCGGAGTCGATCGACTCCGGCGCGGCCCGGCGGACGCTGGAGCGCTGGGTGGCCGTCAGCAACGCCTGATCCTCCCTCCCCGGCCGCGTGCGGCGCGGCCGGGCGAGGCGGCGCGGGGCCCGGCCCGGGGAGCGGGGCGAGGCGCGGTCCAGGATGCGGACCGCGCCTTGCGCTTCACAGGCCGTGTGGCAGGATGACGAACAGGTCATGAGTGACAGTCATGAGGCCCCGGCCGACTGTCCGGCAACCCTCCGTCCGTGGCGGGGTGCCCCGGGTGAGGACCAGGTCGTAGGCAGCGAGGTCTACGGCAAGCGCGGACCCCTCGACGGCTCCTGAACGAGCCCAGCACCAGGGGTCCTGGTCATCGAGGGAGCCACCCGTGAGCAAGCGAATGCGCTAGGGCGTAGAGCCCCGCCTCCGCACACCCCATTCTCCTTTCTCCGCGCTCGAGCCCGTGTGCTCGCGTGGTGATTCCGCCTTGCCGCTCACGGGAGTTCCCCATGTCCGTCTCCACCGCTGCCTCCGCCCAGACCGTTTGTGCCCCGCTGGCCGTTCTGGGCCGTGATGTCACCGTTCCGCTCGTCACGGGCGGCGAAGTCACCTATGCCGCGCTCGACTACGCGGCCAGCGCCCCCGCCCTCCAGCGCGTCTGGGACGACGTGGCGGCGTACGCCCCGTACTACGGCAGCGTCCACCGCGGCGCCGGCTACCTCTCGCAGCTGTCCACGGACCTCTTCGAGAACGCCCGCCGGACGGTCGCGGAGTTCCTCGACTGCCGCACCGGCGACCAGGTGGTCTTCACCCGGTCCACCACCGACTCCCTCAACCTGCTGGCGGCCGCGCTCCCGGCCGGCTGCGAGGTCTTCGTGTTCGAGACCGAGCACCACGCCTCGCTGCTGCCCTGGCAGGACGCCCGGGTCACCTACCTCGACGCCCCGCGCACCCCGCAACAGGCCGTCGAGACCCTGGAACGCGCCCTGGCCGACCGCGACCCGTACGGCCCGGCCCTGGTCTGCGTCACCGGTGCCTCGAACGTCACGGGCGAGCTGTGGCCGGTCCGCGAGCTGGCGGCGGCGGCCCACGCGCACGGCGCCCGGATCGTCCTGGACGCCGCCCAGCTGGCCCCGCACCACCCGGTCTCGGTCCGCGACCTCGACGTCGACTGGGTCGCCTTCTCCGGCCACAAGCTGTACGCGCCGTTCGGCTCCGGGGTCCTGGCCGGCCGCGCCGACTGGCTGCGCGAGGCCGAGCCGTACCTGGCCGGCGGCGGCGCGAGCCGACGGGTCACCCGGCGCGCGGACGGGGGAGTGGACGTGGAGTGGCACGACAGCGCCGCCCGTCACGAGGCCGGCTCGCCGAACGTGATCGGCGCCTACTCCATCGCCTCCGCCTGCAAGGCCCTCACCGAGGCGGGCTTCGACACGCTCGTCGCCCGTGAGCTGCACCTGATCGACACCGTCCGGGCGGGCCTCGCCGAGGTGCCCGAGGTGCGGGTCCTCTCCCTCTTCGGCGACGACGCCCCGCGGGTCGGGGTGATCTCCTTCGTGGTGGAGGGCTGGAACAGCTCCCACTTCGCGGCCGCCCTCTCCGCCGAGTACGGGATCGGCGTCCGCGACGGCCTCTTCTGCGCCCACCCGCTGGTGCGCACCCTGCTGGGCAGCGACCCGGGCAGCCAGGGCGAGTGCGGCGCGCCCGAGGCGGCGCCGGGCGAGAAGTCCCTCAACGCCATCCGGGTGAGCTTCGGCGCGGGCACGCCGGACGAGCACGTGGAGCGCTTCGTGACCGCGGTGCGGGAACTGGTCAGGGACGGCGCGAAGTGGCGCTACCGGACCGAGGACGGCCGCTGCGTGCCCGCGGTCTGACCGGGCCCGTTGCGCGGCGCCGTCGTGGCCGGTCGCGCGGTCCCCGCGCCCCTGAGGCCGCCTGCGGGCAGGCGCGATCGAGGGGCGCGGGGAACCGCGCGCCCGGCCCTCACCGGTCCGCGGGGGAGGGGCTCAGCTGTCGAGACCGATCGCGAACGCCGCCTCCAGGTCGTGCTGGGAGTAGGTGCGGAACGCGACGTGCGTGTCCGTGCCCTCGACGCCGGGGATCTTGCTGATCCGGCCCGGGATGACCTCCGCCAGGTCCTCGTGGCGGACCACCCGCACCATCGCGATCAGGTCGTAGGTGCCCGTGACGGAGAAGACCTCGCTGACGGAGTCCAGCGCGGCGATCGATTCCGCGATCTCGGGGATCCGGTCCACGCTGGTCTTGATAAGGACGATCGCGGTGATCACGGTTGGTTCTCTCTCTCGGCCGGGGCCCTCACTCTATGACGTGATCCCGGACCCACCAAGGCCGCGGCGGCCGGTCGGGCCGGTCAGCCGCCGTCGCCCGTGGCGGGCCTGACCTGCCGGGCCGGGCCGCGGCTGCGGCCGAACCGCAGCCACGCGTATGCGAAGCCCGCGCCGAAGCCCACCAGGTGGGCGAGGTAGGCCACGCCGGGGCCCTGGGTGGCCCGGCCCGCCGCCACCCACTGCAGGGCCGCCCAGAAGGGCAGCACGACCCATGCCGGGAAGCGCAGCGGCAGGAAGAACAGGAACGGCAGGAGGCTGGTCACCCGCGCCCGGGGGAACAGGTACAGGAACGCGCCGAGGACCGCGGAGATCGCCCCGGAGGCGCCGACCAGCGACTGTTCGGAGCCGGCGTTGGCGGCCGCGTAGCCGAGCAGCGCCAGGTAGCCGCAGCCGACGTAGAAGAGGGTGAACTCCACTCGGCCCATCCGTTCCTCGGTCATCGCCCCGAAGACGTAGAGGAAGAGCATGTTGCCGAGGAGGTGGACCCAGCTGCCGTGGACGAACAGGGCGCTGGCCGGGGTCAGGACCTGCCCCGTGGCGTCCCGGAACAGTTCGGCGGGGACCACGCCCCAGTGGCGGAAGTAGGCCCGCTGGGCGGCCGACAGCGCGGCGCCGGTGCCGTACCCGGGATTGAAGCCGGAGGCCGGGCCGATCAGGAAGACCAGACAGCACAGGGCGATCAGCCCGTACGTCACGGGCGCCGACGGCTTCCGGATCGTGCCGCCCGTGGTTCCGTTCCAGTCGCTGATCATGAACACAGAGCATGACGTACGGGGACGCATCGGCACAGACCGCCTCGCCGCCGTGGATGGGTGGGCGGCGAGTACCCGCCAGGCCGTAGGGTTACGAGCCACATGTTCCGGGGAGAGCCCGGTGCATCACGGACAATGGACAGAAGGAAGGCGAACAGCCCTGATGACGGTTCCCCTGCCGACCGCCTCGACGCGGTGGCGCTGCACCCTCTGCGGCAACCTCACGCGTTTCGACGTGACCCGTTCGTCGAAGGTGGTGGAGTACGTCCATCTCGACCTCGCCGGTCAGCCCAGCGTGGAGGAGCGCGAGGTGGTCAGTGAGACGATCGAGTCGGTGCGTTGCCGCTGGTGCAACGCCGTCGACCAGGTGGAACTCGTGGACAGGCCGGGCGCCGGCTCCTGACGGGAGCGGCCCCGCACGGATATTGGGGTGTGACGGATGGTGGAGACCGCAGGCGGGGGGCCGGGCGACGGCGCCGCCGAGGTGCTCGACCGTCCGCTGCCCGACGGGGTGCGGCGCCGGGTCGTGCAGATCGTCTCGGACGGCTTCGGCGGGCTGGTCCTGGCCGAACTGCCCGCTCAGTTGCGGCAGTACGCCCGGTTCGCCCCGAATCGTCGGGCCAAGTTCGCGGGCAACGCCATGGCCGCGGCGCTGGAGACCGACGCGCTCTTCCGGCAGCGCATCGGCGAGAAGCTCAGGGAGGCGCAGCCCGAACTGGCCGGTGCCCTCGAGTCCGGTTCGCCGCCCCCGGCCGCGGACCCCTTGGACGTGGCCGCGGCGGCCTATGTGCTGCGGCCGGCCGGCTGGGTGAAGCTGGTGGCCGCGGCCGGCGAGGAGGCGCTGCGCGCGGACGCCGAGCGGGCCGACGAGGAGAGCCGGGCCGAGCTGGAACGGCTGCGCGAGGAGCTCGACCGGGCCCGTGAGCAGGGCCGGACCGAGACCGAGCGGCTGCGGGCCGAGCTGGACGCCTCGAAGCGGGAGGCGGAGTCGCTGCACCGCAAGCTGCGTTCGGCCCTCAGCGACGTCAAGCGCGGCGAGGCGGCGCTGCGCAAGGTGCACGGCGAGACCGAGACCGCGCGGGCCGAGGCGCAGGCGCAGGTGTCCGCCGCCGAGAGCGAGTCCCGGCGGCTGAAGGCGCGCCTGGGCGAGGCGGAGGCGGCCCTGGAGGCCACCCGCAAGGCGGCCCGCGAGGGGCGCAGCGTCGAGGACATGCGGGTGCGGCTGCTGCTGGACACCGTGCTCGACGCGGCCCAGGGGCTGCGCCGGGAGCTGGCGCTGCCGCCGGTGTCGGTGCGGCCCGCGGAGACCGTGGACGCGGTCGAGCCCGGCCGGATGACCCCGAAGGACATCGCCAACCGCGCGCTGTCCGAGAACGACCCGGCGATCCTCGACCAGTTGCTCGCGCTGCCGCAGGCGCACCTGGTCGTCGACGGCTACAACGTCACCAAGACCGGCTATCCCCAGATGCCGCTGGAGAAGCAGCGGCTGCGGCTGCTCGGGCAGCTCTCGCAGCTCGCCGCGCAGACCGGCGCCGAGGTCACCTGTGTCTTCGACGGCGCCGAACTGGTCGCGCCGGTGCTGCTCGCGCCGCCCCGCGGGGTGCGAGTGCTGTTCTCCAAGCCGGGTGTCACCGCCGACGAGCTGATCCGTCAGCTGGTGCGGGCCGAGCCTCCGGGCCGGCCGGTCATCGTCGCCTCGACCGACCGCGAGGTGGCCGACGGGGTGGCCCGGGCGGGGGCGCGGCCGGTGGCTTCGGCGGTCCTTCTCAAGCGCCTGTCCTGAACGTCAAGTTCCGGAAGTAATGCCCGAATTGACGGAGTCGTCACGCAACGTAGCGTCAGTCGGGCATCACTGCACGTGAGTTGCCGGCAAAGAATGCGGTGCGTAACCGGGATTTTTCGCCGGAGGATTTGAACTGATCACAAGAACATCACTAAGGTCAGGCTTCGAATCTCCGTACGGCTTCTCACCCAGAAGAAGGAGCTCGTCTCCGTGGCGTCCCACCGTCGACCGAAGCAGCCGAGTCGTGCACGCGTGACCGTGCTGACCACCGCAGCCGCAGCCGCCGTGGTGCTGAGCGCCCAGGGCGCCAACGCCGCGCCGAGCGAGAAGCCGACCAAGGACGAGGTCAAGTCCAAGGTCGACAAGCTCTACGACGAGGCGGAGCAGGCCACCGAGAAGTACAACGGGGCCAAGGAGAAGCAGGAGAAGCTCCAGAAGGAGATCTCCACCATCCAGGACAACGTCGCGCGCGGCCAGGCCGACCTGAACGAACTGCGCGACAGCATGGGCCTGGCGGCCGCGGCCCAGTACCGCACCGGGTCCATCGACTCCTCGCTCCAGCTCTTCCTCTCGGCCGACCCGGACGACTACCTCGACAAGGCGTCCACGCTCGACCAGTTGAGCGGCCAGCAGGTCGAGGCGCTGAAGAAGATCCAGGACAAGCAGCGCGAGCTCGCCCAGGAGCGCGCCGAGGCCTCCGACAAGCTCAAGGACCTGGCCTCCACCCGTACGGAGCTGGGCAAGAAGAAGAAGGAAGTCCAGGCCAAGCTGGCCGAGGCGCAGAAGCTCCTCAACACGCTGACGGCCAAGGAGAAGGCGGCCCTCGCCGCGGCCGACGCCCGCGCCAGCCGCTCCGCCAGCAGCCGCGTGGACCTGGGCAACGGCACCAGCGCCACCGGCCGCGCCGCCGCCGCGTTCTCCGCCGCGCAGAGCAGGATCGGCTCGCCCTACGTCTACGGCGCCACCGGCCCGTCCTCCTTCGACTGCTCGGGCCTGACCTCCTGGGCCTACGCCCAGGCCGGCGTCTCCATCCCGCGCACCTCGCAGGCCCAGGCCAACGCCGGAACGCGCATCTACTCGCAGAGCGACCTCCAGGTCGGCGACCTCGTCATCTTCTACGGCGACCAGCACCACGTCGGTCTGTACGCGGGCAACGGCCAGGTGCTGCACGCCCCCCGCACCGGCACCGTCGTGCGCTACGAGTCGATAGGCAACATGCCCTTCCAGTTCGGCGTCCGCATCTGACCCGAAGCCCCGAGCCCCTTCGGGGGCGGTCGGCGCGGTGCCGACCGGGACCGCCCGATCGGGCGAATTGCGACACCGCCAAGTGAACCCACGCCCCGCCGGTGACCTGCGTCAGCGGCGGGGCGTCACGTTGTGTGCCCGCCGACGTCTTTGGCCGCCGCCCCGCGACGGGGTTACTGTCTGGCGCGTTTCCCCACACCGCCGTGGCACGTCCGCCCCCCGGGTCGGGGGAGCGGTCCTCGTCCGCCAGCGGAAGGAGTGCGGTTTCCCGTGGGGTCCCATCGTCGCCTTGCACCGTCCGGGTTCGACCGGGGTGCCTGCGCAGCCCTCAGTGTCCTGTCGGCCGCCACGGCCGCCACGGCGGCCATCGGCGCCGTACCGGCGACGGCCGCACCGCGCGACGGCACCCGGGCCGAGGTGGACCGCCTCTACGAGGAGGCCGAGCGGGCGACCGAGGCCTTCGACAGGGCCGACGAGCGCGCCGACCACCTGCGCACCCAGGTGGGCCACGCCCGGGACCGGATCGCCCGGCAGCAGGACCGGGTCAACTCCCTGCGCCGGACGCTCGGTTCGCTGGCCGGGGCGCAGTACCGTTCCGGCGGTCTCGACCCGTCCCTGGCCCTGCTGCTCTCCGACGACCCGGACGACTACCTCGACCGGGCCTCCGTACTGGACCGCATCACCACCCGTCAGGCCGGCGAGCTGACCGAACTGCGCTCGGCCCTGCGCGAGCTCGCCCAGGAGCGCGCGGACGCGACCTCGAAGCTGGGCGAGCTGGAAGACAGCCGCCGGGCGGTGGCCACGCACAAGCGGACCGTCGAGAAGAAGCTCGCCCGGGCGCGGCGGCTTCTCAACTCCCTGCCCCTCCAGGAGCGTCTGGCCTTCGGCCGGGCCTCCCACTTTGACCGGGCGGACCCGGCCGGCCCCGGCCGGGCCGAGCCGGCCACCGGCCGCGCGGCGTTCGCCGTTGCCGCCGCCCGCTCCGCGCTGGGCCGCCCCTATGTCTGGGGCGCCAACGGACCCGGCGGCTTCGACTGCTCGGGCCTGATGCAGTGGGCGTACGCGCGGGCGGGGGTGCAGCTCCCGCGCACCTCGCAGGCCCAGCGGTTCGCCGGGCGGCAGATCCCGCTCTCCCAGGCCCGGCCCGGGGACCTGGTCGTCTACCGGTCCGACGCCAGCCACGTCGGGATGTACGTGGGCAACGGCCAGGTGATCCACGCCCCCTATCCGGGCGCCCCGGTGCGCTACGACCCGGTGGGCATGATGCCGGTCTCGTCGGTCACCCGGGTCTGACGTCCCCGGAGCCCCGTACGATCGGTGGAATGGCTGGTCGAAGGCGGGCGATGGGATCCGCGGCCGCGGGGCTGTGTCTGCTGCTCGTCTCCCTGACGGGGTGCGGCGGGCGACCCGCGGCCGACGGCGTGCGTGCCGACGCGCAGCGGCTGCTGGACGCGCGGGCGGCCGCGGTCCTGCACCACGACGAGTCCGCCTACCGCGCCACCGGCACCCGGGCCGGATTCGCCGCCGTGCGGGCGGTGCCGCTGGCGGCCTGGTCCTACCGGGTCACCGCCGTGCGCCGCAGCGGGAACACGGCCGTCGTGGACGCCCGGCTCGGCTATCGCGTCCGCGGGTACGACGCGGCGCCGGTCACCACCTCCCGCGTCGTCGGGCTGGCCCGCGACGCCCGGGGGCGGTGGCGGGTGACCTCGGACCGTCCCGCGCAGCGGACCGCGCAGCAGCTGTGGGACCAGGGCGCGGTGAGCGTGGTGCGCGGCGCCCACAGCCTGGTGCTGGGCGCCGGGCAGTCCGAGGGCACGCTGCGCTCCTTCGCCGGGCTCGCCGACCGCGCGGTGCCGGCCGCGTCGCGGGCGTGGGGCGCCGACTGGAGCGGGCACGTCGTGGTGCTCGTACCGAAGTCGCTGGAGGGCATGGCGGGGCTGCTCGCCTCGCCCGCCTCGTCCTACCGCGGGATCGCGGCGGTCACCACGGGCGAGACCGGCGGGTCGGGCCGGGCGCCCGCGGACCGCATCATCGTCAACCCCGAGGCGTACGGGATGCTGGGCTCGCTGGGCCGGCAGGTGGTGCTCACCCACGAGACCACCCATGTCGCCACCCGGGCCCACACCGGCGCCGCCACCCCGCTGTGGCTGTCCGAGGGGTACGCCGACTGGGTCGGCTACCGCGGCACCGGGCGCAGCGCGGCCCGGATCGCGCCGGAGCTGGCCCGCGCGGTGGCCGACGGACAGGTCCCGACGGCGCTGCCCACCGACAAGGACTTCGGCTTCACCGGGGACGCGGACGCGCTGGCGCGGGCGTACGAGGGCGGCTGGCTGGCCTGCCGGATGATCGCCGACCGCTGGGGCGAGGCCCGGCTCGGCGCGTTCTACCGGGCCGTGGGCGCGCACCGGCAGCGGGCGGGAGCGGTCGAGGACGCGATGGCGAAGGTGCTCGGGACGACCCCGCAGCGGTTCACCGAGCTGTGGCGGGAGGCTCTGCGGACGCGTCTGGGCTGAGCCCGTCGAGGTGGGCGACGGCCTCGGCGAGCCACCCGCGCTCCGCCTCGCCCGTGGCCCGCGCCACCCGCAGGATGCCCTGCCGGAACAGGTCGTCCGTCTGTTCCGCCCGCACCGGCTGCCCGTCGCGGTAGAAGAAGCTCGCGGGCGTGTTCAGGAAGTCCAGCCGCCTGCGCAGCACCGCGGCCTGTTCCGCGGGGTCGGGCAGGTGCCGCAGGAACGCCAGGACCGTGTTGAAGCGCACCTGGTCGGTGATCTCCGCCTGCCGGGGGTGCCGCAGCCGCTCCAGCAGGTCCTCGCGGCCGTGCTCGGTGAGGGACAGCATCCGGCGCGGGGCCGCGCCCGTGCCCTCGGCCGTGTGCTGGTCGAGCTTGCCCGCGCTCACCAGGCGGGTGATCGCGGGGTAGAGCGCGCCGTCGCTGACCGGGCGGACGTGGCCGCTGAGGGCGGTGATGCGCTCCTTCAGCTCATAGCCGTGCAGGGGCTCCTCGGCCAGGAATCCGAGGATCGACAGCTCCAGCATCAGGTGCGGTCCCTTCTCCGGTCTCGTCGTGCGGGTCCCGTTCCGCCGGTCCCGTCGTGCGGGTCCCGTCTTGCGGGCACCGGACCGTCATGGTACCTCTTATCGAGTTACCTCGTTTCGAGGTAACTCGATAAGAGGTACCGGCAGGTGACTCGACATCAGGGGGAAGCACGTCGTGAACGAACACCGCGGACAGCTCGTCCGGCTCGCCCGGCCCGTCTACCTCTCCCTGCTGGCCTCCGTCGCCGCCGGGATCATCAACACCGTCTGGGTCTCCCGGCTCGGCGGCCCGGCCGTGGCCGCCGTCGCCGTGGCCACCAACACCGAGAACGTGCTCCTCGGCGTGGCGCTGGTCTTCGGCTCCGGTACGACCGTGCTGGTCGCGCACGCCAGGGGAGCCCGCGACCCGGCCGCGCTGCGGGCCGCCGTACGCGGTGGCTGGGCCCTGTGCGCGTTGGTCACGCCCACCGTCCTGACCTGCTGTTTCCTGCTGCGTGAACCGCTGGCCCGGCTGGTCCTGGGGGGCGCCGACAGCGCCGCGGCGCCGCTCGCCGTGGCCTACTTCGCCATCTCGCTGCCGGGCATGGCCGTCTTCTTCGCCCAGAACCTCGTCGACGGCATCCTCAAGGGCGCCGGCGACACCAGGACCCCGATGCGCCTGGCCCTGCTCGCCAACGGCCTGATCCTGCTCTGCGACCCGCTGCTCATCCACCTCTACGGGGTCCGGGGCGCCGCCGCCTGCACCGTGCTGTGCCGGGCCGCGGCCCTCGCGGCGGGAGTGCGGGCGCTGCGCCGCGACGCGCTGCTGCGGAGCGCGGCACGGGTGCGTCCCGCGGAGCCGACCGCCGCCGCGCTGCGCCGCACCCTGGCCACCGGACTGCCGATGTCGGCGGACTTCACCGTGCGCCAAGGGGGTGCGCTGGTGCTGGTCGCGATCGTGGCCCGGCTCGGCGTGACCGCCGTGGCCGCGTACGCGATCGCCTACAAGGTCATGTACGTAGCGACCATGGCCTTCTACGCGGTACGCCAGGCCGCCTCGATCCACACCGCGCACACCCGCGGCGCGGGCCGGGACGCCCGGCGGGCCATCGGCCGGCAGGCCGTGCTGGTCTCCGGGGCGGTGGCCCTGGCCGCGGCCGTCCTGCTGGGCCTGGCCGCCCCCTGGGTCATGGCCGCCTTCGGCGCCGGGCCCGAGGTCGCCCGTGCCGGTGTGCTGTTCCTGCGCCGCGTGGGGCCCTATCTGCTGCTGATGGGCTGCTTCATCGCGCTCGGCGGGGTCTTCGAGGGCAGCGGGGGAGCACCGGCCCTGCTGCGGGTGACCGTGCTCGGCACGGCGGTCCAACTGCCGCTCGCGCTCGCCCTGTCAGGCCTCGGACTGCCCGGCATCTGCCTGGCGCTGGCGCTGTCCATGGCCGTGCAGTGCGCGGCGCTGGCGGTGACGGCCGCCCGCGCGGCCCGCCGTCAGGAGGAGACCGGGGTCCCGTTGGCGCGGGCCGCCTGAGCCGGGAAGGACGCCCCGCCCCCGCGGGGCACCGTCGAGCGCCACAGCCGCACGGCCGCGACGACCGTCGCGGCCGCCAGCAGCCCGTTGCGCACGAACAGCAGGGTGACGCCCAGCCGGTCGCTCGACACGACGTGGTCGAACCAGAGGGGGAACTCCAGCACCGTCACGGGCGTCGCCGCCAGGACCAGGGCGGCCGGCGGCCGCATCCTGGTGTCGCGGTGGCACAGGCAGACCGCCGCGACGCCGACCAGCCACACCAGGTACTGCGGGCTGATCACCCGGCTGGTGACCACGAACAGCAGCACCGCCACCAGCGCCGCGTCGGGGAGCGTGTGCGGCCGGAAGCGGGTGGCCATCAGGCGCCACAGCAGCAGCCAGCCGAAGGCCGCCCCGGTCAGGGCCAGCGCCGCGGTGCTGACGACGTCCACGTACGGGCCGAGGAATTCCACCGAGCCGTAGTTCAGCAGCACCCGGCCGCTCCAGCCGAAGTGCCGGGCCACATGGAAGACCAGCGAGCCCAGCGACTCCACCTCGGTCCCGCGGTCGCGCTGGAAGGTCAGGAACGCGAACGCCCCGGGCATGGCCAGGGCGGCCACCAGCGCCACCCCGGCCGCCGTCACCGCCGCCGCCACCCACGCCCGGCACCGCACGGCACCGACCAGCAGCAGCGCCGGCCACACCTTCACCAGCGCCCCGAAGCCCGCCAGCGCGCCCATCACCCGGGGATGCCGGGTCCCCGCGAGCAGCGAGGCCACCGCCACCGCGGTCACCATCACGTCGTAACGGGCGTACAGCGTCGGCCCGAGCAGCGCAGCGCCCGCCACCCACGCCCAGGCGCCGAGCGGCGAGCGGCCGGTGCGCGGCCCGGCGTACCGCAGCAGCAGCAGGACCAGCAGGTCGGCCAGGACGGCGAGGACGAAGAAGGCGGTCGGGTAGGGCAGGAACGGCAGCAGCCCGGGGGAGAGGACCGCCAGCGCGGCGGCGGGCGGGTACTGCCAGGTGACGTCGTGGAGCGGGAACGTGCCGTGCCGCAGCACCTCGTACCAGCCCTGGTAGATCACGGACACGTCGCTGGTGACGTCCGGTCCGGGGAAGACGAACACCTTGAGCACGAACAGCAGCAGCGGCAGCCTGGTCACCGCCCAGGCGACCGGTAGCCACACCGGGGACCGACCCGCGTCAGTGTCCACCCGATCCCCTGTCCCGTGCGTGCGCCGTGCCGACAGCCACATGATGACCCGCCGTGCTGTGCGAGGGCCATGAAGCACGGCCGCGACCGGCCGCCCGGACCTGTTGGGTAAGGTCGGCGGCGATGGACAAGACCCTCATCGTGACGAACGACTTCCCGCCCCGCCCCGGTGGCATCCAGGCGTTCCTGCACAACATGGCGCTGCGGCTCGACCCCGAACGGCTGGTCGTCTACGCCTCCACCTGGAAGCACGGCCGGGAGGGCGCCGAGGCGACGGCCGCCTTCGACGCCGAGCAGCCCTTCACGGTCGTACGGGACCGTACGACGATGCTGCTGCCGACGCCGGGGGCGACCCGGCGGGCGGTCGGACTGCTGCGCGAGCACGGCTGCACCTCGGTGTGGTTCGGCGCGGCGGCGCCGCTCGGGCTGATGGCCCCGGCACTGCGCAGGGCCGGAGCCGAGCGGCTGGTGGCCACCACCCACGGTCACGAGGCCGGCTGGGCCCAGCTGCCCGCCGCGCGGCAGCTGCTGCGCCGGATCGGGGAGTCCACGGACACCGTCACCTACCTCGGCGAGTACACCCGCTCCCGGATAGCGCCCGCGCTCACCCCGCGTGCGGCCGGGCGGATGGTCCAGCTGCCGCCGGGCGTCGACGAGAAGACCTTCCACCCCGGATCGGGCGGCGACGCGGTACGGGCCCGGCTCGGGCTCACCGACCGCCCGGTCGTGGTGTGCGTGTCCCGGCTGGTGCCGCGCAAGGGACAGGACACGCTGATCCTGGCCATGCCCCGGATCCTGGCGGCCGAGCCGGAAGCGGTGCTGCTCGTCGTCGGGGGCGGCCCGTACGAGAAGGACCTGCGCAGGCTCGCCCACGAGACCGGGGTGGCCGCCTCGGTGCGTTTCACCGGGGCCGTGCCCTGGGGCGAACTGCCCGCCCACTTCGGCGCCGGGGACGTCTTCGCGATGCCGTGCCGGACCCGTCGGGGCGGGCTCGACGTCGAGGGGCTCGGCATCGTCTACCTGGAGGCGTCCGCGACCGGGCTGCCCGTGGTGGCCGGCGACTCCGGCGGGGCGCCCGACGCCGTGCTCGACGGCGAGACCGGCTGGGTGGTGCGCGGCGGTGTCGCCGAGGAGGCCGCCGAACGGATCGTGGCGCTCCTCGGGGACGCGGAGCTGCGCCGCCGGATGGGCGAGCGGGGCCGGCGGTGGGTCGAGGAGAAGTGGCGCTGGGACCTGCTGGCGGAGAAGCTGCGCGCGCTGCTGTAGCCGAGAAGCTGCTGCACCGCGGCGGAGAACCTGCGCGCACCGCGGCGGAGAACCTGCGCGCACCGCGGCGGAGAACCTGCGGTGCCTCCTCGGGTGGGAGCACTAGGCGGAGGGAAATAATCCGCCGATGCTGCGCTCATGACAGCAGAACTGATGCAGCGTCAGCTGACGAGACGTCACATCCTGGGCTTGATCGCCCTCCAGACCGCCGCCGCGGCCGGTCTCACCCGGATCGGGCTCCGCTCGGCGCAGGCCGCCGAGGAGGCCGCCCCCGTCGACAACGCGCCCGCCATCGTGGTCGGTTCCGGGTACGGCGGCGCCGTGGCCGCGCTCCGGCTCGGACAGGCCGGGATACGCACCCTCATGATCGAGATGGGGCAGCTCTGGAACACGGCCGGCTCCGACGGCAAGGTCTTCTGTTCCACCGCCGCCCCGGACAGGCGGTCCATGTGGTTCAGGACCCGGACCGAGGCGCCGCTCGCCACCTTCCTCTGGCTGGACCTCGTCAACAAGGACATCACCGCCTATCCCGGCGTCCTGGACCGGGTGCACTACGACAACATGTCCGTGTACGTCGGGCGCGGAGTCGGCGGCGGTTCACTGGTCAACGGGGGGATGGCGGTCACGCCCCTCCAGTCGTACTTCGCCGAGCAGTTCCCGACCGTGGACGCGAGCGCGATGTACAGCACCTACTACCCGCGCGCCCGCGCCATGCTCGGCGTCAACACCGTCGACCCCGCCTGGTTCGAGTCGACCGAGTGGTACCGGTTCACCCGGACCTCCAGGAAGGCCGCCGCCAACGCCGGACTCAGGACCACCTTCGTGCCCAACGTCTACGACTTCGGGTACATGCAGCGGGAGGCCGCCGGCACCGCCACGAAGTCCGCGCTCGCCCAGGAGGTCATCTACGGCAACAACCAGGGCAAGAGGAGCCTCGACAAGACCTACCTCGCCGCCGCGCTCGGCACCGGCAACCTCACCATCCACACCATGGAGAAGGTCAGGGCGATCACGCGGGCGGCCGACGGGTCGTACGTGCTGGGCGTGGACCGGATCGACACGACCGGGGCCGTGGTCGAGAGCAAGCAGTACGGCTGCGCCCGTCTCTTCCTCGGCGGCGGCAGTCTGGGGACCACGGAGTTGCTCGTCCGGGCCAGGGACACCGGCGCGCTGCCCGCGCTCGACTCCAGTGTGGGCGCGGGCTGGAGCACCAACGGCAACACCATGCTCGGGCGCGCCAACCACATCTGGGACACCACCGGCGCCAACCAGTCGACCATGCCGGTGATGGGCATCGACGACTGGGCCAACACCGACAACCCGGTCTTCGCGGAGATCGCCCCGCTGCCCATCGGGTTCGAGACCTGGGTGAGCCTGTACCTGGCGATCACCAAGAACCCGCAACGGGCGTCCTTCACCTACGACTCGGCGAGCGACGCGGTGAAGCTCGGCTGGACCGCGGCCCAGAGCGCGGTCTCGGTCGCCATGGCGAAGAAACTGTTCGACCGGATCAACGCGGCCAACGCGACGATCTACCGGTACGACCTGTTCGGGTCGGGCGGCAAGGTGTTCGCCGACGACTTCTGCTACCACCCGCTCGGCGGCTGCGTGCTGGGCAGGGCCACCGACGACTACGGCCGGGTGAAGGGGTATCCGGGGCTGTACGTCACGGACGGCTCACTGGTCCCCGGGAACATCGGCGTGAACCCGTTCGTGACCATCACCGCGCTCGCCGAGCGGACGATGGAACGGGTCCTCGCCGAGGACGTGTGAGCCAAGGGCCTCACTACTTCGCGTAGATGGCCTCGATCTCGTCCGCGTAGTCCTTCGCCACCACGTTGCGCTTGAGCTTCAGCGACGGCGTCAGGTGGCCCGACTCCTCCGAGAACTGGGAGGACAGAATGCGGAACTTCCGCACCGATTCCGCCTTCGACACCGCGGCGTTGCCGTCGTCGACCGCCGTCTGGATCGCCGCGAGCAGATCCGGGTCGTCGCGCAGCGACGTCGCGGTGGAACCCGCCGGCTTGCCGTGGTCGGCCGCCCAGCGGTCCAGGAACTCGTTGTCGAGGGTGACCAGCGCACCGACGAACGGCCGTCCGTCGCCCACCACCATGCACTCCGCGACCAGCGCGTGCGCGCGGATGCGGTCCTCGATCACGGCCGGGGCGACGTTCTTGCCGCCCGCGGTGACGATGATCTCCTTCTTGCGGCCGGTGATCCTGAGGTAGCCGTCCTCGTCGAGGGTGCCGACGTCGCCGGTGTGGAACCAGCCGTCGGCCAGCGCCTCCGCGGTCGCGGCCTCGTTGTTCCAGTAGCCCTTGAACAGGTGCTCGCCGTGCAGCAGCACCTCGCCGTCGTCGGCGATGCGCACCACCGAGCCGGGCAGCGGCTGGCCGACCGTGCCGATCTTCTGCCGGTCCCAGGGGTTGAACGCGGTGGCGGCACAGGACTCGGTCAGGCCGTAGCCCTCCAGGACCGTGAAGCCGATGCCGCGGAAGAAGTGGCCGAGGCGCTCGCCCAGCGGGGCGCCGCCGGAGATCGCGTACTCGCCGCGGCCGCCGAGGACCGCGCGCAGCTTGCTGTAGACGAGCTTGTCGAACGCCTTGTGCTTGATCCGCAGGCCGAGCGACGGGCCCGACGGGGTGTCCTGCGCCTTGCTGTAGGCGATGGCGGTGTCCGCGGCCTTGTCGAAGATCTTGCCCTTGCCGTCCGCCTGGGCCTTGGCGCGCGCCGAGTTGTAGACCTTCTCGAAGACCCGCGGGACGCCGAGGATCAGCGTCGGGCGGAAGGCGGCCAGCTCGTCGGTGAGGTTCTTGATGTCCGGGACGCAGCCCAGCTTGATCGGCGCCATCATCGGCGCGATCTGCACGAGCCGGCCGAAGACGTGCGCCAGCGGCAGGAAGAGCAGCACCGAGCACTCGCCCGTGCGGAACAGCGGGCGCAGCCGCTCCACGATGTTCCCGCACTCGGCGAAGAAGCTGCGGTGGGTCAGCACGCAGCCCTTGGGCCGGCCGGTGGTGCCGGAGGTGTAGACGATGGTGGCCGGGTCGTCGGCGCCGGCGATCGAGCTGCGCTCCTCGACGGCCGAGTCCGGGAGGTCCCGCCCGGCCCGCTCCAGCTCGGCGACGCCGCCGGCCTCGATCTGCCAGACGTGCTGCAGCGCGGGCAGCGTCGCCCGCACCGACTCGACCGCCTCCGCGTGGGCGGGGAGCTCCACCACGCAGGCGGTGGCGCCCGAGTCGGAGAGGATCCACTGCACCTGCTCCGGCGAGCTGGTCTCGTACACCGGCACGGTGACCGCGCCGGCGCTCCAGATCGCGAAGTCCAGCAGCGTCCACTCGTAGCGGGTGCGGGACATCAGGGCGACCCGGTCGCCCGGCCGGACGCCGGAGGCGATCAGGCCCTTGGCCGCGGCGCGCACCTCGGCCTGGAAGGCGGTGGCCGTCACGTCCTGCCAGGCACCGCCCACCTTGCGGGCGATGACGGCGACGTCGGGGTGCTGCGCGGCGTTTCGCCGGACGATGTCGGTGAGATTGCCGTCCGCAGGGACCTCGTACAAAGCCGGAAGGCTGAACTCGCGCAAGACTGCTGCTCCTCATAGGGCGCCGGCGCCACGACGTTGTGCGATGCGACGGTGCGGTCCACGGCTCGGGCAGGTACCCAGGGGTCACCCGCGAGCTCGGAACCCGCTGGTTGAATTTCTGAGTACGACTGGACTGCCCGGACGTTACCCGCCGGTATGCCTTCTTCGACAGGGGGGTCCGGCGAGATGTTCGCTGCGTCACACAGATTGCTTTTGCTTGACGCACAGTAGTCCACGCATGAACTGGCGAGCCAGTAAGGGCAGGTCCGACCGCCACTGTTCACGTATGCCCCGCACGCCTACTCTTGATCGTCATGGCACCCACACCAGCCGGCAGCCGCAGGACACGTGTCCATGTGGTCAGCGACGTGCACGGCAACGCCCGTGACCTGGCCAGGGCCGGCGACGGCGCCGACGCGCTGATCTGCCTGGGCGACCTGGTGCTGTTCCTGGACTACGCCGACCACTCGCGCGGGATCTTCCCCGACCTGTTCGGCGTCGAGAACGCCGACCGGCTCGTCGAGCTGCGCACCGCCCGGCGCTTCACGGAGGCGCGCGAGCTCGGGGCCCGGCTGTGGGCGGGCGTCGGCGCCGACCGGGCGACCGTGATCGAGGCGGCGGTGCGCAAGCAGTACGCCGAGATGTTCGCCGCGTTCCCCACGCCGACGTACGCGACCTACGGCAATGTCGACCTGCCGCCCCTGTGGCGGGAGTACGCCGGACCGGGCACCACGGTCCTCGACGGCGAGCGGGTGGAGATCGGCGGCCGGGTCTTCGGCTTCGTGGGCGGCGGACTGCGCACCCCCATGCGGACCCCCTACGAGATCGGCGACGAGGAGTACGCCGCGAAGATCGAGGCCGTGGGCGAGGTCGACGTGCTGTGCACCCACATCCCGCCGGAGGTGCCCGAGCTGGTCTACGACACGGTCGCGCGCCGCTTCGAGCGCGGCAGTCGCGCCCTGCTGGACGCGATCCGGCGCACGCGCCCCCGGTACGCGCTGTTCGGGCACGTCCACCAGCCGCTGGTGCGCCGGATGCGGATCGGGGCGACGGAGTGCGTGAACGTCGGGCACTTCGCCGGGTCCGGACGGCCCTGGGCCCTGGAGTGGTGAGCGGTCGCAGGTGGGGTGACGGCGGCCCCGTCCGTGCGCGGTAGCCTTCACGCTGCACACACTTGCGCAGCAGGGCGCGGCACGACGCCCTTACCGGCCCGCATCTGGAGGAGCCACGGCGATGGCGGAACACACCAGTTCGAGCATCACGATCGAGGCGGCACCGGCCGACGTGATGGGGGTGATCGCCGACTTCGCCCGGTACCCGGACTGGACCGGCGAGGTGAAGGAGGCGGAGGTCCTCAAGACCGACGACCAGGGCCGCGCCGAGCAGGTCCGACTCGTCATGGACGCCGGAGCGATCAAGGACGACCAGACCCTGGCGTACACCTGGACCGGCGCCCACGAGGTCTCCTGGACCCTGGTCAAGTCGCAGATGCTGCGCTCCCTCGACGGCTCCTACGTCCTGAAGCCGGCCGTCGGCGGCGCGACCGAGGTGACCTACCTGCTCACCGTCGACGTCAAGATCCCGATGCTCGGCATGATCAAGCGCAAGGCGGAGAAGGTCATCATCGACCGGGCGCTGGCGGGGCTGAAGAAGCGCGTCGAGTCGGGCGAGAAGTAGCGGGAGACGGGACGGGCGGCGCGCGGCGGTAGCGTTCACCCCCATGCGCACCATCCTGATCACGGGTCCGGGCGGCAGCGGTCGGACGACCGTCGCCGCCGCCACCGCCCTGCGCGCCGCGCGCGCCGGCACCCGGACCCTGCTGCTGGGTGCCGACCGCACCGACACCCTCGGCGCCGCCCTGGGCACGGCGACCGGCACGGCCCCGAAGCAGGTCGCCCCCCGCCTCACCGCCTGGCGCCCCGACGCGGTCACCCGCTTCCACGAGGACCTCGTCTCCTTCCAGGACCGCGCCTCCTCCCTCCTGGACCTGCTCGGCGCCTCCCGGCTGGAACCCGAGGAGCTCACCCCGCTGCCCGGCGCCGAGGAGCTCGGCCTGCTGCGCGCGCTGCGCGACGCCGCGCTCTCGGACGCGCACGACCTGCTCGTGGTCGACCTGCCCCCCGTCCCGCAGGCGCTCGCCCTGCTCGCCCTGCCCGAGGAGCTGCGCCGCTACCTGCGCCGGCTGCTCCCGCCGGAGCGGCAGGCCGCCCGCGCCCTGCGCCCGGTCCTCGGCCGGCTCGCCGGCGTCCCGATGCCCACCGACGCGCTCTACGAGACCACCGCCCGGTGGGACGTGGAACTCGCCGCGGTGGAGGCGGTCCTCGCCGACCGGGGCACCGCCGTACGCCTGGTCGCCGAGCCGGGACCGGCCGGCGCGGACGCCGTGCGCGGCGCCGCACTGGGCCTCGCCCTGCGCGGCCTGCCCGTCGAGTGCCTCGTCGCCAACCGGGTCCTGCCCGACACCGTCGAGGACCCCTGGACGGCCGGCCTGGCCGCCCAGCAGCGCAAGGCGCTCGCCGACTGGCGGGAGTCGTACACCGTCCACCCCGTCACCCATCTGGGCCGCGACCCCCAGGGCGCCGACGACCTCGAAGGCCTCGCCGCGCCCGACGTCAATACGGCACCCGCCCCGGTCGAGTGGCCGGTCACCGACCGGCTCGCCGAGGACGGGGTGCTGGTCTGGCACATCCCGCTGCCCGGCGCGATACGCGAGTCCCTCGACCTCGTCCGGCGCGGCGACGAACTCGTCGTCACCGCCGGGCAGTTCCGCCGGATCGTCGCCCTGCCCTCGGCGCTGCGCCGCTGCACCGTCGACGGCGCCGCCCTGCGCGACGGCGAGCTGCGCGTCCGGTTCGCCCCCGACCCCGATCTGTGGCCGCGGGCCAGGTGAGCCACGTACCGCCGTTCGGGTAACGTCGTAGAGGCGAACCGTAGTCAGGAGTCCGTCATGAGCGAAGCCGAGAACCCGGGGCCCCGGGCGACCGACGACGACGCCTGGGCCAAGGCCTGTGCCGAGGACCTCGAAGCCGAGCGGGCCCGCCGCCGCACCGACTCCGGCCGGCCTCCCGGCTCCGCCGCCGAGGAGCTGCGCAAGCTCGTCGACGCCGTCGCCGACAAGCTGTCCACCGTGCGGTCACCGCTGCTCGGGGCGGTCGCCGGACCGGCGGCGCAGCAGGTGGTGCGCCAGGTCGTGCAGCAGGCGAAGGCCGCCGTGGAGCCCGTACTGGAGCGCAATCCGGACGTCTTCGACCATCTCGCCGCGGCCGGGGAGGAACTGCTCGCCGCCTACCGCTCCGCCGTCCAGGGCCAGGAAACTCGCTGGACGGCCCGCGCCGACGACCTCCGCGGCGGCCCGAAGGACGACGGCGAGCGCCGCGACCGGGGTGACGACGCCGGTCCGGGTGAGCGCATCGACTTGGACTGACGGTCCCCTCGGGTACGGTTGGCCTTAGCGGGGCTCGACCGAAACTGAGGGATTCATGGGACTCACCATCGGCGTCGACATCGGCGGCACGAAGATCGCGGCCGGCGTGGTCGACGAGGAAGGCAACATCCTCTCGACCTTCAAGGTGCCGACCCCCACCACGTCCGAGGCCATCGTGGACGCCATCGCCTCGGCGGTGGAGGGCGCGCGTGCCGGGCACGACATCGTCGGCGTGGGTATCGGGGCGGCCGGTTACGTCAACCGGCAGCGTTCCACCGTGTACTTCGCGCCCAACATCGACTGGCGTCAGGAACCGCTGAAGGACGAGGTCGAGGCCCGCGTGGGCCTCCCCGTGGTGGTCGAGAACGACGCCAACGCGGCGGCCTGGGGCGAGTACAAGTTCGGCGCCGGCAAGGGCCACCGCAACGTCATCTGCATCACCCTCGGCACCGGCCTCGGCGGCGGCATCATCATCGGCAACAAGCTGCGCCGCGGCCACTTCGGCGTGGCCGCCGAGTTCGGCCACATCCGGATGGTGCCGGACGGTCTGCTGTGCGGCTGCGGCTCGCAGGGCTGCTGGGAGCAGTACGCCTCCGGCCGCGCCCTCGTCAGGTACGCCAAGCAGCGCGCCAACGCCACCCCCGAGCACGCCGAGGTGCTGCTCGCCCTGGGTGACGGCACCCCCGACGGCATCGAGGGCAAGCACATCTCCATGGCCGCCCGGCAGGGCGACCCGGTCGCCGTCGACTCCTACCGCGAGCTGGCCCGCTGGGCCGGTGCCGGCCTCGCCGACCTGGCCTCGCTCTTCGACCCCTCGGCGTTCATCGTCGGCGGCGGCCTCTCGGACGAGGGCGAGCTGGTCCTCGACCCGATCCGCAAGTCGTACAAGCGCTGGCTGGTCGGCGGCAACTGGCGTCCGGTCGCCGATGTGATCGCGGCCCAGCTCGGCAACAAGGCCGGCCTGGTCGGCGCGGCCGACCTGGCCCGGGAGCCCGACCCCATCATGTGACGGCCCCACCCGCGACACGCTGACGCCCCGCACCCCGACCCGGGGCGCGGGGCGTCAGCGTGTCCCGGGGTGGGTCCGCGCGGGCCGGTGACGGTCGGTGCGGGACGGGTGACCGGGAACCGTCGGCAACGGCGTTCGCCGGGGACGGCCACGGCGTATCTTGCGTGCATGGCGACGTCGCTCCCGCTGCTTCCGGCCTCCCGTACCGAGCCCGACGGTTCGGCCGTCATCCGCGTCCTCTCCTACAACATCCGCTCGATGCGCGACGACACCGCCGCGCTCGCCCGGGTGATCGGCGCCTGCGCCCCCGACCTGGTCCTGATCCAGGAGGCGCCGCGGTTCTTCCGCTGGCGCAAGAAACTGGCCCGGCTGGCCGCCGCGTCCGGACAGGTGATCCTCTCCGGCGGCGCCACGGCCGCGGGGCCCGCGCTCCTCGCCTCGCTGCGCGCCACCGTGGAGAGCACCGAGGACGTGCTGCTGCCGCTGACCCCCGGGCTGCACCGACGCGGCTTCGCGACGGCCGTGGTCCGGTTCGGCTCGGCCCGGCTCGGCGTGCTGAGCTGCCATCTCAGCCTTCAGCGCGAGGAGCGCCAGGCGCAGGGCGGGATGCTCCTCGACCGGCTCGCCGCGCTGGGCGTGCAGCACGCGGTCGCCGGCGGCGACCTCAACGAACACCCCACCGGCCGCACCTTCCGGCGGCTCGCCGAGGGGCTCCAGGACTGCCGGGCCACCGCGCCCTGGGGCGGCGAGTACACCTCCACCTCCACCGACCCCCACCAGCGCATCGACGCGCTCTTCGCCACCGCGGGCGTGGAGGTGCTGGGCTGCGGGGTGCCGCTCGGCCAGCCCGGAGTGACGGAGACCGACCTGAGGGCGGCCACGGACCACCTTCCGGTGCTGGCCGCCCTCAGGGTTCCCGCGTCGTAGTTCCGCGACCGGGGTTCAGACCACCGCGCCCCGGCCCGGATCGCCGTCGTCCTCGTCGTCCGTCCTCATCCGCACCACGAGCGTGGCGAAGCCGCCCAGGAAGCCGCCGACGCCGAGCGTCGTCAGCCACCAGGTCATGTCCCAGCCGAGCACGACCGCGACCAGGAGCAGTATCGGGCCGCCGACCACCCCCAGCCACGCGAACCGGGAGGTGGTGTCCGCGTCGGGCAGCGGCGGCGGCTCGGGCGGCACGAAGTGGCCCTCGTCGTCCTCGCCGAAGTCGTCCTCGGACGCCTCGGGCGCGGTGTAGTCGCGCGGCCCGAGACCGGGCGCGAAGGAGACCGAGCTGCCCAGCGGTCTGACCGGCTGCTTCTCCTCCGGCTTGTCGTCGTTCGGCTCGGCCTCCAGCAGCGCCAGGTCCTCGACCGTCTTGAACGGCTTCGCGCCCGGCGGGTCCGGCGGCTCCTCGCCGTAGCCCGCGACGATCGCCGCCCACGCGGCGTCCTCGTCGAAGGACACCCCGGCGTCCTGCGGCTCGTGCTCCCGGTGACCGTCGCGCTCCCGGTGACCGTCACGTTCCCCGTGGTCGTCGCGCTGTCCGCGGGCGTCGGGCGCCCCGCGGTTCTCCCGCTCCTCGCGGTCCTCGCGCTCCGAGTCGTGCTCAGCCACCTGCGGCCGTCCCTTCCTTGCCGACACTGGGTGCGAGCCGGCCGATGAAGGCGTAGCTCTCCTCGAAGACCCGGTTCGCGTCGTGGTCCAACGTCGCCACGTGGTAGCTCTGTTCCAGCATGACCTCCGTTACGTCCGTCGACGACACCCGACTCAGGACGCGGGCGGAGTCGGCCGGCGGCACGACGTGGTCCTGCGGGCTGCGCAGGAGCAGCAGCGGCTGGGTGACCTGCGGCAGTTCGCGGTCGACGAGCCGGAAGAAGTTCCGCAGGGAGTGCGCCGCGTCCAGCGGCACCCGGTCGTAGCCGACCTCCACCACGCCCTCCCTGGCGATGTCGCTCACGATGCCCCGGGTCGTACGCACGAGGTGGCGGGCGACCGGGAGGGTGTACGCGGACAGCCCGTGGACCTTGTTCGCAGGGTTGACGACGATGACGCCGTCGACCGCGTCCCCGTGCCTGGCGGCGAGCCGCAGGGCCAGCGCGCCGCCCATGGACAGGCCGGCCACGAACACCCGGGCACAGCGGTCGCGCAGGGCGCGCAGCTCGCGGTCGACCTCCGCGTACCAGTCCTGCCAGCCGGTGATCCAGAGGTCCTCCCAGCGGGTGCCGTGCCCCGGCAGCAGCGGCAGCGACACGGTCAGCGACCGGTGGGCGAGGAACTGGGCCCAGGGGCGCAGCGACTGCGGGGAGCCGGTGAAACCATGGCAGAGGAGGACACCCACCTCCCCGCCCTCGTGGCGGTACGGCTCGGCTCCAGGAAGGACCGGCACCTTCGGTCTCCTGTTCATATCAGGGGCGAGAACACTTCCGAGTGTGGTTCACCGTACGCGACCGCACTGACACCGACCAGGGCCGTCGGGCCCATTGGCGGCACTCCGGGTTAAGGTCTGACCGACACATACAGGAGGCACTCGGTTGTTGTACGGCGCGATGAAGCTTTCCATCGGCGGGCCGCTGAAGATGATCTTCAGGCCCTGGGTGGAGGGCCTGGAGAACGTACCGGCCGAGGGCCCGGCGATCCTTGCGAGCAATCACCTGTCCTTCTCGGACTCGTTCTTCCTGCCCGCGGTCCTCGACCGCAAGGTCACCTTCATCGCGAAGGCCGAGTACTTCACCACGCCGGGGGTGAAGGGACGGCTGACGGCCGCCTTCTTCAAGGGCGTCGGCCAGCTCCCGGTGGACCGCTCCGGAGCGCGGGGCGCGGGCGAGGCCGCGATCAAGAGCGGCATAGAGGTGCTCAGGCGCGGTGAGCTGTTCGGCATCTACCCGGAGGGCACGCGGTCGCCCGACGGCCGTCTCTACCGGGGCAAGCCCGGCGGCCTCGCGCGCGTGGCGCTCGCCACCGGAGCGCCCGTGATCCCGGTCGCCATGATCGACACGGAGAAGGTCCAGCCGCCGGGGCAGGTCGTGCCGCAGATGGTGCGGCCCGGCATCCGGATCGGCAAGCCGCTGGACTTCAGCCGCTACCACGGCATGGAGCACGACCGTTTCGTGCTCCGCGCGGTGACCGACGAGGTCATGTACGAGATCATGCGGCTGTCCGGCCAGGAGTACGTGGACATCTACGCGACCGCGGCCAAGCGGCAGATCGCGGACGCCGCGAAGGCGGAGAAGGAAGCGGGGAAGGCCGCGCTCGCGCAGGCGGCCGGGGGACAGCGCGAGAAGGACGAGTCGCAGACGTAGAGCGCCCGGGGCACGACGGTCCGGGGCGGGGCGGGGGGCGTGGGGGATTGGCCAGGCGCGTCAGAGTCATGAGCATGTCCGTGGAGCTGCCGCTGTGGCGCGCGCTCACCGGTTACCGGGTGCTGACCATGCTGTACGCGGTCGGCCTGTTCGCCACCGCCTACGACGGCTTCGCCCGTCCCTGGGTGGCGGTCTGCTACTTCCTCGTGCTGGCCGGGTGGACCCTGGCCACCCTGCCGAAGGTGGCGAACGCGGCGAGCTGCACGAGGGGGTTCCTCGCCGCGGACCTCACCGTCGCGCTCACCGGCATCCTCCTCACCCCGGTCGCCGACTCCCATCAGCGCATCCTCGACGGGGGCCCGACCCTGCCGTCGATATGGACCGCGGGGTCCGTGCTGGCCTTCGCCATCAAGGGCGGCTGGCGCTGGGCGGCCGGCGCCTCCAGCCTGGTGGCCGTGGCGAACCTCGTGGAGCGCGGCGCCCCGACCCGCGACACCGTCCACAACGTGGTCCTGGTCTGGGTCGCCTCCATCGCCATCGGCTACGTCGTCGAGGTCGCCCGCGCCTCGGAGCGGACCCTCGCCCGTGCCCTGGAGATCGAGGCGACGACCCGGGAGCGGGAGCGGCTCGCCCGGGACATCCACGACGGCGTGCTCCAGGTGCTGGCGATGGTCCAGCGGCGCGGCGCGGTCCTCGGCGGCGAGGCGGCCGAGCTCGGCCGGATGGCGGGCGAGCAGGAGGTGGCGCTGCGCAACCTGGTCTCCGGCGGCCTGGTCCCGGTGTCCCGGGAGTCGCGGGACGCCGCCGACGGGGCGGTCGTCGTCGTGGTCGACGAGCCGGAGGACGACGGTCCGGTGGATCTGCGTACGCTGCTCGTCCCCCATGCCGCCGCCCGGGTCAGCCTGGCCGAGCCCGGCGCCCCGGTGCTGCTGGCGCCGGCCGCCGCGCGGGAGCTGGCCGCGGCCGTCGGGGCGGCCCTGGACAATGTGCGCCGGCATGCGGGAGCGGACGCCCGGGCCTGGATCCTGGTCGAGGACGAGCCGGACTCGGTCGTGGTGACCGTGCGCGACGACGGGCCCGGCATCCCCGAGGGACGGCTCGCGCAGGCCGAGGGCGAGGGGCGGCTGGGGGTGGCCCTGTCGATCCGGGGGCGGCTGCGCGACCTGGGAGGCAGCGCCGAACTGTGCTCGACCCCGGGACAGGGCACGGAGGTCGAGCTGACGGTGCCGAAGGACGCGGTGCGGCCCGTGGGGCAGGGCGCGGCGGGGCGAGCAGGGAAGCGGGACGGGTACGGACGTGGGGGAAGGCGGAGCGGCGGCGATGAGTGAGCAGCGGGAACCGATCAGGGTCATGGTCGTCGACGACCACCCCATGTGGCGCGACGCGGTCGCCCGCGATCTGGCCGAGTCGGGCTTCGACGTGGTCGCCACGGCCGGCGACGGGGAGCAGGCGGTGCGCCGGGCGAAGGCGGCCGGGCCCGACGTCCTGGTCCTCGACCTGAACCTGCCGGCCAAGCCCGGCGTCCAGGTGTGCAAGGAGGTCGTCGCCGCCGACCCGTCCCTGCGGGTGCTGGTGCTGTCGGCGAGCGGTGAGCACGCCGACGTCCTGGAGGCGGTGAAGTCCGGCGCGACCGGCTATCTGCTGAAGTCGGCGTCGACGCAGGAGCTGCTGGACGCCGTGCGCCGGACGGCCGTGGGCGACCCGGTCTTCACCCCCGGTCTCGCCGGTCTGGTCCTCGGCGAGTACCGCCGCCTGGCCGCCGAGCCGGCGCCCGCGGCCGAGGCCGGCGCGGTGGACGCGCCCCGGCTCACCGACCGCGAGACCGAGGTGCTGCGGCTGGTCGCCAAGGGTCTGAGCTACAAGCAGATCGCCGAACGTCTGGTCATCTCCCACCGCACGGTGCAGAACCACGTCCAGAACACCCTGGGCAAACTCCAGCTGCACAACCGGGTGGAACTGGTCCGGTACGCGATAGAGCGCGGACTCGACGAGGAGTGAGCCGACCGGCGGGCCCCGCCGGTCACCGCCCGGTGCCGCAGGACAACCCGATGAGCAGACCCGGTACGTAAACCGACGGCCTCGCAATTCACCGGAAATGCCCTTCCCGCCCATGCCTAAGTGACCTGGGTCACTATTACCGTGACCCTCACCAGGCAACCGTGGCGAAGGGACATTTCCATGCGGGTCGGAGTACTGACCGGAGGCGGCGACTGCCCCGGACTCAACGCCGTCATCCGGGGCATCGTCCGCAAGGGCGTGCAGGAGTACGGCTATGCCTTCGTCGGCTTCAAGGACGGCTGGCGAGGGCCGCTCGAAGGGGACACCGTCCGCCTCGACATCCCGGCGGTGCGCGGCATCCTGCCCCGGGGCGGCACCATCCTCGGCTCCTCGCGGACCAACCCCCTGAACGAGGACGACGGCATCCGCCGGATCAAGGACAACCTCGCCAAGCACGAGGTCGAAGCCCTGATCACGATCGGCGGCGAGGACACCCTCGGCGTCGCGGCCCGGCTGTCCGACGACTACGGCGTGCCCTGCGTCGGCGTGCCGAAGACCATCGACAACGACCTCTCCGCCACCGACTACACCTTCGGCTTCGACACCGCCGTGGGCATCGCGACCGAGGCGATCGACCGCCTGCACACCACCGCCGAGTCGCACATGCGCGTCCTCGTCTGCGAGGTCATGGGCCGCCACGCGGGCTGGATCGCCGTCCACTCGGGTCTGGCCGGCGGCGCCAACGTCATCCTCATCCCCGAACAGCGCTTCGACGTCGACCAGGTGTGCGCCTGGATCACCTCCCGCTTCAAGGCGTCGTACGCGCCGATCGTCGTCGTCGCGGAGGGCGCCATGCCCAAGGACGGCGAGATGGTCCTGAAGGACGAGTCGCTGGACTCCTTCGGGCACGTCCGGCTGTCCGGCGTCGGCGAGTGGCTGGCCAAGGAGATCGAGAGGCGCACCGGCAAGGAGGCCCGTACCACCGTGCTCGGGCACATCCAGCGCGGCGGCACCCCCAGCGCCTTCGACCGCTGGCTCGCCACCCGCTTCGGACTGCACGCCATCGACGCCGTCCACGAGGGCGACTTCGGCAAGATGGTCGCCCTGCGCGGCACCGACATCGTCCGCGTCCCGATCGCGGAGGCCACCGCCAGGCTGAAGACGGTGGACCCGAAGCTGTACCAGGAGGTCGGGGTCTTCTTCGGCTGAACCCGCGCCACCGGCCGCAGCGGGTCGTGGGCCGTAGGATCGGCCCATGGCCCAGCGGCTCGGGAACGGAACGGGAGCGGTCGTGGAGATCCTCGCCTTCGGTGTCCAGGCGGACGAGAAGCCCCTGCTGGAGAAGGCGTTCGCCGGTCACCACGAGATCCGCTGCCTGGACGTCTTCCTCAACGAGGACACCGCTCCCATCGCGGTGGGCCACGAGGTCGTCTGCACCAGCGTCAACTGCGACCTCGGCTCCGGCGTGCTGGAGATCCTCGCGGCCGGCGGGACCCGGATGGTCGCCCAGCGCTCCACCGGCTTCAACAACATCGACCTCCAGGTCGCCGAGCGGCTCGGCCTGAGGGTCGCCCGGGTGTCGTCCTACTCGCCCTACTCGGTGGCCGAGTTCGCCTGGACCCTCGCCATGGCGGTCAACCGCCGGGTCGTCCGCGCGGCCACCCGCACCCGGGACTTCGACTTCCGCCTCGACGGTCTGATGGGCCGTGACATGCACGGCCGTACCGCGGGGATCGTCGGCACCGGCAAGATCGGGGAGGCGTTCGCCAGGATCGCCCACGGCTTCGGCATGCGGCTGCTCGGCTGGGACGTCGCCGAGAACCCGGCCTGCCTGGAGCTCGGCATGACCTATGTGCCCAAGGACCGCCTCCTCGCCGAGTCCGACCTGGTCAGCCTGCACGTCCCGCTGCTGCCGGGGACCCAGGACCTGATCGACGCCGCCGCCCTGAAACTGATGAAGGACGACGTGATCCTGGTCAACTCCAGCCGCGGCGGTCTGGTCGACACCGCGGCCCTCGTCGCCGAACTGCGCGAGGGCCGCTTCACCGGCGTCGGCCTCGACGTCTACGAGGCGGAGGCGGGCCTGTTCTTCCTCGACAGGTCCATGGAGGCCATCGAGGACGACACCCTGGCCCGCCTGGTCACCTTCCCGAACGTCCTGGTCACCTCCCACCAGGCGTACTACACCGTGGACGCGGTGGGCCAGATCGTCGAGGCCACCGTGCAGAACGTCCTCGACTACACGGCCGGCCTGCGCTCCGCGAACGTACTGGTGCCGCGCAGCTGACCGACCAGCTCCCGTACGACGGCGGCGCCGTTCAGCGTCAGCACCGACTCCGGGTGGAACTGGATCCCGGCGAACGCGTCGCCGTGCGCGCCGCCCGGCCCGCGCAGCGCGTGCACCTCCCCGCCCGCACCGCGGCTGACCTCGATGCCGCGCCCGGCCAGCTCCGCGAACGCCGTCTCGTCGCAGCGCGCCACGAAGCTGTTGTAGAAGCCGACGGTCTCGGTCCGCCCGAACAGGTCGATCTCCGTCTGCGCCCCCTGGTACGGCACCTCCTTGCGGACGATCGGCAGCCCCAGCTCGGCCGCGATCAGCTCGTGCCCGAGGCAGACGCCGAGGACGCCGTGCCGGTGCTCCCCGAGCACCCGGGCGGTCAGGTCGCGCAGCAGCCGCATCCTGGGGTCGGCGAGGTCCGAGGGATCGCCGGGGCCGGGACCGAGGACGACCGGCCCCTCGTGCGCGAGCACCGCCTCCCGCAGTCCCGGCTCGTCATGGCGCCGCACGGTCACGTCCAGCCCGCCGGAGCGCAGCACGTGCGCGAGCATCGCGGTGAAGGTGTCCTCCGCGTCGACGACCAGGGCGTGCCCGTCGAGCTGCGCGGTCCGCTCCTGCATCCGCAGCCAGAACGGCGCCAGGGACGCCCGCCGCCCGTCCAGCGCGGCCCGCACCCGCGGGTCGTCCGCCAGCCGGGGCAGCGCCCGCCGCGCGCCGGACCGCGGCGGACGCACCCCGAGCGCCGCCAGCACCCCCGCCGCCTTGGCGTGCGTCTCCGCGACCTCGCCCGCCGGATCCGACCCGCGCACCAGCGTGGCGCCCACCGGCACCCGCAGCCGGCCGGCCGCGTCGACGTCGGCGGTGCGGATGAGGATGGGGGAGTCGAGGGTCTGGGCGCCGCCCGCGTCCCGGCCGAGCAGCGCCAGCGCGCCCGCGTAGTAGCCGCGCCCGGCACCGTCCGGCCCGACCGGCTCGTACCGCTCGATGACCCGGCAGGCGTTCTGCACGGGCGAGCCGGTGACGGTGGCCGCGAACATGGTCTCCTTCAGCACCTCGCGCACGTCCAGCGAGGAACGGCCGCGCAGCTCGTACTCGGTGTGCGCGAGGTGGGCCATCTCCTTCAGCCGCGGACCGACGACGACCCCGCCCATGTCGCCGACGGTGCACATCATCTTGAGCTCCTCGTCGACGACCATCGACAGCTCCTCGATCTCCTTGCCGTCGGCCAGGAAACCGAGCAGGTGCTCAGGCGTCGGCCCCGCGTCGGGATAGCGGTACGTCCCGCTGATCGGGTTCATCACGACCGTGCCGCCGGACATCCGCACGTGCACCTCGGGGCTGGCGCCCACCAGGGTGCGCTCCCCGGTGTGCACGACGAACGTCCAGTAGGCGCCCCGCTCGCCCGCCAGCAGCCGGCGGAACAGCGCGAGCGCGTCGGCGCGCCCGAAGCCGGGGATCTCGCCCGTGTAGGTCCGCCGGATCACGAAGTTCGCGCCCTCGCCCCGCCCGATCTCCTCGCGCAGCACCCGCCCGACGATGTCGGCGTACTCCTCGTCGCCGACGTCGAAGCCGCCGCCCTCCACCCGCACCTCGTGGTCCGGAAGCTGGTCCAGGGCGTCGGCGAGCGGGACGGCGTACGTCTCCTCGGGGGTGAGGAACACCAGCGGGGTGCCGTCGTCCCGCACGTCGAACCCGCGTTCGCGGATCTGGCGGAAGGGGACCAGCGCGAGCCCCTCGTCGGGCAGGTCGGCGAGCCGGTCGTAGGCGGTCACCGGACCGAGGAGCACCTCCACGACCGTGTCGTCGTGGCCGGGGGCGCGGCGGCGCAGCAGGGCGAACGGGCGGGGGTCGTCGAGCAGGTCGAGCAACTGCATGGGTCCGTGTCCTTCTCGTGGAGAGGGACGGCCCGCGCCTCGGAAAACACCGAAGGCCGCCCCTCGGGCGGCCTTCGCGAAGTCGTGCGTACGCGCAGTCAGTGGGCCGCCGGATGAGCGGTCCACCACCAGTTCTGGGTCGAAAGCGCGTACATGCGACGCACCCTACCCCAACCCTGCCCCGGCGGTGCACATGTGAGTGAGACGCCGTCTCACCTGTCGAGCCGGGCGAAAAGGACTCGACGCGACCCCGTAGTGTTGAGTGCGTGACCGTGAACGCTGATTCCCGAAGTGTCGCCGCTCAGGCGACTTGGCGAGACCTGCCCGCGGCGCAGCAGCCCGAGTACCCGGATGCCGAGGCTCTGCGCGATGTGATCGCCGAGCTCGAGTCGTATCCGCCCCTGGTGTTCGCCGGCGAGTGCGACCAACTGCGTGCCCGGATGGCCGCCGTCGCCCGCGGTGACGCGTTCCTGCTCCAGGGCGGTGACTGCGCCGAGTCCTTCGACGCGGTGTCCGCCGAGCACATCAGGGCCAAGCTCAAGACGCTCCTCCAGATGGGCGCCGTGCTCACGTACGCCGCGTCCGTGCCCGTGGTCAAGGTGGGCCGGATCGCCGGCCAGTACTCCAAGCCGCGCTCCAAGGGCACCGAGACCCGCGACGGGGTGACCCTGCCCACCTACCGGGGCGACTCCGTCAACGGCTTCGACTTCACCGAGGCGGCCCGGGTCCCGGACCCCGCGCGGCTGAAGCGCATGTACAACGCCTCCGCCTCCACGCTCAACCTGGTGCGCGCCTTCGCCACCGGTGGTTACGCCGACCTGCGCCAGGTGCACGCCTGGAACCAGGACTTCGTGAAGTCGTCCCCGTCCGGGCAGCGCTACGAGCAGCTCGCGCGCGAGATCGACAACGCGCTGAACTTCATGCGGGCCTGCGGCACGGACCCGGAGGAGTTCAAGACCGTCGAGTTCTACTCCTCGCACGAGGCGCTGCTGCTCGACTACGAGTCCGCCCTGACCCGGGTCGACTCGCGCACCGGTCAGCTCTACGACGTCTCGGCGCACATGGTGTGGATCGGCGAGCGCACCAGGCAGCTGGACCACGCGCACGTCGAGTTCGCCTCGAAGATCCGCAACCCGATCGGCATCAAGCTCGGCCCGACGACCACGGCCGAGGAGGCGCTGCGGTACATCGACCGCCTGGACCCCGACCGTGAGCCGGGCCGTCTCACCTTCATCGTGCGGATGGGCGCGGACAAGGTCCGCGACAAGCTGCCCGAGCTGGTCGAGAAGGTCACCGCCTCCGGCGCCACCGTGGCCTGGGTGACCGACCCGATGCACGGCAACACCTTCGAGGCTGCCTCCGGCCACAAGACCCGCCGCTTCGACGACGTGCTCGACGAGGTCAAGGGCTTCTTCGAGGTCCACAAGGGCCTGGGCACGCACCCGGGCGGCATCCACGTGGAGCTCACCGGCGACGACGTCACGGAGTGCGTGGGCGGCGGCGACGAGATCTTCGTCGACGACCTGCACCAGCGCTACGAGACGGCCTGCGACCCGCGTCTGAACCGCAGCCAGTCGCTCGACCTGGCGTTCCTGGTCGCGGAGATGTACCGGGACCAGTGACCGGGGCTGTGTCGGCAGTGGGGCGCGGATCACATGCGATCCGCGCCCCCTCGCACTTTTGCGGGTTCCGCGCGACGGGTAAGGTTAGGTAAGCCTCACCGATCTTCGGGACGGCAAGACTGATCGATCCCGTCGGGAGGTGAATCCGCGTGTACGTGTGCAGCTGCTTCGGGGTGACCGAGGCGCAGGTCAAGAAGCACGCGGCGGACGGCGCGTGCACTCCGCGCCAGATCGCCTCGGCCTGCAAGGCGGGCACCGACTGCGGTTCCTGCGTACGGCGGATCCAGGCGATCCTCGGCCGGGGGGCGTGTCCGCGCCGCGAGATGGCCGACCAGGGCGAGCCGGTCCTGTCCGCCCTGGACGAGGCCGCCTAGAGCCGGACGGGCCTCGGTGCCGCGGCCCTAGCTCTCCGGCTGCTCGATCAGCTGCGCGAGGTAGAGCGCCTCGCCGAGCTTCTCCAGCAGCTCCAGCTGGGTGTCGAGGTAGTCGATGTGGTGCTCCTCGTCCTCCAGGATCGACTCGAAGATGTTCGCCGACGTGATGTCGCCCTTCTCGCGCATCACCTTGATGCCGCGCTTGAGGCGGTCGATCGCCTCCACCTCGATCTGCCGGTCGGCCTCGAACATCTCCTTGACGGTCTGTCCCACCCGCACGTGGAACAGACGCTGGTAGTTCGGCAGCCCGTCGAGGAACAGGATCCGGTCGGTGAGCACCTCGGCGTGCTTCATCTCGTCGAACGACTCGTGCCGCGTGTACTTCGCGAGCTTCGTCCAGCCGAAGTTCTCCTGCATCTTGGCGTGCAGGAAGTACTGGTTGATCGCGGTGAGCTCACCGGTGAGCTGCTCGTTCAGGAACTCGATGACCTCGGGGTCGCCCTGCATCGCGTCAGGCTCCTTCCACGTGGGGAACTGCGGTGGTTGCGGCCGCATGATTGCACCGCCGTAGAAGATCGTCCAGTAAGTGCGTACTTAGTAAGTAAGTGCATGCTCAGTACGGTTTGGGTGACTTTGTTCCCTTGGTCATGGGCACTGCCCGGGGTCTGTCAGGATGGAGGCATGGGTCATCCGGTGGAGCGCGAATCAGGCGAAGCGGCACGGTCCGAGCTTCCGCCGGGACAGCGAATCCAGCGCGGCTGGCCCGTCACGCACTACGGACCGGTACCCAAGTTCCGACCCGAGCGCTGGGAGTTCAGGGTCTTCGGGGCCACCGCCGACGGTGACAAGAGCTGCTGGAACCACGAGGAGCTGACGGCCCTGCCGTACACCACCGTGGTGGCCGATCTGCACTGTGTGACGAAGTTCAGCATGCTCGGCGCCGAGTGGGGCGGGATCCCGGCCCGCGCCGTCCTGGAGCTCGCCCCGCCCGCCCCGGCCGTCACCCATGTGATGGTGTGGGCGGAGTACGGCTTCAGCTCCAACCTCAGGCTGGCGGACTTCGCCGCCGAGCGCACCATCTTCGCCACCCACAAGGACGGCGAGCTGCTCACGGCGGAACACGGCTTCCCGCTCCGCCTGGTCGTCCCGCACCTGTACGCCTGGAAGGGCCCCAAATGGGTCCGCGGCGTGGAGTACATGACCGCCGACCGCCGCGGCTTCTGGGAGGAGCGGGGCTACCACAACATCGGCGACCCCTGGCGGGAGCAGCGCTACTCGTACCAGGAGAAGCCCGGGGACGGCCCCGAGCTCTGAGCCCCGAGCCCCGGGCCGGCAGTCGCGGGTCAGCGGCCCCGGGTCAGCAGTCGCGGAGCTTCTTCAGCCGCTCCACGTCGGCCGCGTGCCCTTCCTTGCCGCCCGGCGTCTCGATGATCAGCGGGACGCCCGCCGTCGCGGGGTGGGTCATCAGCGCCCGGAACGGGTCCTCGCCTATGTGACCGGCGCCGATGTTCTCGTGCCGGTCCTTGTGGGCGCCCGCCACGTCCTTGGAGTCGTTGGCGTGGATCAGCCTCAGCCGGCCCTCGCCGACCGTGTCCACCAGCAGGTCCAGGGTCTGATGCATCCCGTCCGGACCGGTCAGGTCGTGGCCGGCCGCGAAGATGTGGCAGGTGTCCAGGCACACGCCCAGCCTCGGATGGGCGTCCAGCGCCTCGAAGTACGGCCCGAAGTCCCAGGTCCGGGAGCACAGCGAGGAACCCTGGCCCGCGGTCGACTCCAGCAGGAGGTACGGGTCGTCGTCGTGGGTGAGCTCCTCCAGCAGCGGCAGCAGCCGCTCCCGCACCTGCCGCAGGGCCACGGACCGCTCCCGGCCGCCGGTCGCGCTCCCGGTGTGCACGACCACGCCGAGCGCGCCGATCTCCCGCCCGCGCCGCAACGAGTGCCGCAGGGACTCCACGGACCGCTCCACGGTCGCCTCGGTGTGCGAGCCGAAGTTGATCAGGTACGGGGCGTGCACGTACGCGGGGACCGACCCGTCCGCGCAGGACGCGCGGAACGCCTCGTCCTGCCGCGGGTCGCCGGGCGGGGTGGCCCAGCCGCGCGGGTTGGCGACGAAGACCTGCACGGCCTCAGCCCCCAGGTCGCGGGCGTACGTCATCCCCACCGAATTCAGGCCGCCGGCGACGGGGACGTGACCGCCGACGGGGTTGCGGGAGGGGCCGGACTGCTCGTGTCTCACCTGTTCAGGGTGTCATGGCGCCCGGCGCGTCCCGGCACCGGCCGCCGGGACGCCCGGGAACGGGAGCGGCCTCCGGCTACGCGAGCGTGGGAAGCGTCACAGGTCAGCTGCAGTATCACCCGATACCGGCTTCAGCGGGAGGTCCGTCCGCCCTGGCTCGTACACTCAGCCCGTGGATACGACCCTTCAGGACCCCCTCGTCGGGCAGGTGCTCGACGGCCGGTATCGCGTCGACGCGCGGATCGCCGTCGGCGGGATGGCCACGGTCTACCGGGCCGTGGACACCCGCCTGGACCGCGTTCTCGCGCTCAAGGTGATGCACCCGACGCTCGCGGTGGACGGCTCCTTCGTCGAACGGTTCATCCGGGAGGCGAAGTCCGTGGCACGGCTCGCGCACCCCAACGTCGTCCAGGTCTTCGACCAGGGCAACGACGGGTCGTACGTGTACCTCGCCATGGAGTACGTGGCCGGCTGCACCCTGCGTGACGTGCTGCGCGAGCGCGGGGCGCTGCAACCGCGGGCCGCCCTGGACATCCTGGAACCGGTGCTGGCCGCGCTGGGCGCCGCCCACCGGGCCGGGTTCGTGCACCGGGACATGAAGCCCGAGAACGTCCTCATAGGGGACGACGGACGGGTCAAGGTCGCCGACTTCGGGCTGGTACGGGCCGTGGACACGGTCACCAACACCACGGGGACGGTGCTGGGCACCGTCTCTTATCTCGCGCCCGAGCAGATAGAGAACGGCACCGCCGATCCGCGTGTGGACGTGTACGCGTGCGGTGTCGTCCTGTACGAGATGCTGACCGGCGACCGGCCGCACGAGGGCGACTCCCCCGCCGTGGTGCTCTACAAGCACCTCCACGACGACGTGCCGCCGCCCTCGGCCGTCGTGCCGGGGCTGCCGTACCCGCTGGACGAACTGGTCGCGACGGCCACCGCGCGCACCCCGGACGTCCGGCCCCACGACGCCGTGGAACTGCTGGCGCAGGTGCGCCTGACGCGGGAGGCGCTGAGCGAGGACCAGCTGGACGCGATGCCGCCGCAGGCGGTGGCGCCGTCGCACGACAACGCCGAGGACCGTACGAGCGTCATCCCGCGGGCACTGACCATGCCGCGGCCGCTGCCCGTCAACGAGGACGACGAGCCCCGGGCGGGGGTCCGGCGCACCAGCAGGCTCCAGAGCCCGCCGCCGCTCCCGCCGCGGCGGGAGGCGACCGGGTCCCGGCGGCTCGCCCTGGTCGTCGCGGCCGTCCTGGTGGTGTTCGGAGTCGGCACCGGAGTCTGGTACATCAACTCCGGCCAGTTCACCAAGGTCCCGCCGCTGCTGGCGAAGACCGAGGCCCAGGCCAGGGACCGGCTCCAGGCGGCCGGGCTGAAGGTCGGCACGGTCAAGCAGGCCTACAGCGACACCGTCGAGCGCGGCACGGTCATCGGCACGGACCCCGCGCCGGGCGAGCGCATCCGCGACCACGACGCCGTCACGATCACGCTGTCCAAGGGCCCGGAGACGGTGAAGGTGCCGGACCTCGCGGGATACCGGCTGGACAAGGCGCGGGCGGTGCTGAAGGACAGCGGGCTGGAGCCGGGCCTGGTCTCCCGCGAGTTCAGCGACGACGTGCCCCGGGGCTTCGTGATCGCCACCGACCCGCAGCCGGGCGCGACGCGGCACTCCGGCGCGGCGGTCGCCCTCACGGTCAGCAAGGGCAGCCCGGTGGACGTGCCGGACGTGACCGGCCAGGACCTGGCGGACGCCAAGGCCACGCTCACGCAGGCGGGCCTGAAGGTGGAGGTCGGCACCGCCCGGGTCAACTCGGAGTACGACGCCGGGCAGGTCGCGGCGCAGACCCCGGCCGCCGACGGCCAGGCAGCCGAGGGCGACACGGTGACGCTGACGCTGTCCAGGGGCCCGGAGATGGTCGCGGTCCCGGACGTGGTCGGCGCCGGTGTCGACGACGCCAGGAGCCGGCTGGAGGCCGCCGGTTTCCAGGTCGAGGAGGACCGGGGCCTGCTCGGTCTGTTCGGCGACACGGTCAAGAAGCAGTCGGTGAAGGCCGGCGACAAGGCGCCCAAGGGATCGACGGTCACGATCACCATCCGGTGACCGCGGCCGCCGGACCGGCGTGCGGGGCCGCCGGTCCGATGCCCTCGGGGCGCCGGCGCGCAGGAGGCGGGGGGCGACCCTCGCCCGCCGCGGCGCCGGGGGCGTCTCGGGAAAGCCCCGTCCGCCGCGGCACCTCGGGCGGGTCCCGCATGTCCCGCCCGCCGCGGCGGCTCCCGGGCGGACGCGGAAGTCCGCTCGGCGCGCCACCCGGGGCGTGCCCCGGCAGTCCGCCTGCCGCGTGGCCCTGGGCGTGCCTCGTACGTCCGTCCGGCGCGCGTGCCAGACGCCGCCGGGCAGACGGGACTTTCGAAACACGCCCTAGAAGGCCGGACGCTCGGGATCGAGCGCGGCCAGTCCGGCCACCGGTGACGACGCCTGGGCGAAGTGCCGCCGGGGGATCCGGCCGGCCAGCCGGGCCAGCCGCCCCGCCTCCACCCCGTACCGCATGGCGGCGGCCATCCGCACCGGCTCCTGCGCCCGGGTCACCGCCGAGGCGAGCATCACCCCGGCGCACCCCAGCTCCATCGCCAGCGCCACGTCCGACGCCGTACCGGCGCCCGCGTCGAGGATCACCGGCACCTGCGCCTGCTCGACGATCAGCTGGAAGTTGTGCGGGTTGCGGATCCCGAGCCCCGACCCGATCGGCGACCCCAGCGGCATGACCGCGGCGCACCCCACGTCCTGGAGCCTGCGCGCCAGCACCGGATCGTCGTTCGTGTACGGCAGCACCGTGAACCCGTCGTCCACCAGCGTCTCCGCCGCGTCCAGCAGCTCGACCGGGTCGGGCAGCAGGGTCCGCTCGTCGGCGACGACCTCCAGCTTGACCAGGTCGGTGCCGAGCGCCTCCCGGGCCAGCCGCGCGGTCAGCACGGCCTCGCCCGCGGTGAAGCAGCCGGCCGTGTTCGGCAGCACCCGGATGCCGAGCCGCTCCAGCACCGACAGCACGGACCCGTGCACCGAGGCGTCCACCCGGCGCATCGCGACCGTCGTCAGCTCGGTGCCGGAGGCGACCAGCGCGCGTTCCAGCACGTCGAGGCTGGGCGCGCCGCCCGTACCCATGATCAGCCGGGACGAGTAGGACGTACCGCCGAGGACGAGGGGATCGTCGGCCATGGGTCAGCCTCCCTGGACGGCGGTGAGGACCTCGACGCGGTCGCCCTCGGACAGGGCCGTGGCGGGCCACTGCCCGCGCGGGACGACGGTCTCGTTGACCGCGGCGGCCACGCCGGACGGCGCCGCGGTGAGCGTGCGAACCAGGACGTCGAGGGCCGTGCCGGCCGCGATCAGCCGGGGCTCGCCGTTGACGGAGACGCTGACGGCGGGGGCGGGAGTGGCCGGGACGCTCATACGGGCTGCTCCGTGAGTGCGGCGGCGGCGAACCGCCGGGGGGTGAAGGGACGGGCTTCGTCCGGCAGCGAACCGGTGGCCAGCGTGTGCGCGAGCACGTCGCCGGTGACCGGGGTGAGCAGCACACCGTTGCGGTGGTGCCCGGTGGCCAGCAGCAGGCCGTCCAGTCCGGTCGGGCCGAGCAGCGGCGCGTTGTCCGGGGAGGCGGGGCGCAGCCCGGCCCGGGTCTCGGTGAGGGGCAGCTCGGTCAGGCCCGGCACCAGCTCGTGCGCGTCGCGCAGCAGCTCGTACACGCCCCCGGCGGTCACCGTGGTGTCCCAGCCCAGTTCCTCGCTCGTCGCGCCGACGACCAGCTCGCCGTTCTCCCGCGGCACCAGGTAGACGTGCCCGCCGCGCACCACGGCCCGTACGGTCCGGTTCAGGAAGGGCGCGTACCGCGGCGGCACGGCCAGCCGGATCACCTGCCCCTTCACGGGCCGCACCGGCGGCCGCAGGTCCGGCGGGAGCCCCGCGAGCCGCCCGCTGAGGCTGCCCGCCGCGAGCACCACCTGCTCCGCGGCCGACGTCGTGCCCTCGCGGGTGACGATCCCCGTCGCCCGCCCCCGGGCGACCTCCAGCCGTTCGGCCCACTCCCGGTGGAACACCACCCCCGACCGCTCGCACGCGGCCACCAGGGCGGCCGCGAGGCGTCGTGGATCGACCTGGTGGTCGCCGTCGACCCGCAGCCCGCCGCGCACGCTCGGCGCGAGCATCGGTTCCAGCCGTCGGCACTCCCGCCCGGACAGCCACTCGGACTCCAGCCCCGACTGCCGCTGGAAGGCGTGCAGTTCGCGCAGTTCGGCCCGGTCGTCGGCGTCCAGCGCCACGGCGAGCGTGCCGCAGCGGCGGTAGCCGAGGTCGTGGCCGGTGCAGTCGGTGAGCTCCGCCGCGAAGTCCGGCCAGCGGCGGGCCGAGGCGAGGTTCAGGCCGAGCAGGGTCTGCTCGCCGAAGTGCAGTTCCGTGACGGCGGCCAGCATCCCGGCCGCCACCTGCGCGGCCCCGCCGCCGGGCTCGGGATCCACCACGGCCGTGGCGAACCCGCGTTGCGCGGCCCGCCAGGCCGTCACGAGTCCGATGATCCCGCCCCCCACGACGAGGACGTCTGACGTACGCGTAGGCGACATGGGCGTCCAGCCCCTCCCTTCGCCGGCATGACCCGGATCAGGTTCGTACGGTCGGAGGCCGCCAGCCTCCCTCTCAGCCCGGTGCGTCCGGGCTCCCGCGAGTGCTTTACGTTGACCACCCTAGCCCGATGCCGTAAGTCTCAGTAAGGGAGCCTTCGCCCATGGCCCGTTCGCTCGACGGTCTCGTCCTCGCCCCGGTGGCCGACCAGGCCGCAGGTCAGGTCGGCACCCGCACCCGGTTCACGTACCACGAGGAGGACGGCGCGATCTGGGCCGAGTACGCGGGTGGCGATGTCGTGCGCGGGCGGCTGGTGGGTACCCGGTCGGGTGACCGGCTGGACTTCCGGTACGTGCAGCTGGTCCAGGACGGCACCACGGCGAGCGGCCGCTGTGTGTCGACGGTCGTCGAACTCCCCGACGGCCGGGTGCGGCTGGAGGAGACCTGGGAGTGGGAGTCGCGGCCGGGCAGCGGCACCAGCGTGGTCGAGGAACCGGCCGGGTAGCCGGAGCCGGTGAGGGAGCCGACCTCCGAACGTCGGACGGCCGGTTGTCTATGGTGATCGAGTGAGCGAGCAGACGCAGCAACGAGTGACCTCGGGACAGCGGCGCGTGGTCGTCGTCGGCGCGGGCATGGCCGGGGTGCAGACCGCGGTCGCCCTCCGGGAGCAGGATTTCACCGGCCCGGTGACCGTGCTCGGCGCCGAGCCCCACCAGCCCTACGACCGGCCCCCGCTGTCCAAGGCCGTGCTGCTCGGCAAGGCCGAGGACTCCGCCTTCGACGTCGACTTCGAGGCGCTCGGCATCGAACTGCGCCTGGGCTGCGAGGTGTTGGGCGTCCGCCCGGACGACCGGGAGGTGGACACCGCAGGCGGTACCTCCGAGGCTCCCGGCTCCGGCGTGGGGCCGGTCGCGGTGCCCTACGACGTTTTGGTCCTCGCCACCGGCGCCGAGCCGATCCGGCTGCCCGGCACGGAGGGGGTGCCCGGCGTGCACCTGCTGCGCACCCTCGACGACACCGCGCGGCTGCGGCCGGTACTGGCCCGGCAGCACGACATCGTGGTCGTCGGCGCGGGCTGGATCGGCGCGGAGTTCGCGACGGCCGCCCGGGAGGCGGGCTGCGCGGTGACGGTCGTCGAGGCGGCGGACCGCCCGCTGGCCGGCGCGCTGCCCGCCGAGGTGGCCGCCCCGATGACCGGCTGGTACGCCGACAGCGGCGCCGAACTGCGCACCCACGCGCGCGTGACACACGTCGAGCCCGGCGAGGTGGTGCTCGACGACGGCACCCGGCTGCCCGCGGGCGCGGTCGTGGTCGGTATCGGGGCCCGCCCCGCCACGGACCTGCTGGCCGGCTCCGGCATCGCCCTCGGCCCGCACGGCGAGATCCTGGCCGACGCCTGCCTGCGCACCTCCGTCCCCGACGTCTACGCGGTCGGCGACTGCGCCTCCTTCCCCTCGGGCAGGTACGGCGAGCGCCTGCTGGTCCACCACTGGGACAACGCCCTCCAGGGGCCGCGCACGGTCGCGGCGAACATCGTCGGCGAGGCCACCGACGAGCCCCCGGTGTTCTACGACCCGGTGCCCTACTTCTGGTCCGAGCAGTTCGGGCGCTTCGTGCAGTACGCGGGCCACCACACCGGCGCCGACGCGACCGTGTGGCGCGGCGACCCGTCCGGTCCCGCGTGGACCGTGTGCTGGCTGCGCGAGAACCGCCTGGTCGCGCTGCTCGCCGTGGGGCGCCCCCGGGACCTGGCCCAGGGCCGGCGGCTGATCGAGGCCGGGGCGGCGATGGACCCCGTGCTGCTGGAGGACCCCGCGCGACCGCTGAAGGCGGCGACGGCGTAGCCCGCCGGGGGCAGCCCGGCTGTGCACGGCCGGTCCGGGATGGCAGTCTTGAAGGCGTGACCGAGATTGACGCAAAGATTGATGCTCTCGTCCCCGCCTGGCTCACCCTTCCCGACATCGCCGAGATGCTCGACGTCGAGGTGACCCGGGTGCGGCAGTTGGTCAAGGAGGGCCAGCTCATCGCCGTACGCCGGGGCGAGAACCGGGCGCTGCACGTCCCCGCCGCCTTCATCGACGAGGACAAGGTCGTCAAGGGCCTGACCGGGACCCTGACGCTGCTGCGGGACGACGGCTTCTCCGACGAGGAGATGCTGGAGTGGCTGTTCACTCCCGACCCGAGCCTGCCCGGCACCCCCGCGCAGGCCCTGAGCGAGAATCGCGGCACGGAGGTGAAGCGCCGCGCCCAGGCGCTCGCCGTCTGACCTGCTGATCCGAACAACCGTCCGACGTACGGCCGCGGCCCACGGCAGTGGCGCACCGCGGCCGTACGTCATCGCACACCGCCCCGCCAGGGGCTCCGGGGGGACCCACGCATGCCCGACACCGCCGCCACCGCACGCGCCGCGCTCGCCGACGCCCGGCTCTACCTCTGCACGGACGCCCGGAAGGAGCAGGGCGACCTCGCGGAGTTCCTGGACGCGGTCCTGGCCGGCGGGGTCGACATCGTGCAGCTGCGCGACAAGGGCATGGAGGCGGCCGAGGAGCTGGACCATCTGGCGGTCCTCGTCGAGGCCTGCGCCCGGCACGGCAAGCTGCTCGCGGTCAACGACCGCGCGGACGTGGCGCACGCCGCCGGGGCCCGGGTGCTCCACCTCGGCCAGGGCGACCTCCCGGTCCCCGCCGCCCGCGCGATCCTCGGCGACGACGTCCTCGTGGGCCGCTCCACGCACTCCGCGGCCGAGGCGGAGGCCGCCGCCGTCCAGGACGGCGTGGACTACTTCTGCACCGGCCCCTGCTGGCCGACGCCCACCAAGCCCGGACGCCACGCGCCCGGCCTCGACCTGGTGCGCCACACCGCGGCCCTCGCCACCGGCCGTCCCTGGTTCGCGATCGGCGGCATCGACCTCGGCAACCTCGACGAGGTGCTCGACGCGGGCGCCCGCCGGGTCGTCGTCGTACGGGCGATCACCGGGGCGGACGATCCGGGCGCGGCGGCGGCGGAGTTCGCCGAGCGGCTGCGGAACGCGTGACGTCCCGGGCGTCGCCAGGTGTCGCAGGGCGACGCCCTGTCCAAGGGGTGGACAACAAGTCGACAATTCGGGCAAATTTCCCGCATTCGGTTGGGTGTCCGCCGCCCCCTGGCTAACCTGCGGGTATGGCCCTTGGAACCGCGTCCACCCGGACCGACCGCGCGCGTACCGTGCGCGACATGCTCGCCACCGGCAAGACGGTCCACTCCTTCGAGTTCTGGGCCCCGAAGACGGAGAAGGGCGAGCGCAACCTGTGGAACGCGCTGCGCCGGGTCGAGGCGGTCGCCCCGGACTTCGTCTCCGTGACGTACGGCGCGGGCGGCTCCACCCGTTCCGGCACCGTGCGGGCGACCGAGCAGATCGCCTCGGACACCACCCTCACCCCGGTCGCCCACCTCACCGCGGTCGACCACTCCGTCGCCGAGCTGCGCAACATCATCGGGCAGTACGCCGACGCCGGGATCCGCAACATGCTCGCGGTGCGCGGCGACCCGCCCGGCGACCCCATGGCCGACTGGGTGCCGCACCCGCAGGGTCTGACCTACGCCGCCGAACTCGTCCAACTCATCAAGGAGTCCGGCGACTTCTGCGTGGGCGTGGCCGCCTTTCCGGAGATGCACCCGCGCTCCGCGGACTGGGAGTCCGACGTCGCGCACTTCGTCGACAAGTGCCGGGCCGGCGCCGACTACGCCATCACGCAGATGTTCTTCGAACCGGAGTCGTACCTGCGGCTGCGCGACCGGGTGGAGGCGGCCGGCTGCGAGACCCCGGTGATCCCCGAGGTCATGCCGGTCACCAGCGTCAAGATGCTGGAACGACTGCCACAATTGAGCAACGCCGCGATCCCGGAAGGCCTGAAAGAGCGGATCCTCACAGCGAAAGAGGATCCGGCCGCTGTACGCTCCATTGGCATCGAGTACGCCACGGAGTTCTGCGCGCGGCTGCAGGCCGAGGGAGTGCCCGGACTGCACTTCATCACGCTCAACAACTCCACGGCTACGCTGGAGATCTACGAGAATCTGGGCCTGCACCAACCGCCGCAGGCCTAGACCGGCCGTACCCAGATACGACACACTGCGTAGCGGCCACTGGGAGAGGGGCGTACATGGGCTGGACGGTCCTCTACATCGCGTTCGGCATCGTCGCACTGTGGCTGCTCGGCGAGGTGCTGCTGCAGTACAAGGCGCGGTTGCGCTGGCGACTGCTCGCCTTCGGCGGCTTCCTCGGCGTCGTGCTCGGCGTGCTCATCCCGTCCGTGATCGTCATCGGACTGGGTGCCGCCGCCTTCGCGGTCGGCCAGACCTACGTCACCCTGTCGTTCCGGCGCGGCTTCGCGGCCGGCTGGGCGGTCAAGCGCCCGGACGAGGACGACGAGGGCATCGGTGGCGTCGCGGGCTTCGCGCGCCGTCGCGGCAGGGCGGAGGACGACTCGGACCTGGAGGTCTCCGGCCAGGAGGCCCGCACGGACGGTTACGACGACGGCGACCACGCCGACGACAAGGCGGCGTACGCGGCGGAGAAGGCGGCCTACCTCCAGGACGACGGCTACGAGCGCGACGACGTGTTCACCGCGGACCGCTCCGGCGAGCCCGCGGCCGCCGAGTCCACCGCGGTGTACGAGCCGCAGCCGATGCCCGACGACACCGGCTCCTACGGCGTCTACGGCAACAACTCCTACGCCGCCGAGGGCCAGCCCCAGGACCAGTACGCGACGGCCGCCCAGGGCGCCGACCAGTCGTACTCCTACGACGGCTACTCCGGCTACCAGCAGTACGGCTACGACACCACCGGCCAGCAGCAGTACGCGGCCTACTCCGACCCGTACATCGGCACCCAGACCTACGGCGGCGGCACCTCGTACGACACCTCCGGTTACGGGAACCAGTACGGCCAGCAGAACTACGGCCAGGACCAGTACGCCGGCGGCTACGGCGGCGAGACCCCGGCCGGCGGGGTGTGGGTGCCGCAGCAGCGCAGCACCGACGGCCAGTACGGCGGCGAACACGGCCAGGAGCAGCAGCAGTACCCGTACCAGGGCGACGGACAGCAGCAGGGCAACGGTTACGACGAGCAGTACCGTTTCTGACGGTCCGGGTTCCGCCGGTCCGGAGGCCGTCGTGCCCCCGGGGCCGGGGCCCTCACTGCGAGCCCCGGAAGTCCGGCCCCTCCACGATCAGTCCGGCGACCAGCGCGCCCGACATCCCGGCGTGCGGGAGACCGCCGCCGGGATGCGACCGGCCGCCCACCCGGTACAGCCCCGGCAGCGCGGTCACGTTGGACGGCCGCAGGAAGCGGCCGGCACCGGCGGCGAGCGCGGGGGCGGCGAGCGCGCCGGACGCTGAGTCCGTCCCCTCGTCCCCGGCGCCCGGGGCCCGGACCTCGCGCCACAGCAGTCGCTCGCGCAGCCCGGGTACGGCCTGCTCGGCGGCCTCGACGAGCAGGTCCGCGAACCGCTCCTCGGCACCCTTCGCACCGGGCGGCGACACGGCCGACAGCACCACGGACTCGTGCTCCGCGTCGGGGCGCAGGGCGGGGTCGTCCGGCCGCAGCACCGTCACGGTGGGCCGCACCGGCTCGTCCGTGGCGCGGTGGAGGCGGTCCAGCTCGGCCGTGCGGTCGGGGGTGTGCACCACCGTCCGGTGGACGGCACCGGGCCCGGGGCGTCCGCGCAGCGCCAGGAACACCGTGAACCGGCCGGGAGCGGTCCCTGCCCCGGATCCGGACCCGGCCGCGGGCCGCAGGTCCTCGGGTCCGTACAGCTCGTGCCCGGTCATGGCGCTCAGCCGCTCGGGCGCCACCCCCGCCACCACATGGTCCGCCTCCGCCACCGACCCGTCGGCCAGCTCCACCCCCGCGGCCCGCCCGTCCTTGTCCAGGATCCGGCTGACCTCGGCCTCGAACACGAACTCGACCCGGCGGGCCAGGCACCGTTCGTACACCGCGCGCGCCAGCTCGCGCAGGCCGCCGCGGACGTACCAGACGCCGAAGGCGTGCTCCATGTACGGCAGCACGGCCGCGCTCGCCGGGGTGTCCCGCGGGTCCAGGCCGTGGGCGAGGGCGTGGCTCTCCAGGAGCGCGGTGAGCCGGGGGTCGCGCAGTTCCCACGCGCCGACCTCGGCGAGCGTGCCGGCCCGCCGGGTGCGCAGCAGCCGCTTGTGCGGGACCGCCGGGTAGGGCTCACGCTCGGCCAGCACCCGCCAGTCGGCCCACAGGGGCTCCTCCAGCAGCGGCCGGCGGGTGCGGTCCCAGGCCTCGCGGGCCCGCACCAGGAAGTCGCCCCAGCGCTGCCCGGCACCCGCCCCGAGGGCCTGGTCCAGGGCGGAGACGACGCCCGCGCGGGAGGCGTTGGGCAGCGCGACCTCCGACCCGTCCGCGAAGACGTGCCGCGCGGACGGGTCGACCTGGACCAGTTCGACGCACTCCTCCAGCGGCTGTCTGCCGGTCTTGACGAACAGGTCCCGGTAGACCGCGGGCACCGGCAGCAGACCGGGACCGGTGTCGAAGCCGAAGCCGTCCCGCTCGAAGCGGCGCACCGCACCGCCGTACGTCCGCGTCCGCTCGTACACCGCCACCCGGTGGCCCGCGACGGCCAGCCGGGCAGCGGCCGCCATCGCGCCCATCCCGGCGCCGATCACCGCAATCCGTGCCATGACCGCGACTTTATCGACCGCCACCGACAGTCCGGGCCGCGGCCGGTCGGTCCGGCGCCACCGGTGGCCACCTGAGGGAGTACGGACACGTCCGCGCTCGGCACCACGCGGCGACGGCGCGGCCTGGGCCTGGGTGCGCAGGACTGAGTACCCGTACCTAGCGGGGGAGATGAGTACGCGCGCGGATGGGGCGCGACCTGCGGGAACGAGAGAGTGGAGGCACGGGAAGGGGCACGGGTCCGGCACCGCCGACACGGGGCGGCGGAACGGTCCGGCCCTCGACCGCTCCTTCCGCCGACCCGGTCGGCGGGAGCGAGGCACGGGGGATCCCGGGGGAACGACCGAACGGGGAACCGACGGGGGAGCACGGCAAGCACGGGGAACCACGGGGGTACGGCGAAGTGCCGGTCCGGAACGGCCGCGGGGGGACGCGACCGGGAGGGACCGGCACTTTCGTGTGCGGCGCGCGGCCGCGTGGGACGGGCGCGACGCCGGAGCGCTGGAGCGGTCTAGTGACCCCGGCAGCCTTGGTGGTCGCCGCTGACCCGGCCCTGGAGCAGCCGGGACAGCGCCGCGTGCACGTCGTCCAGCGACCGCTCCGGCTGGAACGCCTGCCAGTCCAGGGCGGCCACCAGCACCATGCCGACCAGCGCGGCCGCGGTCAGCTGCACGTCGACCTCGTCGCTGAACTCACCGTTCTCGATGCCGTCGCGCAGCACCCCCTCGACGACCGCCACCGCCTGCTGCCGCACCACCATGAGCGTCGACTGCCAGGCCCGGTTGGTCCGCCACAGCTCCGCCACGTACAGCTGGGTGAAGGCCGGGTAGCGGTCGATGAAGACGAGCCCGGCGCGGATCATCGCGTCCAGGGCGTCGACCTTCGTGCCGCCCTCGCGCTCGGTGTGCGCGGCGGCGTCCCGCAGGGACGCGGTCAGCAGTCCCACGCCGTGCCGCAGCAACTCCTCGAAGAGGACCGACTTGCTCGCGAAGTTGTAGTAGACCGTGCCTTTGGCGACCCCGGCACGCTCGGCGATCTCGTCCACCGTCGTGGCGGAGAAGCCCTGCTCGGCGATGAGCGTGACGGCGGCCTCGTAGAGCTTCTGCCGGGTGGCCTCGCGGCGCGTGCTGCCGCCCGACGTGGCGCTGCTGCTTTCCATGGCGTCGATTCTCACAGCAACCGTGTCCCGGTCCGGCCCCCGGGGGATCACAGGGTGAGCTCCGGGTGCAGCCGGTCGAGCGTCCACATCTGGCGGCGGCGCGCCGACAGCGCGGTCAGCGCGAGGGCGCCCGCGGTGAACGCGACGAGCACGGCACACGCCTGCCACACCGGGCCCAGACCGCCGCCCGTGATGAGCCGCCTGAGCGCCGCGACGACGTAACTCATCGGCAGGTACGGGTGGATCGCGTCGAAGAAGCGGGGACTGGTCTGTACGGGGTACGTGCCGCCCGCCGACGTCAGCTGGAGCATCAGCAGGGCCAGCACGAGGATCCGGCCCGCCGCTCCGAAGCGCGCGTTGAGCCACTGCACGAGCGCCGCGAAGCACGCCGCCACCAGGAACAGGAAGCCGACGGTCCCGGCCGCCCGGGTCATCTCCAGCCCGATCGCCCAGTGCAGCACGGCCATCAGGGCCGTCGTCTGGAGCACCCCGACCGCGACCACGGGCAGCCAGCCGGCCAGCGCGATCCGCCAGGCCGGGGCGCCCGCCGCGAGCGCGCGCCGGTTCATCGGCGGGATCAGCATGTACGCCACCATCGCGCCGACCCACAGGGACAGCGGGATGAAGTACGGGGCGAACCCGGTGCCGTAGTTGGGCGCCTTGTGCAGGTTCTGCGAGGCCAGCTTGACCGGGTCGGCCATGACGCCGGTGCGCCGGTCGCGGTCCTGCTCGTCGTAGTCGGGGATCCGCGCGGCGCCGTCGTGCAGCCCGCCGACCAGGGTGCCGGAGCCGTCGACGAGCTTGTACATGCCGCCGGTCAGGTCGTCGGCGCCCGAGCTGAGCCGGCCGACGCCCGTGTCCAGGTCGCCCGCGCCGGTCCGGGCCGTGCCGAGTCCGGTGTGCAGCCGCTTCGCCCCGGCGGCCACCCGGGCGGCGCCGGCGTTCAGCTTGTCGATCTTGGAGACGGCGTCGTCGAGGTCCTCGGAGAGGTGCGGCGCGCGGTCGGCGAGCGCCCGGGCCTGCTTCTGGAGCAGAGCGAGGTGCGCGTCGAGCTTCTTCAGGTCGCCGTCCTGGTCGGCGATCAGGGTGTTGAGGTCGTCGGCGATCGACGCCACGTCGGCGGCGGCCTCCTGGGCCTTCTTCAGATCGGCGCAGGCGGTGTCGGGCAGCACCGGGGCGGCGCAGCGCCGCTCGTAGACGTCGTGCAGGGTGTCCGAGGCGGCGTGGGCGCCGTCGGCGGCGGCCGGGGCCGTCTTCACCAGGATGCCGAGGTTGCGGCGGATCGCGCCGGCCGAGTCGGCGACCAGCCGGGCGGTGTCCCCGATGGTCTTCTCGTTGTCCGCGACGAACGGGCCCACCGTGTCCGCGATGCCGCCGACCCGGTCGGCGAGCGCCTGGGTGCCCTCGGCAACCTGCCGCGAGCCGTCCGCGAGGTCGCCCGCGCCCGAGTCGAGCTTCTTCAGGCCCCGGGCCAGCTCGGTGCTGCCGGTGCGGGCGTCCGCCAGCCCGTCGGCGAGGTCCTTCGAGCCCTGCTCGGCCTTGCCGATGCCGTGCTTGAGCCGGTCGGCGCCGTCGGCCGCCTTCACCGTCTGCCCGTGGATGTCGGAGAACGAGACGAAGATCCGGTCCAGGAAGGACCGCGACGCCTTCGTCGACGCCGCCGTGCGCACCTCGCCGAACACCGTCCGCGAGATCTGTCCGACGATGTAGTTGTTCGCGTCGTTCGTGCGCACCTGGAGCGCGCCCGTCTCGGGGGAGTCGCCCGAACTGGACGCGATCCGGCGGCTGAGGTCGGCGGGCATGGTCAGCGACAGGTAGTACGTGCCGTCCTCCACGCCCGCGCGCGCCTCGGCCGCGCTCACCTCGTGCCATTCGAACGTCTCGCTGTCGCGCAGCCCCTCGGTGAGGTCGTGGCCCGCGTCGATCCGCTTCCCGCCGACCCGCGCCCCCTGGTCCTCGTTCACCAGGGCCACGGGGATGCGGTCGAGCCGGCTGTACGGGTCCCAGAAAGACCACAGGTAGAGCGCGCCGTACAGCAGCGGCAGCAGCAGAAGCGCGACCAGGGCGGCCCGGGGGAGCCGGCCCCGGCCGAAGCGGCGGAGCTCAAGAGCGGCGAGCCTCGGCGAGCGCATCGGCCGCCTCCTTCTTCGCGTCGGGGTCGGTTTCGGGGTCGGCTTCGGGATCTGTGCCGGGGTCTGTGCCCAGGGTGGTGCCGGGGCCGGTTTCGGGATCCGTGCCAGGGGTGGGGCCGGTGTCGGCGTCGGCATCCGTGGCGGGGGCGGGGTCCGTACCCGCACCCGGCTTCGCGCCGGGGCCGGGGCCGGATTCCGGTTCGGGTCCGGTCTCCGTGCCGGGGCCGGATTCCGCGGCGGGTCCGGTCTCCGCGGTGGAGGCCGGGCGGGCGGAGACGGCCGTCGTGCCCTCGGGGGCCTCGCTGCACACCGCGACGACCGTGGTCCCGGCGTCGGCGAGGGACCTCAACAGCGCCCACACGTCGGCCCGTTCGGCCGCGGAGAGCTTGAGGTCGACGTCGTCGACGCCCAGCAGGCGGGGCCGCCCGATCAGCGCCAGCGCGACGGACAGACGCAGCGCCTCCAGCCGCTCCAGGTCGCGCACGGCGGTGCGCGAGCCCTTGGGCAGGGTCGCCGGGTCCAGGCCCGCGGCGGCCAGCGCGGTGTCGACGCGCAGCCGCTCCTCGGCCGCCCGTTCCGCCCCGGGGCGCAGCAGCCCGCGCAGGGAGTCCCCGAACCGCCGCTGGAGCAGGGCCCGTTCGTGCAGATGCTCGCCGACGGTCAGGGCGGGGTCGAGGTCGGTGACACCGGCCACGTTGGCCAGTGCCCCGACCCGGCGCACGGCCGCCGACTGCTTCGGCAGCCGGGCCCCGCCCACGGTCGCCGTGCCCCGGGTGGCTCCCATCCGTCCGGTGAGCGCGAGCAGCAGGCAGGTGCGGCCCGACCCGGACGGTCCCTCGATCGCGATCAGCGCGCCCGGCTCCGTCTCGATCGAGACCCCGCGGAACGCCCACCCGCGAGGCCCCTCGAGCCCGAAGTCCCGGGCCGTGACGGCGGCGCCGTCCCCGGCTCCCCCCATGCCCATCCCGTCCATCCCCTATTTTTGAACTGACTGGTCAGTGCAAAAACTAGCCCGAACCTTCGATCGAAGCAAAGGCCCAGGTCAGAACGGATTGTCAGTGGCATACCGCACGATGAGCACATACGGCCACAGCGCCGTCACCAGACGACAGGAGGTTCGTCATGGCCAGCTCGAACGCAGCAGCCGCCCACCGGCGCCGCGCCACCGGCCCTGCCCCCTCACTGACCGGCCCGGCGAGCGACGTGCACCCCGTGCTGCGCCGGACCACCGCCCCGCCCGCCGCCCTCGACCTGCTCGCCCAGGCCCGTGCCGGACTCGACGAGGCCGCCGTCCTGGAAACACCGAACGAGCGCTATGCGACGGCCCACCTCGCCGCCCTGCGCACCGCCGCCGCCGTGCTCGCCGCGCGCGGCCGCCCGGAGTCCAACCCCCGGCGCCGGCCCAGGATCCGCAGCGCCTGGGAAGTGCTCCCCGAGATCGTGCCCGAACTCACCGAGTGGAGCGCGCTGTTCGCCTCCGGGGCCGCGCGGCGTGCCCGGGCCGAGGCGGGCATCCAGGGTGCCGCCAGCCGCCGGGACGCCGACGACCTGATACGCGACGTGGCGATGTTCGTCCGCATCGTCGAACGGCTGCTGGTGCTCCAGCCGGTGCTTCCGCAGGCCCGCCAGGACGCGGGCGGTGCGGCCGGTGCGGGGGACGCGTACGGCGCGAGCGCTGTGGATGGCCCCGGCGGTACGGGCGACCCGCGGCGCCCGGACGGCACCCGGCGCGCGGACCTGCCGGACGCCGGATGACCGGCGCCGTACCGGTGTGACGGGCCCGTGGTCCGGGCGCCGGACCTCCGGCGCGACGCGCTGCCGGCCGGGCCCGTGCGGGGGCCGACCGGCAGGCGGACGGATGACCGGGGGAGGGGCCCGAGGCAATAGGGTGGGCAACGCCTGAAGCCGTCCCGCCGCCCGTACACCGGACCGGGAGGGCGCCCCCGTTCGCTCCGCCGTACCAGAGGCGGTGCCGTGCCGAGGAGTCGACTGCCGTGCCGGACCCGATGCGCCCCCGTGCCTCCCTCCGTACCGCCGTGGTCTGGGAGGTTCTCCAGGACGCCCTCGACCGCAGGGTCAAGGCCACCGGGCGGGAGTCGCTGGACGTCCTCGACAGCGGAGGCGGCAGCGGCAACTTCGCCGTTCCCGTCGCCCGGCTCGGCCACCGGGTCACCGTCGTCGACCCCAGCCCCAACGCGCTGTTCGCGCTGGAGCGCCGTGCCGCCGAGGCCGGGGTCGCCGACCGGGTGCAGGGCGTCCAGGGCGACGTCCACGGCCTGTTCGACGTGGTCGAGCGCGGCGGGTACGACGCCGTGCTCTGCCACGGCGTCCTGGAGTACGTGGAGGACCCCGCCGAGGGCGTGCGCAACGTGGTCGCCGCGCTGCGGACCGAGGGCGTCCTCAGCCTGCTCGCGGCCGGGCTCGGCGGCGCCGTGCTCGCGCGGGCCCTCGCCGGTCACTTCACGGAGGCCCGCCAGGCCCTGGGCGACCCGAACGGCCGCTGGGGAGCGGGCGACCCGGTGCCGCACCGCTTCACCGCGGAGCAGCTCACCGGGCTGGTCGAGGGCGCCGGTCTCAGGGTCGGCGCCGTGCACGGCGTACGGATCTTCGCCGACCTCGTCCCCGGCGTGCTCGTCGACACCGAGCCCGGAGCCCTGGAGGCGCTGCTGAAGCTGGAGGAGGCCGCGGCCGAACTTCCGGCCTTCCACTCCGTGGCCACCCAGCTTCATGTGCTCGGTGAGACGCAGGAGGCCGCCGGGGCCTGAGCGGTGCGCCGCTGATCAGGGGCTTGGCCGCAGATGGAGTACGCCACAGGCCCCCCGTTCGGGCGCTGTCCGCCGTATGATCGAGGCAGACCACCCGGCATGACGGGGCGGCCGCCGGGGAATGGAAGCCTCAGCGAGCCCGAACGTTCATGCCGGATTCTGGTTGGCCAATTGGTGTAGAGGGGCGGGTTTCACGGGGGCGATTCCCTGCCTATCCTGAAGGGACCCCCCGGGTCGCCCCGGCGACTGCACGATGAGGAGGACTCCGTGCCGCTCTCGGAGCACGAGCAGCGCATGCTCGAGCAGATGGAGCGAGCGCTGTACGCCGAAGATCCCAAGTTCGCGTCGGCGCTTGAGGGAAGCGGGCTGCGTACGTACACCCGGCGGCGGGTCTACCAGGCGGTCGCGGGCTTCCTCGTAGGTATTGCGCTCCTCATGGCCGGAATGGTCGCCAAGCAGGTCTGGCTCAGTGTGGTGGGCTTCCTCGTCATGCTGGGGTGCGCGGTGCTCGCCGTGACCGGCTGGCGCAAGGCCCCCAAGCCCGGCGAACAGCCTGCCGGGGCCGGGCAGCAGCCCCGCCGTCAGGCGCGGGCCAAGCGGTCCATGATGGACCGCATCGAACAGCGCTGGCAGCGGCGCCGTGACGAGCAGGGCCACTGAGGCCTACGACAGTTCCCCGAGCATCATCGAGGGGGTGACCACCACACGGTGGTCACCCCCTCGGTCATGTCCCGCCCGCGTAGCTCCGGGCCGCCGTTCCTGTCGCCCCCCGTGCCCGCCGGGCCGCCGCCTGGCCGCCCCTGCCGCCCGGCCGCCGTCCTCGTGACCTGGGGAGGCCCGGCGCGGGCCGGCCGTCGTGCGGCCGGCCCACCCGGTCAGCCGCTCTGCTCCCCGGAGGGCCGGCGACGGCGCACCGCGTCCGTCCACCGCACGACCCAGCCCTCCCGCAGCTCCGCCCAGCGGTTGCGGAGGTCCCACACCACCCGCACGGCGGACCGGGGCGCGAGGAGCGCCCGCAGCCGGGCGGTCCGGCTCGCCCGCGACCGCAGCGCCGTCCGCAGCACCCGCACGTCCTCGGCCAGCCCGGGCTCGGCCCGCGGCTGCGGTGCGAACAGCACCTGCTCCACGGCCGACGCCACCCGGTGCACCGACCGGCCCGCGGGCTCCTCCAGATGCCCCAGCCGCACGATCCGGGCGGCCGCCCGGCGCGGTGTGAGCGCGTCGTCCGGCGCGATGCCGTAGTCCCAGGCCGTGTCGGTGAGCTCCCGCCAGGCGGCCAGGACCTGCCCGGTGGCGACAGCGCCGGCCTGCCGGGACACCGTCCCGTCCGGCGACAGCACCGTCATGTCCAGCTCGTCCGTGAACCGCGCACCGGTCCGCTCCCGGCCGCCGGACAGGGCCGCGCCCGCCGCGGACGGGGCGTGCCGGGCCGACCCCAGCCGCACCGACCGGCGTCTGAGCCGCCACAGCATGGGCAGCAGCGGCAGGGCCACCGCGGCCAGCCCCAGCAGGATCCAGCCGACGGACTCGTACCAGGAACCGCTGCCGCCGCCCTGCTGCGCCGAGTCCGCGGGCAGCGCTCCCGCACAGCCCTCCAGCTTCTTGTCCTGCGCCGAGCAGCTCGTGCCCACCACGGGCGCGTCGGACGCCGCCGAGCCCGCCGAACGGCTCGCCTGCGGCTCGTCGGGAACGCTGCTCCCGGACGACTCCGGCTGGGTGTACGACGGCGCCGAGCCCCGGGTGGGCGTCGGCTCGAAGCGGGTCCAGCCCACGCCCTGGAAGTACAGCTCGGGCCAGGCGTGCGCGTCCTTCAGCCCCACCGACACCGAGCCGTCCGGCTGGAGGGTGCCCGGCGCGAAGCCCACCGCGACCCGGGCCGGAATCCCCAGCGTGCGGGCCATCGCGGCCATCGCGAAGGAGAAGTGGACGCAGAAGCCCTCCTTGTCCTCCAGGAAGCGGGCTATCGCGTTGGGGCCGGTACCGACCTTGACCTCGGTGTTGTACTGGAAGCCGCCGTCTACGGCGAAGTAGTCCTGGAGCTTGACCGCCTTCGCGTAGTCGGTCACCGCGCCGTCGGTGATCGTGCGGGCGGTGCTCGCCACCACCGACGGCAGCGAGTCCGGCACCTTCGTGTACTCGTCGCGCAGACCCTCGGGCGCCAGCGGTGCCGCGGCGAGCTGGTCGGCCGTCGGCAGCACCTCCAGGCTCTTCACCTCGTAGGTCACGCCACGGGTGGTCTGGCCGCGGTTGCCGACGAGCGTCATGCCCTCGGGCTCGTAGCGCCAGTCGCCCTTGACGGCCACGGCGCTCGGCGGGTACGGCATCGGCAGCCAGTCCTGGGCGTACCAGTCGGCGGCCGAGATACGGGTCGTGATCTGCGCCCGTATGACGTCGGCGCCCAGCCCGACCGGCGTGGGCAGCTCGTCCGGCACGGCGACGATGTGCCGCTTCGCGGGCTTCCAGGTGGTGCCGTCGAACTCGTCCAGGGACACGATCCGCAGATACATGTCGGAGAGGGTCGGGGTGTTGGTGCGCAGCACCAGCACCGTGTGGTCCTCCTGCACGTTCAGGCTGTCCTTCAGCGACACCAGCGGGTTCACCGCCGAGACCCCGTTGCCGTTCCCGGTGCCGGTGCCCACCCCGGTCCTGGCGCCGTCCAGCAGGCCGCCCTGTATCGCGGGCAGCGGCAGCAGCGGTACCGCCAGGGCGATGCCGAGCGAGACGGCGCCGATCCGCCGGCCGGTGCGCACCGGCGCCGACGGGCCGGACTCGCCGCCCGGGGTGCGCGGTGACCCGCCGAAGACCCGGCCCCACTGGGACAGACGCTCCCGGCTCTCGGACAGCAGCAGCACCAGATAGCCGGCCGCCGCGAGCAGGAAGAAGAACCAGTCGGCGGCGCCGTCCGAGATGCCCGCGGCCACCGAGTACAGCGCCAGCAGCGGCAGACCGGCCGGGGCCGCGCTGCGGAAGGTCACCGCGATGGTGTCCACCAGCAGCCCGATCACCAGCACCCCGCCGACGAGCATCAGCCGGATGCCGTCGGACAGCGGAGCCGGGATCGCGTACCGCCCCACGTCCTCGATGCCCGCCCGGAACAGCGCGCCGAAGGTGCGGAAGGTGTCCGGGCCGGGCAGCAGTCCGCCCAGGGAGTGCTGCCGGGCGAAGAGCAGGGTCAGCAGCACCAGCGAGACCAGGAACTGGGCCAGCACGGTCAGCGTCCGGGGCAGCGGTATCCGGCGGGCGGCCGCGCCCACGCCCGACTGGATCGCCAGCAGGACGGCGGCCTCCAGCATCCAGCCGACCGAGTCGACCAGGGGCAGCAGGGCGCTCGCCGCGAGCAGCGTGGCCGCCCATGCCCACAGTGTCAGTCGGGCCCGCCCGCTCATGAACCGCTCTCCCCACCGGTCGTCGCGCCCGTCGCGCCCGTGGCGGCGAGATCGGCGCTGTCCCGGTCCGCCTGACGCCACAGGTCGTCCAGCAGGACGCCCCGCGGCACGCTCAGGGCCGTCCAGCCCGCCTCGCGCAGTGTCCGCAGCCGCTCCTGCCGCCCGTCCGCCGGGCCGGGCACGTCAGGCGTCCCGGGTCCCCAGGTGTCGCCGTCCACCAGGAAGGCGAGCGCGCCGCCGCTGCGTCGGCGCATCTTGGCGGCCACCGCCGCCTGCTCCTCGTCGAGGTCGCCGAAGAACGCCACCAGCAGGCCCTCGTTCCCGCCGCGCAGCAGGTCGTACGCCCGGGACAGGTCCGTGCCGTCCGAGTGGTCGATCACCGCGAGCGTGTCCATCATCAGCCCGGCCGCGTCCGCCGACTCATGGCTGGCGCCCGCGAAGCCGTCCGCGCCCTCGCCCGGCACCGCGCTGCCGTCGTCCGTGACCAGCCGCACGGAGAAACCCCGCTCCAGCATGTGGACCAGGACGGACGCGGCGCCCGCGACGGCCCACTCGAAGGCCGAGTCGGGACCGGCGCCGTGGAAGGCGAGGCCCCGGGTGTCGAGGAGCACCGTGCAGCGGGCGCGCTGCGGCTGCTCCTCGCGGCGCACCATCAGCTCGCCGTAGCGCGCGGTCGAGCGCCAGTGCACGCGGCGCAGGTCGTCGCCGTGCCGGTAGCCGCGGGGGATCACGTCGTCCTCGCCGGCCAGTGCCAGTGACCGCTGGCGTCCGTCGCCGTACCCCTTCGCCTCACCGGTCAGCCGGACCGGCGGCAGCGGCGTCACGCGCGGGATGACGGTCAGGGTGTCGTGCGCCGAGAAGGACCGGGTGAGCTCGCACATCCCGAACGGGTCGGTCAGCCGCAGTTGCAGGGGGCCCAGCGGATAGCGGCCGCGCAGGTCGGAGCGGACCCGGTAGGACACCTCGCGGCGGCCGCCCGCCTCCACCCGGTCCAGGACGAAGCGGGGACGCGGGCCGAGCACGTACGGCACCCGGTCCTGGAGCATGAGCAGACCGGTGGGCAGTCTGGAGACGTTGTCCATCCGCAGATGGACCCGGGCCTCGCTGCTCGCGGGCACCCGCGAGGGCGCGAGCCGGCGGCTGCCGGCCACCCGGTAGCGCGTACGGTGCAGCACGGCCGTGCAGACCAGCGGCAGCACCGCGAGGAGCAGGCCGACCCGCAACAGGTCGGCCTGTCCCAGCACATAGGCGCAGACGGCGGCCGCGACCCCGGCGGCCAGGAACGAGCGGCCGCGGGTGGTCAGCCCCGCCAGGGCCGCGCGGACCCCGCCGAGCTGCCCCCGGTCGCCGTCCGCGTGGCCCGTCCCCCCGGAGGCCATCACAGCCTCCGCGGCGGCCGCTGCGGGTAGCCCGGAGCGCCCTGCGCCAGGCCGTAGCCGCTCTGCTGCTGGGGTGCGGACGGCACCGGGGTGTGCTGGAGGATCTCCTCGACGACCTGTTCCGACGTACGCCGGTTGATCTGGGCCTGCGCGGTGGGCAGCAGCCGGTGGGCCAGGACCGGGACGGCGAGCGCCTGTACGTCGTCCGGCAGGGCGTAGTCCCGGCCGGCGAGGGCCGCGGACGCCTTCGCCGCGCGCAGCAGATGCAGCGTCGCGCGCGGGGAGGCACCGAGTCTGAGGTCGGGGTGGGTGCGCGTGGCCGAGACCAGTTCCACCGCGTATCTGCGGACCGCCTCGGCGACGTGGACGCCCCGGACGGCCTCCACCAGCTTCACGATGTCGTGCGCGTGCGCCACCGGCTGGAGGTCGTCCAGCGGGCTCACCCCGCCGTGGACGTCGAGCATCCGCAACTCGGCCTCCGAGCTGGGGTAGCCCATGGACACGCGGGCCATGAAGCGGTCGCGCTGGGCCTCGGGCAGCGGGTAGGTGCCCTCCATCTCGACCGGGTTCTGCGTGGCCACCACCATGAAGGGGCTGGGCAGTTCGTACGTCTGCCCGTCGATGGTGACCTGGCGCTCCTCCATCGACTCCAGCAGCGCGGACTGGGTCTTGGGCGAGGCCCGGTTGATCTCGTCGCCGATCACGATCTGCGCGAAGATCGCCCCCGGTTTGAACTCGAAGTCCCGCTGCTGCTGGTCCCAGATGGACACGCCGGTGATGTCCGACGGCAGCAGGTCGGGAGTGAACTGGATTCGCCGCACAGAACAGTCGACGGACCGCGCCAGAGCCTTCGCCAGCATCGTCTTGCCGACGCCGGGGACATCCTCGATCAGAAGATGCCCCTCGGCGAGCAGCACGGTCAGCGAAAGCCGTACGACCTCGGGCTTGCCCTCGATCACCCCTTCCACCGAACTGCGGACACGCTCCACAGTGGCGGTCAGATCAGTGAGGCTCGCTCGATCGTCATAGGTCGTCACCCGGCCCTCCTCGGCCCGTACCTTCCGGGCCGGCGCACCGTGACGCGGACCGGCCCACCCCGAAAACGGACACCGCGCGGAAGGGTTCCACGCGACATCACCCCTGCATTCTTGCCGCCGTTACCGTTTCGTGTCACTCGCCTGTGGACAACTGGCCGCGATATGTCGGGGCTTACGGGGGTTGATACGGGGCTAGGCCGGGTCCGTCTCACGCAGCAGGCCGGTCTTCACGTCGAAGACGAAGCCGCGCACGTCGTCGGTGTGCAGCAGGAACGGCGAGGTGCGCACGCGCTGCATCGACTGGCGCACGTCCTGTTCGACGTCCCGGAACGCCTCCACCGCCCAGGCGGGGCGCTGGCCGACCTCCATCTCCAGATCGTGGCGGAACTCCTCGGTGAGGGTCTCCAGACCGCAGCCGGTGTGGTGGATGAGCACGACGCTGCGGGTGCCCAGCGCGCGCTGACTGATGGTGAGGGAGCGGATCACGTCGTCGGTGACCACACCGCCGGCGTTGCGGATGGTGTGACAGTCGCCCAGGTTCAGGCCGAGCGCCGCGTGCAGGTCGAGACGGGCGTCCATGCAGGCCACGACGGCGACGCGCAGGACCGGGCGGGCGTCCATGCCGGGGTCGGTGAACGCGGCGGCGTACTGGCCGTTCGCCTCGACCAGGCGGTCGGTCACGGTACCGCCGGATATGGCCGGCCCGGAGCCGGTGGGAACCGATGCAGAAGGCGTCATGGTTATGACCGTACTGGTCACAGCAGGTCCCGTCGCGGTGCGAGAGGGGGAAATGAGGTTCATTGCGTCCTCTTGTGAGCTAACCCACACAGGTGGTGCCTGTGCCTCCGCCGGGGTGATTTTCCCCGGTTCGCCGCTTCGTACGCACACCGGCACGCGACGCGCAGGCCGGTTGATTGACCGGACCACCCGGTGGACTAAAGTGACGCGAAGCGGGAGGCGAGAGCCTCCCTGCTGCACTGGATACCCCCGAAGACCCCGGCGCGCTGTCCGGAGATCTCCCCACGTGCGCGGTGCGTACGTACGGCTCGGCCTCCTCCCGCTCCCGGCTGGGGGGAGGGTGGGGACCCGGCGGTGCGTGGGCCGCGCCGGACCTGAGAGGGCCCCTTGAGCCAGAGTCGACACGTCCCGGTGATGCTCCAGCGGTGCCTGGACCTGTTGGCCCCCGCGCTCGGGCGCCCGGGAGCGGTGGTCGTCGACTGCACCCTCGGCCTCGGCGGACACAGCGAGGCCCTGCTGACGCAGTTCCCCGAGGCCCGGCTCGTCGCCCTCGACCGCGACAAGGAGGCCCTGCGCCTGTCCGGCGAGCGCCTCGCCCCCTTCGGCGAACGCGCCGCCCTCGTGCACGCGGTCTACGACGAACTCCCCGAAGTCCTCGACCGGCTCGGCATCCCGCGCGTCCAGGGCGTCCTGTTCGACCTCGGGGTCTCCTCCATGCAACTCGACGAGGCCGACCGCGGCTTCGCCTACGCCCAGGACGCCCCGCTCGACATGCGGATGGACCAGACGACCGGCATGAGCGCCGCCGAGGTCCTCAACACCTACCCGGCCGGTGAACTCGTCCGGATCCTGCGGGCCTACGGCGAGGAGAAGCAGGCCAAGCGGATCGTGAGCGCGATCGTGCGCGAGCGCGAGAAGGAGCCGTTCGGCAACAGCGCACGGCTGGTGGAGCTGATCCGGGACGCGCTGCCGCAGGCCGCCAAGCGCACCGGCGGCAACCCGGCCAAGCGCACCTTCCAGGCCCTGCGGATCGAGGTCAACGGCGAACTGTCCGTCCTGGAACGGGCGATCCCGGCGGCCGTGAAGTCGCTCGACGTCGGCGGCCGGATCGCCGTCCTGTCGTACCACTCGCTGGAGGACCGCCTGGTCAAGCAGGTGTTCGCGGCTGGTGCCGCGACCACCGCGCCGCCCGGGCTGCCGGTCGTGCCCGAGCGCTACCAGCCCCGGCTCAAGCTGCTGACGCGCGGCGCCGAACTTCCCACCGAGGCGGAGGTCGCCGAGAACCGTCGGGCCGCCCCGGCCCGTCTGCGCGGGGCCGAGCGCATCCGGGAGGACGTCGAGTGACGCCGGCGCAGAGGCGGCCCGGCCGGCCCGGCCGCGGACCCGGGTCCGCGATCCCACGGGGCGGAGGGCGTGTGGGCAGAAAGCCCGAGCTGAAGGGGCGGGCCGCCCGGCTCGCGCGGCTGTTTCCGGCGGGCCGGGCCCGGGCTGCCCGGACCCCGTTCGTCCTGCTCGTCGTCCTCCTGCTCGGCGGCGGCCTCATCGGTCTGCTCGTGCTGAACTCGGCGCTCAGCGAAGGCTCGTTCAGACTGGACGACCTCAAGACCGACACCAAGAACCTCACCGACGAGGAACAGGCGCTCCAGCGGGACGTGGACTCCTACTCCGCCCCCGACGCCCTCCAGCGCCGCGCCCGCGAACTCGGCATGGTCCCCGGCGGCGACCCGGCCTTCCTGAACCGGGACGGCACCGTGAAGGGCGTCCCGTCGGCCGCGCCGCGGCAGTCCTCCGCCCAGCTCCCCCTCGCGCTGCGCCCCCCGGAGGCGGCCGCCTCCGCGTCCGTCCCCTCGTCCGCGCCGGCCACGGCCACCGCGTCCCTCGCCTCGCCCGCCCCGGCCACGACCACCCCCTCCGGCGCGCCGACCGGCCCGAGCGCGACCCCCGCCCCGACCACATCCCCCGGCAGGTGACGGAAGTGTCCGACAGGGAACCGCCACGCCGCCGCGTGCCCGGCCCGGCCCGGCCCGTCCGGCCGGCCGCGGCCCGGCGGAGGCCCGGCCCCGGGGCCCGGCCGGCCCGCCGGCCCGCCGCTGCCCGGCCCGCCCAGCCGCAGGTGCTGCGGCTGGGCAGCCCCCGGCCACGGCTGCGCATGATCAGCCTCGCGCTGACCCTGGTGCTGATCGCGTTCGTCGTACGACTGCTCCAGGTGCAGGCCGTCGACGCCGACGCGTACGCCGCCAAGGCCGAGCAGAACCGCTACGTCGTGCACACCCTCGCCGCCGAGCGCGGCGGGATCACCGACCGCAACGGCGTGGCCCTGGCCACCAGCGTGGACGCGTACGACATCACCGCCGACCCCACGATGTTCACCCGCAAGCAGCTGAAGATCGGCGACGGGCCGGAGCAGGCGGCGGCGCTGCTCGCCCCGATCCTCGGGCTGGAACAGGCCGATCTCGTCAAGAAGCTCAGGCCCAAGGACACCAAGCTCCAGTACGTCAGGCTCGCCGGCCGGCAGACCCCGCAGGTCTGGACGCAGATCAAGGACCTGAAGGCGGCGCTCGCCAAGAAGGCGCAGACGGACGGCACCACGGTCAACGTGCTGGCCGGGGTCTTCGCCGATCCCACCACCAGGCGCGTCTACCCCAACGGCGACCTCGCCGCCGGGATACTGGGCTGGGTCAACGCCGACGGCAAGGGCGGCGGCGGCATCGAGCAGCAGCTGAACAAGGCGCTGACCGGCAAGGACGGCAAGATTCGCTACGCCCAGTCCGGCGGCCGTCAGGTGCCGACCGCGGGCTCCACCGAGACGCCCGCCGTGCCCGGCGGCGACATCGAGCTCACCATCGACCGCGACATCCAGTGGGCCGCGCAGAACGCCATCACCGAGCAGGTGAAGAAGTCCAAGGCGGACCGCGGCTACGTGATCGTGCAGGACACCCGGACCGGCGAGATCCTGGCCATGGCCGACTCGCCCGGCTTCGACCCCAACGACCTGTCCGAGGCCGACCCCGCGGCCCTCGGCAACGCGGCCGTCCAGGACGCCTACGAGCCCGGCTCCACCGCCAAGGTCATGTCGATGGCCGCCGTGCTGGAGGAGGACGCGGCCACCCCCCTGACCCATGTCACCGTGCCCAACCGGCTGCACCGCGGCGACCGGCTCTTCAAGGACGACATGGACCACGAGACCTGGTACCTCACGCTCAACGGCGTGCTCGCCAGATCCAGCAACATCGGCACGATCCTCGCCACCGGCCAGCTCGGCAAGTCGCAGTCCGAGGCCAACCGGGTCCTCTACTCCTATCTGCGCAAGTTCGGCATCGGCGCCTACACCGGACTCGACTTCCCCGGCGAGACCAAGGGCATCCTCGCCGCGCCGGACGACTGGTCGACATCGCAGCAGTACACGATTCCTTTCGGCCAGGGCGTGTCCGTCAACGCCATGCAGGCGGCCTCCGTCTACTCCACGATCGCCAACGGCGGCGTCCGGGTCGAGCCCACGCTGGTGCGCGGCACGAAGGGGGCGGACGGACGCTTCGCCCCCGCCGCCCAGCCGAAGAAGACCCGGGTCATCAGCGCCAAGACCGCCAAGAGCCTCGCCCAGATGCTGGAGTCGGTCGTGGACGACGAGCACGGCACCGGCGCCAAGGCGCGTATCCCGGGCTACCGTGTCGCGGGCAAGACCGGTACGGCCAACCGCGTGGATCCGGCCACCGGCAAGTACAAGGGATACACGTCGTCGTTCGCCGGATTCGCCCCCGCGGACAAGCCGCGCGTCACCGTCTACTGCGCGATCCAGAACGCCACCGAGGGCAACTACTTCGGCGGTCAGATCTGCGGCCCCATCTACAAGCAGGTGATGGAGTTCGCCCTGAAGACCCTTCAGGTCCCGCCCACCGGGGCGAAGGCCGCCAGCCTCCCCGTCGACTTCACACCCTGACCCGGCCGGCACCCTGACCGGCCCGGAAACCCGTACCGCCCAGCACCGAACCAGCCAGGAAACCAGCCCGTGACCATGATCACTCCCCAGCCGGGGAACCAGGGCGCGCCAGGCCCCTCGCTTCGCTCGCAAGCGGGTGCGCCCGGTACGCTCACCGCCGTGCCACACGCTGATCAGTCCCAAATCACCCAGAAGGGCGTTCCCGTGACATATCCGGGCCCGCCCCGGCCGGTCCAGGTCTCCGCAACACCCCTCGCGGAGCTCGCCGATCAGCTGGGCGCCACCGCTCCGAACGACGCCGCCGCGGTCACGGGCATCACCCATGACTCGCGCGCCGTCCGCCCCGGCGACCTCTACGCCGCCCTGCCCGGCGCCCGCGCCCACGGCGCCGACTTCGTCGTCCAGGCGGCCGGTCTCGGCGCGGTCGCCGTCCTGACCGATCCCGCCGGCGCCGAACGGGCCGCCGCCACCGGCCTGCCGGTGCTGGTCGCCGACGACCCGCGCGGCCGGATGGGCGAACTGGCCGCCACGATCTACGGCCGTCCCGGCCGGGACCTGCTCCAGATCGGCATCACCGGAACCTCCGGCAAGACCACCACGGCCTACTTGGTCGAGGGCGGTCTGAAGGCGGACCGCGCCACCGGGCTGATCGGCACCGTCGAGATGCGCATCGGCGACGAGCGCATCAAGTCCGAGCGCACCACCCCCGAGGCCACCGACCTCCAGGCCCTGTTCGCGGTCATGCGCGAACGCGGCGTCGAGGCGGTCGCCATGGAGGTCTCCAGCCACGCCCTGGTGCTCGGCCGCGTCGACGGCTGTGTCTTCGACATCGCCGTCTTCAACAACCTCAGCCCGGAGCACATGGAGTTCCACTCCGACATGGAGGACTACTTCCAGGCCAAGGCGCAGTTGTTCACCCCGCGGCGCAGCAGGCTGGGCGTGGTCAACTTCGACGACGCCTACGGGCGCAGGCTGGCGCGGGAGGCGACCGTCCCGGTCGTCACCTTCTCCGCCGAGGGCGACCCGGACGCGGACTGGCGCGCGGAGGACGTCCACGTCGGACCCATGGACTCGACGTTCACCGTGACCGGCCCCGAGGGGCAGCGGATCGCCGCCCGGTCCCCGCTGCCGGGTCCCTTCAACGTCGCCAACACCCTGGCCGCGATCGTCGCCCTCGCCGTCGCCGGGCTCGACCCGCAGACCGCGGCCGACGGCGTCGCGGCGGTGCCGGGGGTGCCGGGCCGCCTGGAGCGGGTGGACGCCGGACAGTCGTACCTCGCGGTCGTCGACTACGCCCACAAGACCGACGCCGTCGAATCGGTGCTGCGCGCCCTGCGCAAGGTCACCAAGGGCCGGCTGCACATCGTGCTCGGCTGCGGCGGCGACCGGGACACCACCAAACGGCGGCCGATGGGCGCCGCGGCCGCCCGGCTCGCCGACACGGCCGTACTGACCTCGGACAACCCCCGCTCCGAGGATCCCCTGGCGATCCTGGCGAGCATGCTCGAGGGCGCGGCCTCCGTGCCCGCGCACGAGAGAGGCGAGGTGCTCCTGTTCGAGGACCGGGCCGCCGCGATCGCCGCCGCCGTCTCCCGGGCCCGGCCCGGGGACACCCTGCTGGTCGCGGGCAAGGGCCATGAGCAGGGCCAGGACATCGCCGGAGTGGTCCGTCCCTTCGACGACCGCCAGGTGCTCCGCGAAGCTATCCAGAAGACCCAGGGATGAACTTGTGATCGCCCTCTCCCTCGCCGAGATCGCAGCAGTCGTCGGCGGGCAGACGTACGACATACCGGATCCGTCCGTCCAGGTGACCGGACCGGTCGTCCGGGACTCCCGAGAGGTGGTGCCAGGCAGCCTGTTCGTCGCCTTCGTCGGCGAACGCGTGGACGGCCACGACTTCGCGCAGGCGGTCGTCGGGGCCGGCGCCGCCGCCGTGCTGGCGACCCGGCCCGTCGGGGTCCCCGCCATCGTGGTCGAGGACGTCCAGGCGGCCATCGGCGCGCTCGCACGGCACGTCGTGCGCGAGCTCGGCGCCACCCTCGTCGCCCTCACCGGCTCGGCGGGCAAGACCAGTACCAAGGACCTGATCGCGCAGGTGCTCCAGCGGCACGCCCCCACGGTGTGGACGCCCGGCTCGCTCAACAACGAGATCGGTCTGCCGCTGACGGCGCTCGCCGCCACCGAGGAGACCAGGTTCCTGGTCCTGGAGATGGGCGCCCGCGGGATCGGCCACATCCGCTACCTGACCGGCCTGACGCCGCCGAGGATCGGCCTCGTGCTGAACGTCGGCACCGCCCACATCGGGGAGTTCGGCGGCCGTGAGCAGATCGCCCAGGCGAAGGGCGAACTCGTGGAGGCGCTGCCGCCGGCGCAGGACGGCGGCGTCGCGGTCCTCAACGCCGACGACCCCCTGGTGCGGGCCATGGCCTCCCGTACGAAGGCGAAGGTGGTCTATTTCGGAGAGTCCGACGAAGCGGACGTTCGCGCCGAGAACGTGCGACTCACGGACAGCGGACAGCCCGCCTTCAGCCTTCACACACCCTCCGGGTGCAGTGATGTGACCATGCGCCTGTACGGTGAGCATCACGTGTCGAACGCGCTCGCCGCGGCCGCCGTCGCCCATGAGCTGGGCATGTCCGTGGAAGAGATCGCCACCGCGCTCTCCGAGGCGGGCTCCCTCTCCCGTTGGCGCATGGAGGTCACGGAGCGCCCGGACGGCGTGACGGTCGTCAACGACGCCTACAACGCGAACCCCGAGTCCATGCGAGCCGCCTTGCGCGCGCTCGCGGCGATGGGCAAGGCCGCTCAGGCACAAGGGGGTCGTACGTGGGCGGTGCTCGGCAAGATGGCCGAGCTCGGGGACGAGGCTCTCGCCGAGCACGACGCGGTCGGACGGCTTGCCGTCCGGCTCAATGTCGGCAAGCTCGTCGCGGTCGGGGGCAGGGAAGCCGCCTGGCTGCAACTGGGCGCATATAACGAGGGTTCGTGGGGTGAGGAGTCGGTGCACGTGTCCGACGCACAGGCGGCGGTCGACCTGTTGCGCAGCGAGTTGCGCCCGGGAGACGTCGTACTCGTGAAGGCGTCCCGGTCGGTCGGTCTCGAGAGCGTGGCGCAGGCGCTGCTCGAGAGCGGTGCCGAGGGTGAGGTTGCCGCCCGATGATGAAGCAGATCCTGTTCTCGGGAGTCATTGGCCTCTTCCTGACCCTGATCGGCACCCCGCTGCTGATCAAGCTCCTCGCCCGCAAGGGCTACGGGCAGTACATCCGCGACGACGGCCCGCGGGAGCACGCGAGCAAGCGCGGCACGCCGACGATGGGCGGCATCGCCTTCATCTTCGCGACGATCGCCGCCTACTTCCTGTCCAAGGTCATCACCGGCTACGCGCCCACCTACTCGGGCCTGCTGGTGCTGGGTCTGATGGCGGGCATGGGCCTGGTGGGCTTCCTCGACGACTACATCAAGATCGTCAAGCGGCGTTCGCTCGGTCTGCGGGCCAAGGCGAAGATGGCCGGCCAGCTGATCGTCGGTATCGCCTTCGCGGTGCTCTCGCTCCAGTTCGCGGACGGCCGCAACCAGACCCCGGCCTCCACCAAGCTGTCGTTCATCACGGACTTCGGCTGGACGATCGGCCCGGTGCTGTTCGTCGTCTGGGCGCTGTTCATGATCCTGGCGATGTCCAACGGCGTGAACCTGACCGACGGTCTGGACGGCCTGGCCACCGGCGCCTCCGTCCTGGTCTTCGGCGCCTACACCTTCATCGGCGTCTGGCAGTTCCAGGAGTCCTGCGCCAACTCGATGACGCTGACGAACCCGAACGCCTGCTACGAGGTGCGCGACCCGCTGGACCTCGCGGTCATCGCCTCCGCGCTGATGGGTTCCTGCCTGGGCTTCCTGTGGTGGAACACGTCGCCCGCCAAGATCTTCATGGGTGACACCGGTTCGCTGGCGCTCGGCGGTGTGCTCGCGGGTCTCGCGATCTGCTCCCGCACCGAGCTGCTGATCGCCATCCTCGGCGGCCTGTTCGTCCTCATCACCATGTCGGTCGTCATCCAGGTCGGCTCCTTCCGGCTGACCGGCAAGCGCGTCTTCCGGATGGCGCCACTCCAGCATCACTTCGAACTCAAGGGCTGGTCCGAGGTACTTGTGGTGGTCCGGTTCTGGATCATCCAGGGCATCTGTGTGATCGTCGGACTCGGCCTCTTCTACGCGGGATGGGCAGCGGACAAGTGACCGACTGGCAGGGGAAGAACGTCACCGTCGCCGGACTGGGCGTCTCCGGCGTCCCGGCGGCCAAGGTGCTGCACGGCCTCGGCGCGAAGGTCACCGTCGTCAACGACGGCGACGACGAACGCGCCCGCGCCCAGGCGGCGGAACTGGAGGCGCTCGGCATCACCGTGCGGCTCGGTGACGGGGACACCCTGCCCGAAGGCGCCGAACTCGTCGTCACCGCGCCCGGCTGGAAGCCGGACAAGCCGCTGTTCGCCGCCGCCGCCCAGGCCGGCGTCCCCGTCTGGGGCGACGTCGAACTGGCGTGGCGGCTGCGGGGCCCGGACGCCGCGCCCTGGCTGGCCGTCACCGGCACCAACGGCAAGACCACGACCGTCCAGATGCTGGCCTCCATCCTGAAGGCGGCGGGCCTGCGCACGGCGGCGGTCGGCAACATCGGCGTCTCCCTCCTCGACGCGGTCCTCGGCGACGAGCAGTACGACGTCCTCGCGGTGGAGCTGTCGAGCTACCAGCTGCACTGGGCGCCCTCGCTGCGCGCGCACTCGGCCGCCGTCCTCAACCTCGCCCCCGACCACCTCGACTGGCACGGCTCCATGGAGGCGTACGCCGCCGACAAGGGCCGTATCTACGAAGGCAATCGGATCGCCTGCGTCTACAACGTGGCCGACGAGGCCACCGAGAACCTGGTGCGCGCGGCGGACGTCGAGGAGGGCTGCCGGGCCGTCGGCTTCACGCTCGGCACCCCGGGTCCCTCCCAACTCGGCGTGGTGGAAGGCATCCTGGTCGACCGCGCCTTCGTCGAGAACCGGCAGAAGAACGCCCAGGAACTGGCGGAGGTGACGGACGTCAACCCGCCCGCCCCGCACAACATCGCCAACGCCCTTGCCGCGGCGGCCCTCGCGCGCGCCTTCGGGGTGCCCGCCAAGGCCGTACGGGACGGCCTGCGGGCCTTCACCCCGGACGCCCACCGCATCGCGCACGTGGCGGACGTGGACGGTGTCGCCTACGTCGACGACTCCAAGGCGACCAACACCCATGCCGCGGAAGCCTCTTTGGCCGCCTACGAGTCGATCGTGTGGATCGCGGGCGGACTGGCGAAGGGCGCGACCTTCGACGAACTCGTCGCGAAGTCGGCGAAGCACCTTCGCGGCGTCGTGCTCATCGGCGCGGACCGCGCCCTGATCCGGGAAGCCCTGGCGCGACACGCCCCGGAAGTACCGGTCGTCGACCTCGACCGGACCGACACTGGGGCGATGCTCGCGGCCGTCCGGGAAGCGCGGCGGCTCGCCACCACCGGCGACACGGTGCTGCTGGCCCCGGCCTGCGCCTCGATGGACATGTTCGCCAACTACAACAAGCGCGGTGACGCGTTCGCGGAGGCGGTTCGCGAACTCGGCGCCTGACCCGGCCTGCTGCCGGGCGACCCTGGGAGGGACGCGTGCGACCGTCGAGGCCGACGTACAGCGGAGCCACGGATGCCCGGTAGCCGTACCGGGCGTCCGCCCGCGCAGCGGGCCGTACGGCTGCCGCCCGGCTCCAGGGGCTCGCGTGACAACCCGCTGCGCGTTCTGCACCTGCGCGCCCGCAAGGCCTGGGACCGACCGCTGACGGCGTACTACCTGATCCTCGGCGGCAGCCTGCTGATCACCGTCCTCGGCCTGGTGATGGTCTACTCGGCCTCCCAGATCACGGCGCTCCAGATGGCACTGCCCGGCTCGTTCTTCTTTCGCAAACAGTTCCTGGCCGCCTCCATCGGCGCCGGACTGCTGCTGCTCGCCTCCCGGATGCCGGTGAAACTGCACCGCGCGCTGGCCTACCCGATCCTCGCCGGAGCCGTCTTCCTGATGGCGTTGGTGCAGGTGCCGGGCATAGGAGTCGCGGTCAACGGCAACCAGAACTGGCTCTCCCTCGGCGGCTCCTTCCAGATCCAGCCCAGCGAGTTCGGCAAGCTCGCCCTGGTGCTGTGGGGCGCCGACCTCATCGCGCGCAAACACGACAAGAAGCTGCTGGCCCAGTGGAAGCACATGCTGGTGCCGCTGGTGCCGGTGGCCTTCCTGCTGCTCGGGCTGATCATGCTCGGCGGCGACATGGGCACCGCGATCATCCTGACGGCGATCCTGTTCGGGCTGCTGTGGCTGGCGGGCGCACCGACCCGGCTGTTCGTGGGCGTGCTGTCGATCGCGGCCATGATCGGGGTGATCCTCATCAAGACGAGCCCCAACCGGATGGCCCGGCTCTCCTGCATCGGCGCCACCGAGCCGCAGAGCGGACCCGTCGACTGCTGGCAGGCCGTGCACGGCATCTACGCCCTCGCCTCCGGCGGGATCTTCGGATCCGGACTGGGTGCAAGTGTGGAGAAATGGGGACAACTGCCCGAAGCGCACACAGACTTCATCTTCGCCGTCACCGGTGAGGAACTGGGCCTGGCGGGGACGCTGTCGGTGCTCGCCCTGTTCGCGGCTCTAGGCTATGCGGGTATCCGCGTGGCCGGACGCACGGAGGATCCCTTCGTCAGGTATGCCGCGGGAGGCGTGACCACCTGGATCGTCGCACAGGCGGTGATCAACATCGGTGCGGTGCTCGGCCTGCTGCCGATCGCCGGGGTTCCTCTCCCGCTGTTCTCCTACGGAGGATCCGCCCTGCTGCCGACCATGTTCGCCGTCGGGTTGCTGATCGCCTTCGCGCGTGACGAGCCCGCCGCGCGGGCGGCGCTTGCGATGCGACAGCCCCGCTTTGGTAGAAAGCGGGCTGGAGGCTCTGCGCCCGACCGGGGGCCTCGGAGATGGAACACGATGCGACGGCGTGCCTCGGCGGCGCGTACGTCCGGAGAGCGGTGAATTTCGGTGCATGTCGTACTCGCTGGTGGGGGGACCGCCGGCCACATCGAGCCCGCGCTCGCCCTCGCGGACGCCCTGCGCAGGCAGGACCCCACCGTGGGGATCACGGCGCTGGGCACGGAGCGGGGCCTGGAGACCCGGCTCGTCCCGGAGCGGGGCTATGACCTCGCGCTGATCCCCGCCGTGCCGCTGCCGCGCAAGCCGACCCCCGAGCTGATCACCGTCCCGGGCCGGCTGCGCGGGACGATCAAGGCGGCCGAGCAGATCCTGGAGCGCACCAAGGCCGACTGCGTCGTCGGCTTCGGCGGCTACGTCGCCCTGCCCGGCTACCTGGCCGCCAAGCGCCTCGGTGTGCCGATCGTGATCCACGAGGCCAACGCGCGCCCCGGTCTGGCCAACAAGATCGGCTCGCGGTACGCGGCCAGGGTCGCCGTCTCCACCCCGGACAGCAAGCTGCGCGACGCCCACTACATCGGCATCCCGCTGCGCCGCTCCATCGCCACCCTGGACCGGGCCGCCGTACGCCCGCAGGCCCGCGCGGCCTTCGGGCTCGACCCCAACCTGCCGACGCTGCTCGTCTCCGGCGGCTCGCAGGGCGCCCGCCGCCTCAACGAGGTGGTCCAGCAGGTCGCGCCCTGGCTCCAGCAGGCGGGCATCCAGATCCTGCACGCGGTCGGACCGAAGAACGAACTGCCGCAGGTGCAGCAGATGCCCGGGATGCCGCCCTATGTGCCGGTACCGTACGTGGACCGGATGGATCTCGCCTACGCCGCGGCCGACATGATGCTCTGCCGCGCGGGCGCGATGACCGTCGCCGAGCTCTCCGCCGTCGGGCTCCCGGCCGCCTACGTCCCGTTGCCCATCGGCAACGGCGAACAGCGGCTGAACGCCCAGCCGGTGGTCAAGGCGGGCGGCGGTCTCCTCGTCGACGACGCGGAGCTCACCCCGGAGTGGGTGCGCGAGCACGTGCTGCCCGTGCTCGCCGACCCGCACCGGCTGTACGAGATGTCCAGCATCGCCAGCGAGTTCGGCCGCCGGAACGCCGACGAACTGCTGGTCGGTCTGGTCTACGAGGCGATCGCCGCGGGCCGTTAGGCGCGGATGACGAAAGGACGGGGAGCGTGGCCGGACCCACCACCGCCGAACGCGGTGAACGTCAGCAGGAGCCGTCCGGCCCGCCCCTCGTCCGGAGGTTCGGGCGGCGCCGGCTTCGTGTGATCATCTTCATGCTGGTCGGTTCCGTGCTCCTCGGCGCGGGCTGCGTCTGGGTGTTGTACGGCTCGCAGTGGCTGCGGGTGGGACACGTCTCGGTCTCGGGCACCACCGTGCTCACGCCGGAGCAGGTGCGCGAAGCCGCGGACGTTCCCGTCGGAGCACCGCTTATTTCGGTCGATACCGACGCGATCGAGGCGCGACTTCGCCGGAAATTGCCCCGAATTGACTCGGTTGACGCGGTCCGTTCCTGGCCCCATGGAATCGGGTTGAAAGTGATTGAACGCTCTCCGGTCCTTCTGGTCCGAAAGGGCACTTCCTATGTCGAAGTGGACGACGACGGCGTCCGTTTCGCCACGGTTTCCGAGGCGCCGAAAGGCGTTCCGATGCTCGAATTGTCGCTTTCCCGGCCGGGTTCGGCGTCCGCGAGTCTGCGGCGCTTCGGCGGGGACCGGCTCGTGCGCGAGGCCGTGCGGGTCGCGGGGGACCTCCCGGCCGCCGTCGCGCACGAGACCCGGACCCTCAAGGTCCGTTCCTACGACGACATCTCGCTGGAGCTGACCGCCGGACGGTCGGTCGCGTGGGGCAGCGGTGAACACGGCGGCACCAAGGCCCGTACTCTCACTGCACTGATGAAAGCGGCACCCGGAGCGCGGCACTTCGATGTCAGCGTTCCCACCGCCCCCGCCTCAGTGGTGAGTTGACGTGCGTCGGCGCAGGCCAGCACCCTGGTTGGGCAGCGCTACGCCTGATCACATAGGGTGAAAAGAAAAACGGGAGGTTCGGCGTGTTCGTTGAACGCGCGCCACTTGTCGACTTAGTGTCCTGTTCAGAAGACTCCAGAGAACAGACACACTGGTAACCCTAAACTTCAACGTTAGGGTTCGGGTCGGCGCTACGGACCGTCCCTATTCGGCATCAGTCGTCGGATCGCGACACGGCGAGGCGGCGACACGTAACTCGAGGCGAGAGGCCTTCGACGTGGCAGCACCGCAGAACTACCTCGCAGTCATCAAAGTCATCGGTGTCGGCGGCGGTGGTGTCAATGCCATCAACCGGATGATCGAGGTCGGTCTCAAGGGCGTCGAGTTCATCGCCATCAACACCGACGCGCAGGCGTTGTTGATGAGCGACGCCGACGTCAAGCTCGACGTCGGCCGGGAACTCACGCGCGGCCTCGGGGCCGGAGCCAACCCGGCAGTCGGCCGCAAGGCCGCCGAGGACCACCGCGAGGAGATCGAGGAGGTCCTCAAGGGGGCCGACATGGTCTTCGTGACCGCCGGAGAGGGCGGCGGCACCGGCACCGGCGGCGCGCCCGTCGTGGCCAACATCGCCCGCTCGCTGGGCGCCCTCACCATCGGCGTGGTCACCCGCCCCTTCACCTTCGAGGGCCGGCGCCGCGCCAACCAGGCCGAGGACGGCATCGCGGAACTCCGCGAAGAGGTCGACACCCTCATCGTCATCCCGAACGACCGGCTGCTGTCCATCTCGGACCGCCAGGTCTCGGTCCTCGACGCCTTCAAGTCGGCGGACCAGGTCCTGCTCTCCGGCGTCCAGGGCATCACGGACCTCATCACCACCCCCGGTCTGATCAACCTCGACTTCGCCGACGTCAAGTCGGTCATGTCCGAGGCCGGCTCCGCCCTCATGGGCATCGGCTCGGCCCGCGGCGACGACCGCGCGGTGGCGGCGGCCGAGATGGCGATCTCCTCGCCGCTGCTGGAAGCCTCCATCGACGGCGCCCGGGGCGTCCTGCTGTCCATCTCCGGCGGTTCCGACCTCGGCCTGTTCGAGATCAACGAGGCGGCCCAGCTGGTCAGCGAGGCGGCCCACCCCGAGGCCAACATCATCTTCGGCGCGGTCATCGACGACGCCCTGGGCGACGAGGTGCGGGTCACCGTGATCGCGGCCGGCTTCGACGGCGGTCAGCCGCCCGCGCGCCGGGACAACGTCCTCGGCTCGTCCTCGGCCCCGGCCCGGCGCGAGGAGCCCGCTCCCGTCCGCCAGCCCGAGAGCCGCCCGTCCTTCGGCTCCCTGGGCAGTGTCACGCCCAAGGAGGAGCCGGAGCCCGCTCCGGAGCCCGTGAAGGAGATCCCGGTGGCCCCGCCGCTGCCGTCGTCGCGGAGCTACTCGGACAGCGCGGCCGAGGAGCTCGACGTGCCGGACTTTCTGAAGTGATAGGACAGCGCTCCGTAACGGGCACTGCGAACGGCGCGCACTTCGCCTTCACCGGCAGGTGGGGCGGGGTGAGCGCCGTTCCGTACGAGGAGCTCAACCTCGGCGGCGCGGTCGGTGACGACCCCGGCGCCGTCCGCGCCAACCGCGGGTCGGCGGCGCGGGAACTCGGGCTGGATCCGGACCGGGTGGTCTGGATGAACCAGGTGCACGGCAACGATGTCGCCGTGGTCGACCGGCCCTGGGGCGACGGAACCGTCCCGTCGGTCGACGCCCTGGTGACCGCCACCCGGGGGCTCGCCCTCGCGGTGCTCACCGCCGACTGCGTCCCGGTCCTGCTGGCCGACCCGGTGGCCGGGGTGGTCGCCGCCGCCCACGCGGGGCGACCCGGCATGGTCGCCGGGGTCGTGCCCGCCGCCGTCGACGCGATGAAGTCGCTCGGCGCCGACCCCGCCCGGATCGTCGCCCGGACCGGGCCCGCCGTCTGCGGCCGGTGCTACGAAGTGCCGGAGGACATGCGCGCCGAGGTCGCCGCCGTCGAACCGACGGCGCACTCGGAGACGAGCTGGGGCACGCCCGCGGTCGATGTGGCCGCCGGCGTGCACGCGCAGCTCGAAAGGCTCGGGGTGCGCGACCGGGCGCAGTCGCCGGTGTGCACGCTCGAGTCCGGCGACCACTTCTCGTACCGCCGCGACCGCACCACCGGGCGGCTCGCCGGCTATGTCTGGCTGGACTGATGGGGCATGACGGACCGTAACGACGAACTCGCCGCAAACCTGGCGAAGGTGGAGCGGCGCATCGCCGCCGCGTGCGCGGCGGCGGGCCGCGGGCGCGAAGAGGTGACCCTGATCGTGGTCACCAAGACCTATCCCGCGAGCGATGTGCGGCTGCTGTCCGGACTCGGGGTGCGGCACGTGGCCGAGAACCGGGACCAGGACGCGGCACCCAAAGCCGCCGAATGTTCCGATCTGCCCCTTAGTTGGCATTTCGTCGGTCAATTGCAGACCAACAAGGTGCGATCGGTGGTCGGTTATGCGGATGTCGTGCAATCCGTGGACCGTTCCCGGCTCGTGACGGCCCTGTCGAAGGAGGCCGAGCGCGCCGGGCGCGAACTGGGCTGTCTCCTCCAGGTCGCGCTCGACGCCGGGGAGCGCGAGCGGGGGGAGCGCGGTGGCGTGGCTCCCGCGGGAATCGAAGAGTTGGCCGATCTTGTCGCCCGGGCGCCCGGACTGCGCCTCGACGGGCTCATGACGGTCGCTCCGCTCACCGGGGAGTACGCGGGACGTCAACGAGCCGCCTTCGAGCGGTTGATGGATTTGTCGACCGACCTGCGCCGAGCCCATCCGGCTGCGAACATGGTCTCGGCAGGGATGAGTGCGGACCTTGAGGAGGCCGTGGCGGCAGGGGCGACACATGTGCGCGTCGGCACCGCGGTACTCGGAGTCCGTGCCGGGCTCGGGTAACGTCGCCAAGAAGTCGGACCACAGCAGAAAATATGGTCATTTCCGCCGAAAGGCGGGCATAAGGGCCACGTGGATCGCGGGACTTGGCAGTCGTCAGCCGATCCACCACAGAGCGGAGGACTCAGAGCATGGCCGGCGCGATGCGCAAGATGGCGGTCTACCTCGGCCTCGTGGAGGACGATGGGTACGACGGCCGGGGTTTCGACCCCGACGACGACTTCGAGCCCGAACTGGACCCGGAGCCCGAGCGGGATCACCGGCGGCACGAGCCGTCGCACCCGCTGCACGGAGTACATCAGTCACAAAGGGACGAACCGGTACGAGTGGTGCAGCCCTCCGCTCCGCGTGATCCGATGCCGCGCGCCGCTTCGCTCGCCGCGGAATCCGGGCGCCCGGCGCGGATCGCACCCGTGGCATCCATCACACAAGAGCGTCAGAGTCTGGAGAAGAACGTCCCGGTGATCATGCCCAAGGTCGTGTCGGAACGAGAGCCGTACCGGATCACCACGCTCCACCCCCGGACCTACAACGAGGCCCGTACCATCGGGGAACACTTCCGTGAGGGCACGCCGGTGATCATGAATCTCACGGAGATGGACGACACGGACGCGAAACGACTTGTCGACTTTGCGGCCGGTCTCGTGTTCGGTCTCCACGGCAGCATCGAGCGGGTGACGCAGAAGGTGTTCCTGTTGTCGCCTGCTAACGTCGATGTCACGGCGGAGGACAAGGCCCGCATCGCAGAGGGCGGGTTCTTCAACCAGAGCTGAGACGTGGGACCGGAACGAAGTACGGAACAGGGGAGAGGGAAGCACCAGTCATGAGCGTGTTCGCGCAGGTGGTGTACTACGCGCTGCTGCTTTTCCTCATCGTCCTGATCTTCCGGCTGGTCATGGACTACGTCTTCCAGTTCGCCCGCTCGTGGCAACCCGGCAAGGCGATGGTGGTCGTTCTGGAGGCCACTTACACTGTCACTGATCCACCGTTGAAGCTTCTGCGGCGGTTCATTCCGCCGTTGCGTCTCGGGGGCGTGGCGCTCGACCTGTCCTTCTTCGTACTGATGATCATCGTCTACATCTTGATCAGCGTCGTGGGGAGTCTCGCGAGGTGACAGTGGACGATACGGTCTTGCCGACTGCCGATGACTACGTTGAGGTGAAGAGATGCCGTTGACCCCCGAGGACGTGCGGAACAAGCAGTTCACGACCGTCCGCCTCCGAGAAGGCTATGACGAGGACGAGGTCGATGCCTTCCTCGACGAGGTCGAAGCCGAACTGACCCGACTGCTCCGCGAGAACGAGGACCTGCGCGCCAAACTGGCCGCGGCGACGCGCGCTGCTGCCCAGAACCAGCAGAACATGCGCAAGCCTCCGGAGCAGGACCAGCAGCAGGGCGGTATGCCCCAGCAGGGTATGCCCCAGCAGGGCATGCCTCCGCAGGGTATGCCCCAGCAGGGTATGCGCGGTCCCGGTGGTCCGGTGCCCGCCGGCATATCGGGCCCGCCGCAGCAGCAGATGGGTGGCCCCATGGGTGGTCCGCCCCAGCTGCCGAGCGGTGCACCGCAGCTGCCCGCCGGCCCCGGTGGCGGTCAGGGCGGTCCGCAGGGCCCCGGTCCGATGGGACAGGGTGGCCCGATGGGTCCCGGTCCGATGGGACAGGGCGGTCCGATGGGTCCCGGTCCGATGGGACAGGGCGGTCCGATGGGTCCCGGCCCCATGGGCCAGGGCGGCCCGATGGGTCAGGGTCCGATGGGCCAGGGCCCCATGGGCCAGGGTCCGATGGGCCAGGGTCCGATGGGCGGCCAGCCCCCCATGCAGCAGATGGGCGGCCCCATGGGCGGTCCGATGGGCGGCCCCATGGGTGGTCCGATGGGCGGCCCCGGTCAGGGCCCCGGCGGCGACAGCGCCGCCCGTGTCCTCTCGCTGGCCCAGCAGACCGCCGACCAGGCGATCGCCGAGGCCCGCTCCGAGGCCAACAAGATCGTCGGCGAGGCCCGCAGCCGCGCCGAGGGGCTTGAGCGTGACGCCCGTGCCAAGGCCGACGCCCTGGAGCGGGACGCGCAGGAGAAGCACCGCGTCGCGATGGGCTCCCTGGAGTCCGCCCGCGCCACGCTGGAGCGCAAGGTCGAGGACCTGCGCGGCTTCGAGCGCGAGTACCGTACGCGTCTGAAGTCCTACCTGGAGTCGCAGCTGCGCCAGCTGGAGACCCAGGCCGACGACTCGCTGGCTCCGCCGCGTACCCCGGCGGCCGCGTCCCTGCCGCCGTCCCCGGCGCCCTCCATGGCACCGGCCGGCGCGAGCGCCCCGTCCTACGGCACCGGACCGGGCATGGGTGGTGGGCCTTCGTCGGCTCCGCCGTCCTACGGCAGCCAGCAGCAGATGACGCCGGCCATGACCCAGCCCATGGCCCCGGTGCGACCGCAGGGTCCGTCCCCGATGGGTCAGGCGCCCTCGCCGATGCGTGGGTTCCTGATCGACGAGGACGACAACTGACGGCCGTCCGCACGCCTTAGGCGTCGGCAGCGTTCAAGGGCGAGGCCCCGGATTCCGATCCGGGGCCTCGCCCTTTTTACGCGGGTTGACGACGGTGCGCCGCCGGTCGCGCACGGCGAGCGACGGGCGCCGGGGGAGCGGGCCCCGGCCGCCACGGGGTGCCTTCGGCACGAGGTGGGGTGCCGAGGGCGTGAGGTGCGAGTGGCCGAGCCGGTGTGCCGAGGGCCGGCGCGGGGCGTCTTCGGCGTGAGGGGCCGAGGGCGCTGGGGTGATGCGCCGAGGGCCAGGTGGCGCGGGCCGAGGGGGCGGCTGTGGGGCGCTGTCGGGTCGGCGTGGGGGTGCGGGTGTGCGCCGGGGGGAGGGGCGCTGCGTGGGGCCTGCGGGCGGCGCGGGGGCGCGAGGCGGGGACCGGGGTGTGTACGGACGAGGGCCCGGCCTCCCCAGGGGAGACCGGGCCCTCGTCGTGGTGGACCTACGCCTTGCGCAGGCGGAACGTCAGGGACAGGCCCTCGTCCGTGAACGGCTCACCGTAGGTGTCGTCCGCCTCACCCTGGGCGAAGTCCGTGGCCAGGACCTCGTCGGAGATCAGGGCCGCGTGCTCGCCGAGCGCCGCGACGACCGCCGGGTCCGTGGCGGTCCAGCGCAGCGCGATCCGGTCGGCCACGTCGAGGCCGCTGTTCTTGCGGGCCTCCTGGATCAGCCGGATCGCGTCGCGGGCCAGGCCCGCCTGCCGCAGCTCCTCGGTGATCTCCAGGTCCAGCGCGACCGTGGCGCCCGCGTCGGAGGCCACCGACCAGCCCTCGCGCGGGGTCTCGGTGATGATCACCTCGTCCGGGGCGAGGGCGACCGTCTCACCGTCGACCTCCACCGACGCCGTGCCCTCGCGCAGGGCCAGGGACAGCGCGGCCGCGTCCGCGTTCGCGACGGCCTTCGCCACGTCCTGGACGCGCTTGCCGAACCGCTTGCCCAGGGCGCGGAAGTTGGCCTTCGCGGTGGTGTCCACCAGTGAGCCGCCGACCTCGGAGAGAGACGCGAGCGCGGTCACGTTCAGCTCCTCCGTGATCTGCGCGTGCAGTTCCCGGTCGAGCGTGTCGAAGCCCGTCACGGCCACCAGGGCGCGCGACAGCGGCTGACGGGTCTTGACGCCCGACTCCGCGCGCGTGGCGCGGCCCAGCTCCACCAGGCGCCGTACCAGGACCATCTGGCGCGACAGCTCCGGGTCGATCGCGGACAGGTCCGCCTCCGGCCAGGACGACAGGTGCACCGACTCCGGGGCGCCCGGGGTCACCGGCACCACCAGGTCCTGCCAGACCCGCTCGGTGATGAACGGGGTCAGCGGGGCCATCAGCCGGGTCACCGTCTCGACGACCTCGTGCAGGGTGCGCAGCGCCGCCTTGTCGCCCTGCCAGAAGCGGCGGCGGGAGCGGCGTACGTACCAGTTGGACAGGTCGTCGACGAACGCGGACAGCAGCTTGCCGGCCCGCTGGGTGTCGTAGGCCTCCAGAGCCTGCGTCACCTGGTCGGTGAGCGCGTGGAGTTCGGACAGCAGCCAGCGGTCGAGCACGGGACGGTCGGCCGGGGCCGGGTCGGCCGCGCTCGGCGCCCAGCCGGTCGTACGGGCGTACAGGGCCTGGAAGGCGACCGTGTTCCAGTAGGTCAGGAGCGTCTTGCGGACGACCTCCTGGATGGTGCCGTGGCCCACCCGGCGGGCCGCCCACGGGGAGCCGCCGGCCGCCATGAACCAGCGGACCGCGTCCGCGCCGTGCTGGTCCATCAGCGGGATCGGCTGGAGGATGTTGCCGAGGTGCTTGGACATCTTGCGGCCGTCCTCGGCGAGGATGTGGCCGAGGCAGACGACGTTCTCGTACGAGGACTTGTCGAAGACCAGCGTGCCGACCGCCATCAGCGTGTAGAACCAGCCGCGGGTCTGGTCGATGGCCTCGCTGATGAACTGCGCCGGGTAACGGGACTCGAACAGTTCCTTGTTCTTGTACGGGTAGCCCCACTGCGCGAACGGCATCGCACCCGAGTCGTACCAGGCGTCGATGACCTCCGGCACGCGCGCGGCCGTCTTCGCGCACTGCGGGCAGGCGAAGGTGACCTCGTCGATGAACGGGCGGTGCGGGTCCAGCTCCGACTGGTCGGTGCCGGTCAGCTCGCTCAGCTCGGCGCGGGAGCCGACGACGGTGAGGTGGTCGTCCTCGCAGCGCCAGATCGGCAGCGGGGTGCCCCAGTAACGGCTGCGGGACAGCGCCCAGTCGATGTTGTTGTTCAGCCAGTCGCCGAAGCGGCCGTGCTTGACCGTGTCGGGGAACCAGTTGGTCTTCTCGTTCTCCTGGAGGAGACGGTCCTTGATCGCCGTGGTGCGGATGTACCAGGACGGCTGCGCGTAGTACAGCAGCGCGGTGTGGCAGCGCCAGCAGTGCGGGTAGCTGTGCTCGTACGGCAGGTGGCGGAAGAGCAGACCGCGGTCCTTGAGGTCCTCGGTGAGCCGTTCGTCCGCCTTCTTGAAGAAGACGCCGCCCACCAAGGGGACGCTCTCCTCGAACGTGCCGTCCGGGCGGACCGGGTTGACGACCGGCAGGCCGTAGGAGCGGCAGACCTTGAGGTCGTCCTCGCCGAAGGCGGGGGACTGGTGGACCAGACCCGTGCCGTCCTCGGTGGTGACGTACTCGGCGTTGACCACGTAGTGGGCGGGCTCCGGACTGTGTCCGTCGGTTCCCTCGCTGACGCTCGGGAACTCCACGAGCTCGAACGGACGTTGATAGGTCCAGCGCTCCATCTCGGCGCCGGTGAAGGTCTGTCCCGTGGTCTCCCAGCCCTCGCCGAGCGCCTTGGCGACGAGCGGCTCGGCGACGACGATCTTCTCCTCGCCGTCGGTCGCGACGACGTACGTCACCTCGGGGTGCGCGGCGACGGCCGTGTTGGAGACCAGCGTCCAGGGGGTCGTCGTCCAGACGAGGAGCGCGGCCTCGCCGGCCAGCGGACCGGAGGTGAGCGGGAAACGGACGTACACGGACGGGTCGACGACCGTCTCGTAGCCCTGGGCCAGCTCGTGGTCGGACAGGCCCGTGCCGCAGCGCGGGCACCAGGGGGCGACGCGGTGGTCCTGGACCAGCAGGCCCTTGTCGAAGATCTGCTTGAGCGACCACCAGACCGACTCGACGTACTCCGGGTCCATGGTCCGGTACGCGTCGTCCAGGTCGACCCAGTACCCCATGCGGGTGGTGAGTTCGGTGAACGCGTCGGTGTGGCGGGTCACGGACTCGCGGCACCGGGCGTTGAACTCGGCGATGCCGAACGCCTCGATGTCCTGCTTGCCGCTGAAGCCCAGCTCCTTCTCCACCGCCAGCTCCACCGGCAGGCCGTGGCAGTCCCAGCCGGCCTTGCGGGCCACGTGGTAGCCGCGCATGGTGCGGAAGCGCGGGAAGACGTCCTTGAAGACGCGTGCCTCGATGTGGTGGGCGCCCGGCATGCCGTTGGCGGTGGGCGGGCCCTCGTAGAACACCCACTCGGGGCGGCCCTCGGACTGGTCCAGGCTCTTGGCGAAGATCTTCTGCTCGCGCCAGAAATCGAGCACCGCGTGCTCGAGGGCGGGCAGGTCTACCTGGGCGGGCACCTGGCGGTACGACGTCATCGAACTTCCTCCGGCGGACGTGCTGCCTTCCGTCGGAGGGACGAGAGCCTTCTTGGCTGTCTACGCCGTGTGCGGCGCGCTCCCGCGGTACCACCCTCCTTGGCCCTCCGGAGCGCCCTGTGCGCCGGTGAGCCCCCTCATTGGGGTCGCGAGCCGGTTCTACCGACCGCTGCGTGTGGGCTGCGGCTTTCTTCCGGCGGCTCCGGGGTGATCTTCGCGTCGCGCTCGCCCCCGGGCTTCCACCGTCCCCGGGTCGCTCTGGGCTGCGTACGCCGCTACTCGTCCCCATCCATGCTTTTCGCTGCGCCCAGTGTACGGCGCGACGCGGACGGCGGCCGACCGGTTTTCCGGGGCCCCGGGCGCCGTGTCGGCCGGTGTCCGGGATGACCCGAATAGCGAGGTGCGCGTGTTCGGATTCCGGGACGGCGGGCTCGGCGGATTACCCGGCGGGGAGCTGGGCACAACGCTTGCATGTCGGCCGCGCGGCACTCGCGGGGCGGGCGAATCGGGCGGCGTGCCCCGTTGCCGCGGGACTCGGGTCGATTTATCGTCCCAGCACGATTCGCGAGCAAGATCACAATATGTGAAGGGGCCGCGACCATGGTGGCGAAGAAGACCGCCGTACAGCAGCCGTCGTCCCGCAGGTCCACGAGCGCGACGGCCTCCGGCGCGGCCAAGGACGTGGACGGGAAGAAGAGCGTCCGGGCGAAGGAGAAGGTGACCAGGAAGGGGACGGTCTCGGTCGCGAAGGCGTCGTCGGGGACGGCGCCCGTGCCGCGGACCGTCTCGTCGAAGAAGGCGGGCGCCGAGCGGGCGGGGACCGGGAAGGCGGGCGCGGCGAAGGCCGGACCCGGCAAGGCGGGGGCCGGGAAGGCCGGCTCGAAGAAGGCCGGGACCGGGAAGCGGACGCCGGACGCCGCGACCGCCGCCGACGCGGGGGCCGCCGGGGTCGCCGGGGGCGCGGCCGGGGAGGCGAGGGCCGCCAGGAGCCGGGCCACCGCGCAGGGGGCGGCCGCCCGCAGGACCACGGCCGCCGCCAACAACACGGCCCGCAAGACGGCGTCGGCCGCGAACGACACGGCCCGGAAGACGGCGGCCGCGAACGGCGCGCAGGGCGGGGCCGCGGCCGCCACGAACAGCACGACCCGTAGGACCGCGGCCGCCGCGAAGGGCGCGGCCGGGAAGAGGACGGCCAAGAAGGCGGGCGCGGCGCAGGCCGCGGAGCAGACGGGAGCCACGACAGTGGTTGCGAAGAAGACTCCTGGCACGGCCACTGCGGCGACGACAGCCGTCCCCAAGGCGCGGTTCTCCGCGGTGCCCGGCGAGCTGGCCGTACGCCCCGGCGAGGACCCCTGGACGCCGGAGGAGGTCGAGGAGGCCCGCGCCGAGCTGCTCTCCGAGGCGGAGCGGCTGCGGGCCGAGATCCACTCGTCCGAGGAGTCGCTGGTGGGCCTGATGCGGGACTCCGGGGACGGCGCGGGCGACGACCAGGCGGACACCGGCACCAAGAACATCACGCGGGAGCACGAGATGGCGCTGGCCGCCAACGCGCGCGAGATGCTGGTGCAGACCGAGCGGGCCCTGCAACGGCTGGACACGGGCACGTACGGCCTGTGCGAGACCTGCGGCAACCCCATCGGAAAGGCCCGTATGCAGGCCTTTCCGCGGGCCACCCTGTGCGTGGAGTGCAAGCAGAAGCAGGAGCGCCGGTCCTGACCGGCGTCGGGTGACCCGTCGTACGCCTCCTGCGCACTGTGCTCCTACGAGGTGTGCCGTACCCTCGTGCTCAGTCAGGCACCTAGGTTGAGGGACTCACGTGGCAGAGGCGGAGCGGATCATCGGTACGCCGGACAACCCGGACGTGGCGCGGGCCGGGCGGGACGAGCCCGGCGAGCGCGCGGCGGCGGGCGGGAACTCCGGTCCCGAGGGGGCCACGGCCCCGGTCGGCGGGTCCGGCACCGAGGAGACGGCGCGGCCGGGGACGGCGGGGCCGGAGGCGGCACAGGCCTCCGGCGAGCGCCCCCGGGGCAAGCGGCGCATCGCCGTGCTGTTCGGGGTGGCCGCGTTCGCCTACCTCATCGACCTGGTCAGCAAGTTTTTCGTGGTGGCCAAGCTCGAACACCACGCCCCGATCGAGATCGTCGGTGACTGGCTGAAGTTCGAGGCCGTCCGCAACGCGGGCGCCGCCTTCGGTTTCGGCGAGGCCTTCACCGTGATCTTCACGGTGATCGCGGCGGCGGTGATCGTGGTGATCGCCCGGCTCGCCCGCAAGCTGTACAGCCTGCCGTGGGCGATCGCCCTCGGGCTGCTGCTCGGCGGCGCGCTCGGCAACCTCACCGACCGGATCTTCCGTTCGCCGGGCGTCTTCGAGGGGGCGGTCGTCGACTTCATCGCGCCCAAGCACTTCGCCGTCTTCAACCTCGCCGACTCGGCGATCGTGTGCGGCGGCATCCTGATCGTGCTGCTGTCCTTCCGCGGTCTCGATCCGGACGGGACCGTCCACAAGGACTGAGCACGCGTTCGGGACTGTCGCACCCGTCCGGCATACTCGACGGGTGAGCACGATTCCCGATATCCGTACCCTGCCCGTGCCCGACGGCCTGGAGGGCGAGCGCGTCGACGCCGCCATCTCCCGCATGTTCGGCTTCTCCCGCACCAAGGCCGCGGAGCTGGCCGCGGCGGGGAAGGTCTCGGTCGACGGCTCGGTGGTCGGCAAGTCCGAGCGCGTGCATGGCGGGGCCTGGCTGGAGGTCGAGATGCCGCAGGCGCCCGCGCCGGTGCAGATCGTCGCCGAGCCGGTCGAGGGCATGGAGATCGTGCACGACGACGACGACGTGGTCGTGATCGTCAAGCCGGTCGGTGTCGCCGCGCACCCGAGCCCCGGCTGGACCGGCCCGACGGTCATCGGCGGGCTTGCGGCCGCCGGGTACCGGATCTCGACCTCCGGCGCCGCCGAGCGCCAGGGCATCGTGCACCGCCTCGACGTCGGCACCTCCGGCCTGATGGTGGTCGCCAAGTCGGAGTACGCGTACACGTCGCTCAAGCGCCAGTTCAAGGAGCGCACCGTCGACAAGCGCTACCACACGCTGGTCCAGGGCCACCCGGACCCGACCAGCGGCACCATCGACGCGCCCATCGGCCGGCACCCGAACCACGACTACAAGTGGGCGGTCACGGCCGAGGGCAAGCCCTCCGTCACCCACTACGACCTCATCGAGGCGTTCCGCGCGGCCTCCCTGCTCGACGTGAAGCTGGAGACCGGGCGCACCCACCAGATCCGCGTGCACATGGCCGCCCACCGGCATCCGTGCGTGGGCGACCTGACGTACGGCGCCGACCCGACGCTCGCCAAGCGGCTGCGGCTGACCCGCCAGTGGCTGCACGCCGTGCGGCTCGGCTTCGAGCACCCCGGCGACGGGCAGTGGGTCGAGTTCGGCTGCGACTACCCCGAGGACCTCCAGCTCGCCCTGGACCAGGTGCGCGAGGAGACCTACGCATGAGTCTGTCGGTCGTCTCCTACGACGTGCGGGTGGCCGAGGACTCCGCCGACCGCGAGGCCTGCTTCACGGTGCGCAAGGAGGTCTTCGTCCGCGAGCAGGGCGTGCCCGAGGACATCGAGTACGACGCCTACGACGCCGTGGCGCTGCATGTGCTGGCGATCCGGGCGGACGGGGTGCCGCTCGGCACCGGCCGGCTGCTGTACGGCGAGGAGGCCGCGGCGAAGACCGGCGGCGACCTGTCGGTGGGATCGCTGGGGCGGCTCGCCGTCGCCCAGGCGGCGCGCGGGCTCGGCGTCGGGGCCGCGCTGGTGCGGGGCATCGAGGAGGCCGCACGCGCGCGCGGCCTGGCGGCGGTGGACCTGCACGCGCAGACGCACGCGCTGGGGTTCTACGAGCGGCTGGGGTACGAGGCGTACGGCCCGGAGTTCCCCGACGCCGGCATCCCGCACCGGGCGATGCGGCGCGTGCTGTAGCGGAAGGCCTCGAACGGGCCGGTGGGAGGGGCGCATGGCAGGCTGAAGCCCTGCTGTGTGAACGTCGACTCCCGGAGCGCTGACCGTGGATCAGTTGGCCCTGCTGTTCGTACTGCTGCTCGGGGCCGTGGTGAGCGTTCCCGTCGGGGACCGGTTCGGGCTGCCGGCTCCGGTGCTGATGACGCTCGTCGGGATCGTCCTCGCGGTGCTGCCCTTCGTGCCGAACGTCGACATCCAGCCCGATCTGATCCTGCCCGCGCTGCTGCCGCCGCTGTTGTACGCGGCGGTGCGGCGGACCTCGTGGCGGCAGTTCGCGGCGAACAAGCGGCCGATCTTCCTGCTGGCCGTGGCGCTGGTGTTCGTGACCACCGTGTGTGTCGCGGCCGTCGCCCACTCGATCGTCCCCGGGCTGCCGGTCGCCGCCGCCGTGGCGCTGGGCGCGCTGATCGCCCCGCCCGACCCGGTGGCCGCGACCGCGGTCGCCGGACAGCTCGGGCTGCCGCGCCGGCTGGTGTCGATCCTGGAGGGCGAGGGCCTGTTCAACGACGTCACGGCCATCGTGCTCTATCACGTGGCGATCGCCGCCGTCGTCAGCGGGACCTTCTCCCCGTGGAAGGCCGGGCTCGACCTGGTGCTGTCCGCGGTCGTCGCGGTCGCCGTGGGGCTCGTGCTCGGCTGGGGCGCCAACCGGCTGATGGACCTGCTGGAGGACCCGACCCTCCAGATCGGCATGACGCTGCTGGTGCCGTACGCCTCGTACGTGCTGGCGGAGGAGCTGCACGGGTCCGGGGTGCTGGCCGTGCTCACCACCGCGCTCTTCATCTCCGAGTACGCCGCCGACCCCGACGACGTGCTGACCCGGCTCGCCGGGCACACCTTCTGGGACATCGTCGACACCCTCGTCACCGGTGTCGCCTTCGGGCTCATCGGCCTCGAACTGCACAACGCGATCCGGACGGCGGCCGGGCGGTGGGGCGAGCTGCTCGGCTGGGCGGCGGCCGTCGTGGCCGTGGTGGTGCTGGTACGGCTGGTGTACCTGCTGCCCGCCACCTGGCTGACCAAGCGGCTGCACGCCAAGCGGGACTACGACGAGGAGATCCCGATGAGCTGGCGGGAGTCGGTCGTCATGTGGTGGGCGGGGATGCGCGGGGTGGCCTCGGTGGCGCTGGCGCTGGCCGTGCCGCTGCGCATCGAGGACGGGTCGCCGTTCCCCGACCGGGACGAGATCGTGTTCATCGCGTTCGGGGTGATCATGGCGACGCTGGTGCTCCAGGGGCTGACGCTGCCGTGGCTGGTGAGACGGCTCGGGGTGCGCGCCGACACGGACCGGGAGAAGGAGTTCGAACGGGATCTGGCGGTCCGCGCGGCGAAGGCGGCGAAGCGGCGGCTGCGGGAGATCGAGGAGGTCGAGGAGCTGCCGGAGGAACTGTCCGAGCAGATGCTGCGGCGGGCGTTCGACATCGGGGTGCGGATCAGCCCGGACCTGGGCGAGGAGGAACGACGCGAGGCGCACCTGCAGCGGGCGCGCCGGCTCAAGCGGGTGCGGCGGATCCAGGGCGAGATGCTGAGCGCCGCGCGGCACGAGGTGCTGGCGGCGCGCAGCGAGCCGGGCGCGGACCCGGAGGTGGTGGACCGGGTCCTGCGCCACCTGGACGTACGCAGCCTCCGATGACCACGCCAGGGACGCCTTCCGGCGCCCTCCGGCTTCGGCGCCCTTCGGGGTCCTCCGGCGCCCCGGCCCACCGGAACCGCCGGCCGGGCGCCTCGCCCGGGCCTTGGCAGCCGTCCGGTGGTCGCCGGGGCCGTCCGGTGTCAGCCGCGGCCCGTCCGGGGCGGTTCGGGAGTGTGTTGCAGCGACCTGTCCTCGGACGCGTCGTCGCGGGACGCGCCGTCGCGGGGATCGCCGGTGCGGGAGCCGTCGGCGAGCGGGTCGCTGCCGTGGCGCCGACCGTCGGCGGACTCCCGGTCCGGGGCACGGCGGCGCGGCGGCAGCAACGCGTCCGCCGTGTTGACCCGCGGCAGCGCGTACGGATGCTCCGCGCACAGCCAGCGGATCATCTCCTCGCGGACCGTGACCCGTACCGTCCAGATGTCGCTCGCGTCCTTGGCCGTGACCAGGGCGCGCACCTGGAGGGTGTTCGGGGTCGTGTCGGTGACCGCGACGCCGTAGTCACGGCCGTCCCAGGCCGGGCACTCCCGCAGGATGTCGCGGAGCTTGTCGCGCATCGCCTCGACGGGCGCCGTGTGGTCGAGGTGCCAGTAGACGATGCCGGTCATCTGCGGGGTGCCGCGCGACCAGTTCTCGAACGGCTTGGACGTGAAGTACGACACCGGCATGGTGATCCGGCGCTCGTCCCAGGTCCGTACGGTCAGGAAGGTGAGCGTGATCTCGTCGACCGTGCCCCACTCGCCGTCCACCACGACCGTGTCGCCGATGCGCACCATGTCGCCGAAGGCGATCTGGAGTCCGGCGAACAGGTTGCTGAGGGTGGACTGGGCGGCCACACCGGCGACGATGCCGAGGATGCCGGCCGAGGCCAGCAGGGAGGCGCCGGCCGCGCGCATCGCCGGGAAGGTCAGCAGCATCGAGGCGGCGGCGACCACGCCGACGACCGCCGCCACCACACGCATGATCAGCTCGACCTGGGTGCGGACCCGGCGCACCCGGGCGGGATCGCTCTGGGCGCGGGCGTAGCGGCTGTACGAGGTCTCGACGATCGCGGCCGCGATCCGGATGATCAGCCAGGCCGCGGACCCGATGAGCACCAGGGTCAGCGTCCGGCCGATCCCGACGCGGTGCTCCTCGAGCAGTTTCGCCGCGTCGTACGACCCTCTGAGCAGGGCGGCGCAGAGCACGAGTTGGTAGGGGACACGGCCGCGGCGCAGCAGACCCCACAGCGGGGTCTCACCGTGCCGTCCGTCGGCCTTGCGCAGCAGCCGGTCCGTCGCCCAGCCCAGGGCCAGGGTGAGGAAGACCGAGCCACCGATCACGATCAGCGGGCGGAGTACGTTCTCCATGCCTTCGAACCTAACCGGGGCCGGCCGACCATGAACATGTGTGTTCCAGGTCTTCCTGGGTACGGGTGCGCGGGCCCCGGTGGTCCCGGCTGGCACCATGGCCTCATGAACATCATGCTCTTTCACTCGACCTACGGGCCGCGCCCCGCGGTGCGTGCGGCGGCGGACCGGCTGCGCGCGGCCGGGCACGAGGTGTGGACGCCGGACCTCTTCGACGGACGTACCTTCGACACGGCCGAGGAGAGCATGGCCTTCAGCACGGAGCTCGGCAAGGACGAGCTGCTCAAGCGGGCCGTCCTGGCCGCCGCGCCCTACTCCGAGCGCGGGCTCGTGTACGCGGGCTTCTCGCTCGGCGCCTCCATCGCGCAGACGCTGGCCCTCGGCGACGAGAAGGCGCGCGGGCTGCTGCTCCTGCACGGCACGTCGGACATCGCGCCCAACGCGCACGTGGACGAGCTGCCCGTGCAGCTGCACGTGGCCGAGCCTGACCCGTTCGAGACGGACGACTGGCTGAGCGCCTGGTACCTCGGGATGCGCCGGGCGGGCGCCGACGTCGAGGTGTACCGGTACGCCGGGGCGGGCCACCTCTACACCGACCCCGACCTGCCGGACTACGACGAGGAGGCCGCCGAGGCCACCTGGCAGGTGGCGCTCGGCTTCCTCACGACGCTCTAGGAACCTGCTGCGGTCCTAGACGGGGTCGTACGTCCGCTCGACCTTCTGGGTGCCGGTGCGCGTGCGGTACGAACGGGTCCAGGACGACGTCGCGTTCGCGTTCGTGCGGTCGGACACGACGTAGTAGTCCATCTGCGCGCGCTCGGCGGTGATGTCCAGGACGCCGTAGCCGTGCCGGTCGGTGTCGACCCAGTGGACGTGCCGGTTGGCGGCGCGGATGACCGGCGCGGCGACCGCGGAGACGGTGCCCTCGGGGACCTTCACGATGTCGTCGAGGTTGTCGGAGGTCACCGAGGTGACGACGAACTCCGTGGCGGCGGACGCGGACAGCGGGTAGGTTCCGGCGTCCACCGGCACGTCGTTGGCCCACGCCATGTGGATGTCGCCGGTGAGGAAGACCGTGTTGCGGATCGCGTTCGTCCGCAGATGGGCCAGCAGTTCGCGGCGGTCGTCGGTGTAGCCGTCCCACTGGTCGGTGTTGAGGGCGATGCCCTCCTCCGGCAGGCCCAGCAGCTTGGCCAGCGGCTTGAACAGGTCCGCGGAGAGCGAGCCGACCGCGAAGGGCGAGATCATCACCGAGTTGCCGACCAGCCGCCAGGCGGTGTCGGACGCCTTCAGGCCCGCCTTCAGCCAGTCGAGCTGGGCGCGTCCGGTGATCGTACGGTCGGGGTCGTCCACCGAACCGCTGGCCGTGGACGCCTGCTGGGAGCGGAAGGACCGCAGGTCGAGCAGGGAGAGGTCGGCGAGCTTGCCGAAGCGCAGCCGGCGGTAGGTGGTGCCCGCCAGCGCGGGGCGGACCGGCATCCACTCGAAGTAGGCCTGCCGGGCGGCCGCCTGACGTGCCGCCCAGGCGCCCTCGGTGCCCTCGGTGTGGTTCTCGGCGCCGCCCGACCAGGCGTCGTTGGCGAACTCGTGGTCGTCCCAGATCGCGACGACCGGCGCCTTGAGGTGCAGGGCCTGGAGGTCCGGGTCGGTCTTGTACTTGCCGTGCCGGGTGCGGTAGTCGGCGAGGGTGAGGATCTCGTGCGTGGGCGAGGTCTGCCGTACGACGGTCCCGCGCGTGCCGTACTCGCCGGTGCCGTACTCGTAGATGTAGTCGCCCAGGTGCAGCCAGGCGTCGAGGTCGTTGCGCGCCGCGAGGTGGCGGTACGAGGAGAAGTAACCGGCCTCCCAGTTCGCGCAGGAGACCACGCCGAAGCGCAGGCCCGCGACCGCGGCGTCGGCGGCCGGGGCGGTGCGGGTGCGGGCCACGGGGGAGTCGGTGCCGCCGGCCGAGAACCGGAACCAGTAGTCGGTGGCGGGTTCCAGGCCGCGGATGTCGGCCTTGACGGTGTGGTCGGAGGCGGCGGTCGCGGTCAGGGAACCCTTGGCGACGATGTTCGTCAGCGCCCGGTCCTCGGCCACGATCCAGCCGACCTCGGTGTCCGGGCCGAGCCCGGATCCGGGTATCGCCTCGGCGGTCGGCGTCACGCGCGTCCACAGCAGGACGCCGTCGGGCAGCGGGTCGCCGGAGGCGACGCCGTGCAGGAAGGCGGGGGCCTCGTCGGCGGCGCGCGCGGGCAGCGCCGCGGCGAGCGGGGCGGCCAGGGCCGCGGCGGCCGCCGCGGCCTTGACGACCGTGCGGCGGCGGGGCGTAAGGGAGTTGACGCCCTCGGAAGGTCTGTATCGACTGGTCACGACCGATCAGGTTACTGATCGGTATGGGCAAGAGCGGGCGAACTCGCAAAGTTCGCCCGCTCTTCGCGTGCCGGTCGGATCGGACCCCGGGGGGAAGGACCCGCGCGGTGGGTCAGGCCTTGAGGGCCGCCTCGATCGCCGTGTTGAACTCGGCGACCGTCATGGGGGCGTTCTGGCCGTCCGAACCCGTCAGCTTCTTGCCGTTCATGATCAGGCTCGGCGTGCCGTTGACGCCGTCCTTGTTGGTGTTGAACGTCTGCGACATGGCCAGCGCCCACGCGTCGTACGTGCCGTTCTTGACGGCGTTCTGGAACTCGGTGTTGCCCTTCAGCGCGGAGACCGTGTCCGCCACCTTGATCAGGTAGTCGTCGCTCTTGAACTTGTCGTCGGACTCGTCCGGGTGGTACTTCGCCGAGTAGAGCGCCGTCTTGTACTCCAGGAACGCCTCGGGGCTCACGTTCAGCGCGGCGCCCAGGGCGCTCATCGCGTTCTTGGAACCCTCGCCGCGGGAGCCGATCTTCACCTGGCCGTCGCCGTCGGTGTCGCCGTCGAGGAAGGTGCCGCCGATGTACTCGATCTTGAACTTGCCGTCGTCGTAGTCCTTCTTGACCGTCGAGCCGACGGTCTGCTCGAACTGGGCGCAGACCGGGCAGCGCGGGTCCTCGTACAGCTTCAGCGTCTTCGTCGCCTTGCTGTCGCCGAGGACCACGGTCGTGCCGTCGGTGCCCGTGGTGTTGGCCGGTGCGACGACCTTCTCGTCCAGCACGGCCTCCCAGTGGCCGGGCTTGTTGGCCTGGACGACGGCGTAACCTATGCCGCCCGCCGCGGCCAGCACGCCGACCACCGTGCAGGCCACGATGACCTGCCGCTTGACCTTGGCCTTCTTGGCCTGGCGCTCTCGCTCCAGGCGGAGTCGCTCCCGGGCCGCCGTCTTCGCCGCCTGGCTGTTGCGCTTGCTCATGCTGATCTCCATGTGGAACGCGCACGTGTCGTACGCGGGATACGTGTGGGGGACGGGTTGTGCTCAGGCGAGAGCGGCCGAGCGCGGCGGTCCACGCCGTCCCAGGGAGTGCGCGAGGAGCAGGCCGCGGACGGCGGCCGTACGACGGACCGGGCGCGGCGGGCGGCCGGGCGCCGGGGCGCGCCGCACGGTCACCGCGGCGGCGGCCAGCAGCAGCGGCCGGAACGTGGTCGCGGCCACGGCCCGCAGCAGTTGTTCCAGGGCCCGCTCGCCGCGGCGCAGCCAGGCGGTCGCGAGCAGGCCGATGCCGATGTGCGTGCCGAGCAGCAGCCAGGCCGTGGCCGGGTCGGCGTGGGCGAGCAGCGCCGCCACCCGGTCGGGGTCCGTGCCGGAGGCGCCGGCCAGCGGGGCGCCGAGGCCGGAGCCGCCGCACAGCACGTCGAGGCCGACCGAGCGCAGCGGCCCGGCGACCGGGCCGCCCGCGCGGCCGTAGCAGACGTGCTGGCCGGTGGTGAAGACGGTGTCGGCGGTCAGTTCCAGCGGGACCAGCAGGGCGGCGATCCGCCCGAAGCCCCGCTCGCGGCCCGCCAGCGCGTACGCCAGGACGAACACGGCGACCGCGACCGCGGCCACCGTGTTCACCGGCAGCGGGACCCGCGACAGCAGCACGTGCGACGCGGTGCCGAGCGTCACGACGACTGCCGTGAACAGCGCCGCGCGCACGGTTCTGAGGTGGGTCCCGGATATGTCCATGGCGGAGGAGAGTGTGTCACGTGCTCCGGTAAGAGACCCCTAAAGATCCCCTGTGAGCGGCCGGCCGGTCACAGACCCGGGATCCGTCCGTTGCGGAAGAGGTCCACGAAGATCTGGTGGTCGCGCCGTGCGCGGGCGCCGTAGTCGTGCGCGAAGTCGACCAGCAGACCGGCGAAGCCGTCCTCGTCGGCCGCGATCGCCGCGTCGATGGCCCGCTCCGTGGAGAAGGGGACCAGCGACTCGCCGGACTGGTCGTCCGCCGCGCCGTGCATGGTCGCGGTCGCCCGGCCGAGGTCGGCCACGACCGCGGCGATCTCCTCGGGATCGTCGAGCTCGCTCCAGTCCAGGTCGACCGCGTACGGCGAGACCTCGGCGACCAGCTGTCCCGCGCCGTCCAGCTCGGTCCAGCCCAGCCACGGGTCGGCGTGCGCCTGGAGGGCACGCTGGGAGATCACCGTGCGGTGGCCCTCGTGCCGGAAGTAGTCGCGGATCCCGGGGTCCGTGATGTGGCGGGAGACGGCCGGGGTCTGGGCCTGCTTGATGTAGATCACCACATCGTTCTCCAGGGCGTCGCTGTTGCCCTCCAGAAGGATGTTGTACGACGGCAGGCCGGCCGAGCCGATGCCGATGCCGCGGCGGCCGACGACGTCCTTGACGCGGTAGGAGTCGGGGCGGGCCAGGGACGACTCCGGCAGGGTCTCCAGGTAGCCGTCGAAGGCCGCGAGCACCTTGTAGCGGGTGGCGGCGTCCAGCTCGATGGAGCCGCCGCCGGGCGCGAAGCGGCGCTCGAAGTCACGGATCTCGGTCATCGAGTCCAGCAGCTCGAAGCGGGTCAGCGAGCGGGCGTCGCGCAGCGCGTCCAGCAGCGGGCCCTGGGCGGTGTCCAGGGTGAACGGCGGCACCTCGTCGCGCTTGGCGCCGGTCGCCAGGGCGTGGATCCGCTCGCGGTACGCGCCGGCGTACACCTCCACCAGTTCGGTGATCTGGTCGTCGCTGAGCGCCTTCGCGTACCCGATCAGCGCCACGGAGGCGGCGAACCGCTTGACGTCCCAGGTGAAGGGGCCGACGTAGGCCTCGTCGAAGTCGTTGACGTTGAAGATCAGCCGGCCGTTGGCGTCCATGTACGTGCCGAAGTTCTCCGCGTGCAGGTCGCCGTGGATCCACACGCGCGAGGTGCGCTCGTCCAGGTACGGACCGCCGCGCCGCTCGGCGGCGAGGTCGTGGTAGAAGAGGCTCGCCGTGCCGCGGTAGAACGCGAAGGCCGAGGCCGCCATCTTCCGGAACTTCACGCGGAACGCGGCCGGGTCGGCGGCCAGGAGCCGGCCGAAGGCGGTGTCGAAGACGGCGAGGATCTCCTCGCCGCGTTGCTCGGCGCTGAGCTGCGGGACCGACATCGCTGGGTGCCTCCTGGTGCGGGTGATGCCTGACGTGTGGGACGGATCTCATCGCACGCGGGGCGCGGACCGTCCGCCCTGCCCAACGCGCGAGGGAACACGGGAGTGCCCGAGTTCCTCCGCCTGAAGGTACGCGCGGGAACCCCTCGGGTGTCAGTGCCGAGGCATAGACTTCGACGCTGTCCCCCAGACTGTCCGCAGCCTGTCGGACCCCCGTCCCTGTTTGTTCGCCCTGGAGGCCGCAGCCGTGTCAAAGCCGCCGTTCACGCACCTGCACGTCCACACCCAGTACTCGCTGCTGGACGGTGCCGCGCGGCTCAAGGACATGTTCGACGCGTGCAACGAGATGGGCATGACGCACATCGCCATGTCCGACCACGGCAACCTCCACGGGGCGTACGACTTCTTCCACAGCGCGAAGAAGGCCGGGGTCACCCCGATCATCGGCATCGAGGCGTACGTCGCGCCCGAGTCGCGGCGCAACAAGCGCAAGATCCAGTGGGGCCAGCCGCACCAGAAGCGCGACGACGTCTCCGGTTCGGGCGGTTACACGCACAAGACGATCTGGGCGGCGAACGCGACCGGTCTGCACAACCTCTTCCGGCTGTCCTCGGACGCCTACGCCGAGGGCTGGCTCCAGAAGTGGCCCCGGATGGACAAGGAGACCATCGCCCAGTGGTCCGAGGGGCTCATCGCCTCCACCGGCTGCCCCTCCGGCGAGCTCCAGACCCGGCTGCGCCTGGGTCAGTACGACGAGGCGCTGAAGGCGGCCGCCGACTACCAGGACATCTTCGGCAAGGACCGCTACTTCCTGGAGCTGATGGACCACGGCATCGAGATCGAGCACCGGGTCCGCGAGGGCCTGCTCGACATCGGCAAGAAGCTCGGCATCCCGCCGCTGGTCACCAACGACTCGCACTACACCTACGCGCACGAGGCGACCGCGCACGACGCCCTGCTGTGCATCCAGACCGGCAAGAACCTCTCCGACCCCGACCGCTTCAAGTTCGACGGCACCGGCTACTACCTGAAGTCCACGGACGAGATGTACGCCATCGACTCCTCGGACGCCTGGCAGGAGGGCTGCCGCAACACGCTCCTGGTCGCCGAGCAGATCGACACCTCCGGCATGTTCGAGGCGAAGAACCTCATGCCGAAGTTCGACATCCCCGAGGGCTACACCGAGGTCACCTGGTTCCGGGAAGAGACCATGCGGGGCATGGCGCGCCGCTTCCCCGGCGGCATCCCGGAAGACCGGATGAAGCAGGTCGAGTACGAGATGGACACCATCATCTCGATGGGGTTCCCGGGCTACTTCCTCGTGGTCGCCGACTTCATCATGTGGGCCAAGAAGCAGGGCATCGCGGTCGGCCCCGGCCGTGGTTCCGCCGCCGGTTCGATCGTCGCGTACGCCATGGGCATCACCGACCTCGACCCGATCCCGCACGGCCTGATCTTCGAGCGGTTCCTCAACCCCGAGCGCATCTCGATGCCCGACGTCGACATCGACTTCGACGAGCGCAGGCGCGTCGAGGTGATCCGGTACGTGACGGAGAAGTACGGCTCCGACAAGGTCGCCATGATCGGCACCTACGGCAAGATCAAGGCCAAGAACGCGATCAAGGACTCCGCGCGCGTGCTGGGCTACCCGTACGCGATGGGCGACCGCCTCACCAAGGCGATGCCCGCCGACGTCCTCGGCAAGGGCATCGACCTCAACGGCATCACCGACCCCTCGCACCCGCGCTACAGCGAGGCGGGCGAGATCCGCTCGATGTACGAGAACGAGCCGGACGTCAAGAAGGTCATCGACACCGCCAAGGGCGTCGAGGGCCTGGTCCGGCAGATGGGCGTGCACGCGGCCGGCGTGATCATGTCCAGCGAGCCCATCGTCGACCACGCCCCGATCTGGGTGCGGCACACCGACGGCGTGACCATCACCCAGTGGGACTACCCGCAGTGCGAGTCGCTCGGCCTGCTGAAGATGGACTTCCTCGGCCTGCGCAACCTCACGATCATGGACGACGCCGTCAAGATGGTGAAGTCCAACAAGGGGATCGACCTCGACCTGCTGGCCCTGCCGCTCGACGACCCGAAGACCTTCGAACTGCTCCAGCGCGGCGAGACCCTCGGCGTCTTCCAGTTCGACGGCGGCCCCATGCGCTCGCTGCTGCGCCTGATGAAGCCCGACAACTTCGAGGACATCTCCGCCGTCTCCGCGCTCTACCGTCCCGGCCCGATGGGCATGGACTCGCACACCAACTACGCGCTGCGCAAGAACAAGCTCCAGGACATCACCCCGATCCACAAGGAGCTGGAGGAGCCCCTCGAAGAGGTCCTCGCGGTCACCTACGGCCTGATCGTCTACCAGGAGCAGGTGCAGAAGGCCGCCCAGATCATCGCCGGGTACTCGCTCGGCGAGGCCGACATCCTGCGCCGCGTGATGGGCAAGAAGAAGCCCGAGGAACTGGCGAAGAACTTCACCATCTTCCAGGCCGGCGCCCAGAAGAACGGCTACAGCGACGAGGCCATCCAGGCCCTGTGGGACGTGCTGGTCCCGTTCGCCGGCTACGCCTTCAACAAGGCGCACTCGGCCGCGTACGGACTGGTCTCGTACTGGACCGCCTACCTCAAGGCGAACCACCCCGCCGAGTACATGGCCGGTCTGCTGACCTCCGTCAAGGACGACAAGGACAAGTCGGCCGTCTACCTCAACGAGTGCCGGCGCATGGGCATCAAGGTGCTCCCGCCGAACGTCAACGAGTCGGTGCACAACTTCGCCGCGCAGGGCGACGACGTGATCCTCTTCGGTCTGGAGGCCGTGCGCAACGTCGGCACCAACGTGGTCGAGTCGATCATCAGGAGCCGCAAGGCCAAGGGCAAATACGCCTCCTTCCCCGACTACCTCGACAAGGTCGAGGCGGTCGCGTGCAACAAGCGCACCACGGAGTCGCTGATCAAGGCGGGCGCCTTCGACACCATGGGGCACACCCGCAAGGGCCTCACCGCGCAGTACGAACCGATGATCGACAACGTGGTCGCGGTCAAGCGCAAGGAGGCCGAGGGCCAGTTCGACCTGTTCGGCGGGATGGGCGAGGACGACAGCAGCGAGCCGGGCTTCGGACTGGACGTCGAGTTCACCACCGACGAGTGGGACAAGACGTATCTGCTCGCCCAGGAGCGGGAGATGCTCGGCCTGTACGTCTCCGACCACCCGCTGTTCGGACTGGAGCACGTGCTGTCCGACAAGGCCGACGCGGGCATCGCCCAGCTCACCGGAGGCGAGCACGCGGACGGCGCGGTCGTCACCATCGGCGGCATCATCTCGGGCCTCCAGCGCAAGATGACCAAGCAGGGCAACGCCTGGGCCATCGCCACCGTGGAGGACCTCGCGGGCTCCATCGAGTGCATGTTCTTCCCGGCCACCTACCAGTTGGTGTCGACCCAACTCGTCGAGGACGCCGTGGTGTTCGTCAAGGGCCGGCTCGACAAGCGCGAGGACGTCCCCCGGCTGGTCGCGATGGAGCTCCAGGTCCCCGACCTGTCCAACGCGGGCACCAACGCGCCGGTGATCCTCACCATCCCGGCCACCCGGGTCACCCCGCCGATGGTCAGCAGGCTCGGCGAGATCCTCAGTCACCACAAGGGTGACAGCGAGGTCCGCATCAAGCTCCAGGGACCGACCAGGACCACGGTGCTGCGCCTCGACCGGCACCGGGTGAAGCCGGATCCGGCCCTGTTCGGCGATCTGAAGGTGCTGCTCGGCCCTGCCTGTCTGGCCGGCTGAGCAGAGGTCCGGTTCCCGGCGTCCGGCTGCCGGCTTCCGACGAACGAGGGGCGCATCCGTGCACGGATGCGCCCCTCGGTGTCGTGCCCGGGCCTCAGCGGCCCGATGGGCTCAACAGCCCTTTATGAAGATGTCAGTTGTGGCCGAATCGCTTCTGCTTGCCCTTGTGCGCCATGTCGCCGGGGGTGATCTGCTGCGAGGCCCGTTGTTCGGCCTGCGCCTCGATCGACGACTTCTGCGCGGCCTGCTGACTGCGTTCGGTCTGCGGCTGCTTTCGCTCACGGTTCTTGTTCTTGGCCATGGTGCTCTGCCTCCTGAGGGGGATCTAGGGGCCAGGGCCGGGACCAGATTCACATAAGCTGACATCGGGCGCATTTTGGATAATTACCGTGTGTGACGCGGGTGGTCGGAGAGCGACGGCGAGCCACGATGTCCCGAAACGCCACGCCGAAGATCGAGTTCGAGCCGTTAACCTCCGCGTGGTCGGGCAGACTCGAAGGAAGCCCGAAGCAAACCTCCCGGGAAGAGGGTGAGTCGCGTGGATCGCTGCATCGTCCTGGTGGACGCCGGGTATCTCCTGGGGGCCGCGGCCAGTCTGCTCGCCGGCGAACCCTCGCGATCCCGGATCACCGTCGACCACGCCGCCCTCATCCAGGGGCTGCGCGAGCGCGCCGAGTCCGACACGGAACGGCAGCTGCTGCGCATCTACTGGTTCGACGGCGCCCCCGACCGCGTCCCCCAGCCCGAACACCGCAGACTGCGGGTGATGCCCCGGGTCACGGTCCGGCTGGGCGCGCTGACCCGCAGCGACGGACGCTGGGCCCAGAAGGGCGTGGACGCCGCGATGCACGCCGAACTCACCGAGCTGGCCCGCAACCGCGCCTGCTCCGACATCGTCCTCGTCACCGGCGACGGCGATCTGCTGCCGGGCATGATGGCCGCCAAGGAGCACGGCGTCGCCGTCCACCTGTGGGCCGTGCAGGCCGCCGACGGCGACTACAACCAGTCCGAGGACCTGGTCGCCGAGGCCGACGAGCGCCGCGTCCTGGACCGCACCTGGATCACCAAGGCCGTACGCGCCAAGGACCTCGGCGGAGTCTGCGCGCCGCCGCCCGTGCCGCGCCCCGAGATCGCCGCGATCCTCTCCGCGCCGCTGCCCGACTCGGGCCTGACGGCGGCGTCCGAGCCGTCCGCCGAGGCCCCGGAGCACGCCTCGGCCGCCGCGCAGAACGGCGCCCAGGAACCGGTGACCGCGCCCAAGGGCGTACCCACCCCCAAGGACCTGGCCGCACTGCGCGCCCCCGGCGCCCACGCCGTCCAGCACCCCACGACCGCCACCCTGCGCTGGTCCTCCGACAAGGGCTGGGTCGACCGCCCCGGCGGCACCGCCGCCGAACCTCCCGAGGTCGCCTCGATGCCGACGCTCGCCCAGCTGACGACGGCCGAACAGCGCTGGGCCGACCGCGAGGAGGACATCACCACCGTCGGCGGGGACCCCTACGAGGTGGGGCAGGTCTTCGCCCGCCGGTGGATGGAGCGCCTCGGCGACCAGGGCGGCCACCGGCAGAAGCTGTCCGGGATGTACCCGCGGATCCCGCACCGCATCGACGGCGAGCTGCTGCGCTACGCGGCCCGGTTCGGACTGCTGGCCCACAAGGACGACCAGATCGACGAGCACGACCGGTACGCCATCCGGGCGGGTTTCTGGCGGGAGATCGATGTCCGCACCGGCGCGGAACACGCCCCGGCCGGGGAGTGAACGGGGTCGGCGAACCCGCCCCGAGCGCCGGTCGGCGCCCCGGACCCCGTAGTCTCGTCCCTTGTGAGTACGCGCGCGACACCGGACCTTCCAGACAGTGGTGGGGTCGTGTGCGCCGTGCGCGGGCTGACCAAGACCTATCCGGCGCTGCGGGGCAGACGCGGCACACCCGGCACACCCGAGGTACGGGCCACCGACGACGTGCACCTGGAGGTGCGGCGCGGTGAGGTCTTCGGCCTCCTCGGCCCCAACGGCGCCGGGAAGACCTCGCTCGTACGACAGCTGACGGGGCTGATGCGGCCCGACGGCGGCACCGTCGAGATCCTCGGCCACGACATCGTGCGCCACCCGGAGCGCGCCGCACGGCTGCTCGCCTACCTCGGCCAGGAGTCCACCGCCCTCGACGAGCTCACCGTCTCGCTCGCCGCCGAGACCACCGGACGGCTGCGCGGCCTCGCCGCGCCCCGGGCGCGGGCCGAACGCGACGCCGTGCTCGACGAACTCGGGCTCGGGCCGATCGCCGGGCGGCCGCTGAAGAAGCTGTCCGGCGGGCAGCGACGGCTCGCCTGCTTCGCCACCGCGCTCGTCGGGGAGCGGCCGCTGCTCGTGCTCGACGAGCCCACCACCGGCATGGACCCGGTGGCCCGGCGGGCCGTGTGGGGCGCCGTCGACCGGCGGCGGGCCGAACGCGGCACCACCGTCCTGCTGGTCACCCACAACGTCATCGAGGCCGAGACCGTCCTCGACCGGGTCGCCGTCCTCGACAAGGGACGGGTGATCGCCTGCGACAGCCCGGCCGGGCTCAAGGAGCAGGTCGCGGGCGAGGTACGGGTCGAGCTGGTGTGGCGGGAGAGCCCGCCCCTGGAGGTGCCCGAAGTGGCCGCGCTGCGCGACCGGGTCGCGGAGTCCGGGCGCCGCTGGACGCTCCGGCTGGCGCCCGAGGAGGCGCGCGCGGTCGTCGCCACCGTCACCGGCGGGGCCGCCTTCGCCGCCCTGGACGACTTCACCCTCGCCACGCCCAGCCTGGAGGACGTGTACCTGGCGCTGGGCGGCGCCGCGCGGCAGGGGCTGGTGAGGGCGTGAGCGCACGTACGGCCGCGTCCGTACCGAACGGGGCGAGCACCGCAGTGAACCAGAGTGAAGGGGAGCAGCGCGACGTGAGTGTCGTACCCGCCGAGGTTCTGCCGGGCGGCGCCCTGGCCGTGCAGGAGACGGCGCCGCAGGCGGCCGCCGAGCTCGGGCCGCGCGCGCGGCTGTGGCCGGCGCTGGCGGCCGTGTACCGGGCCCAGCTGTCCCGGGCCCGGGTGGCCAGGATCCCGCTGCTGTTCGTGGCGACCTTCCAGTCCATCGGCATCCTGATCATGATGCGGGGCGTCGTCGACGGCGGCAGCGAGGCCGAGTCCGTGGTGGCCGGCTCGTCGGTCCTCGTCCTCGCCTTCGTCGCGCTGAACCTGCTCGCCCAGTACTTCGGGCAGCTGCGCTCCAGCGGCGGCCTCGACCACTACGCGACCCTGCCGGTGCCGCCGGCCGCGGTCGTGCTCGGCGCGGCGGGCGCCTACGCGTCGTTCACCGTGCCCGGGACCGTGGTCACCGCCGTGTTCGGCTGTGTGCTGTTCGGGCTGCCCATGGCCAACCTCTGGATCCTCGCCGCGGTGATCCCGCTCGCCGGCGCCGCGCTCGCCGGGCTCGGCGCCGCGCTCGGACTGCTGGCGCCGCGGCCCGAGCTGGCCACCGTGCTCGGCCAGCTCGGCATGTCCGCGGCGCTGCTGCTCGGGGTGCTGCCGCCCGAGCGGATGCCCGAGGCCGTACGGTTCGCCCGGGACCTGCTGCCGTCGACGTACGGGGTGGAGGCCTGCGCGCGGACCTTCTCGGCGCACCCCGACTGGGCCCTCGTCCTCGGTGACCTGGCCGTGTGCGCGCTGGTCGGCGTCGTCTCGCTGGCCGTGGCGACCCGGGCGTACCGCCGGGCCGCGGTCCGGTGACGCGCCGCGCGGGCGGGCCTGGCACGATGTCAGGGTGACCGCACCACTGACGCCGCCTCCGCCGCCGCACGAACAGCCCTCGCACGACGCGTGGCCGCCTTCGCCCGGCGGGTACGGCGGGCCGGCTCCCGCGCCGCAGGACGGCCTGTACGGACAGGACGGCCCCGGTATGAAGGCCGAGGTGATCGAGGCGGTCGTCGTCGCCCTGGTGGTCGCGGTGGCCGGTGTGCTGCTCGGGGTGGTGTGGTGGTGGCTGGCGCCGCACGTGCCGCTCGTCGGGGTCGTGGTCGACGGCCGCTGGAACGTCTACCTCAAGGACACCGAGGGCGAGCAGGCGATCGGCGTCGACGGAACGTTCACGCTGCTGGCGCTGGCCTTCGGGGCCGTGAGCGCGCTCGGCGTGTTCCTGTGGCGCAGGCGCGGCGGGGTGCCGCTGGTCGTGGCGCTCGGCGTCGGCGGGCTGCTCGGGGCACTGCTGGCGTGGCGGGTCGGGGTGTGGCTGGGACCCACCTCGGACGTGCTCGCGCACGCGAAGGCCGTGGGCACGGGCGTGACGTTCTCCGCGCCGCTGAAGCTGGGGGCGAAGGGCGCGCTGCTGGCGTGGCCACTGGCGGGGCTGGTGGTCCACATGGGGCTGATGGGCCTGTTCGGACCGCGGGACCCCGATCCGTACGCGTATCCGCACCAGCAGCAGTACGGGGCGCCGAAGGAGTAGGCCGAGGTCGTGGGCGGCGGGTGCGGCGAGGTGTTCCCCTCGCCTCCGCCGCCCGTTGCCGTCACCGGGGGCTTCCGTCGCCCCTTGTCGGCGCCGCGGGCTCTATGCCGGGCGCCTGCCGTGGTTCGAGTGGCCCTTCCTGACGCGCCACTTGCGCTTGCGTGTTCGCTTCGACATGTCCCTCGTACTTAACCGAGGAAGCCGCCGCCGTCGAGAGGTCAGGCGCGTCCGATGGGCGCCAGGGTCGCGGCCGTGAGGCCGGCGAGGTCGGTGGGGGAGAGTTCCACCTCCAGGCCGCGGCGGCCCGCCGAGACGCAGATGGTGGCGTGGCCGGTCGCCGAGTCGTCCAGGACGGTACGGAGCCTCTTGCGCTGGCCGAGCGGGGAGATGCCGCCGCGGACGTAGCCCGTGGTGCGCTCCGCCAGGGCCGGGTCCGCCATGACCGCCCGCTTGCCGCCGACCGCCGACGCCAGGGCCTTCAGGTCGAGCTGGCCCGCCACCGGGACCACGGCCACCGTGAGCGCGCCGTCCACGTCCGCCACCAGCGTCTTGAAGACCCGCTCGGGGGAGACGCCCATGGCCTCGGCGGCCTCCTCGCCGTAGGACGGGTGGGCGGGGTCGTGCTCGTAGGCGTGGACCGTGTAGTCCACGCCGGCCGTGGTCAGCGCCACCGTCGCGGGCGTGCCGCCCGGCTGCTGCTTCTTCGCCTTCTTGGCCATGCCGGCCGGCTCCTCGGGGTGCGTTCGTACGTCAGTTCAGGCTGGTCGGGGTGCGCGTCAGCTCCGACGCGGGCAGCGACGGCAGGTTGCGGATGATGGCCGTCTCCGAGCGCAGCAGCTTCAGCTCGTCCCGGAGCCGGGACGCGGTGTCGGGGGCCTGGAGCAGACGCTGCTTGGTGGGCGTGTCGAGCATGATCGCGGCCGCCACCAGGTACGACACCACGGACGGTTCGTCGGGCAGCTCCGCGCCCGTCGTCAGGGACCGCTCCCGGGCGCCCGCCAGCCGCTTCTGGTACTGCTTGAACGCCCGCAGCACGCCCTCGGCCAGTGCCCCGGCCTCGTCGCCCGGCTCCTCCGGGAGCTCCTCCAGCTCGGCCGTCAGGAACGGCCCCGACGCGTCCACGGACACCAGGCGCACCCGGGTCGTGCCGGTCGCCAGCACCTCGAAGGTGCCGTTCTCCCGCTCCCGGATCGTCGCCGCGTCGGCGATGCAGCCGATGCCGTGGAACGCCTTCGCCGGGTCCGCGCCGAAGCCCGCGGCCGGCCCGCGCTCGGGCACGGCGGTCGGGTCCGGCATGCCCGGCGCGCTGGGCGCCACTTCATGGCCGTCGCGGATGGTCACGACGGCGAACCGGCGCGGCTCGTCCTCGGGGGTCTTCAGCAGCTCGCGCATCATGGCGCGATACCGCTCCTCGAAGACGCTGAGCGGTAGGACGAGACCCGGGAAGAGCACCGAGTTCAGGGGGAAGAGCGGAAGCCGGACGGTGGTCACGGCGCAGAAGCCTAATGGTCGACGGAGCGGGCGCGGTCGCCGCGCCCGTTCCGTGGACGCCGCCCGGGCTGCGCCTCGGGTGTCCGCCGGACGTTCTCGCGCACCTCCAGGAACCGCCCGAGCGGGTCGTCGGAGATCCGGTCCCAGGGGAAGGAGGTGACGTACGGGCCGGTCAGCCGGAGCTGTTCCCGGGCGTCCGCGTGGCGTCCGAGGCGGACCAGGACGTAGACCGCGAGGTTGCGGATCTCCGCGGGCCAGGGGTCGGCCGCCGGGTGTCCGGCGGACAGCTCGACCGCCCGGTCGGCCGCGGCGTCGAGCCGCTCGCGCGGCACCTCGGGGCCGCAGCCGTCGGTGAGGTAGGCGAAGGCCGCGCGCAGCGGCAGCGCCTGGACGAGCGAGCCGGACGGCGCGTCCTGGGCGGCCCGCTCGGCGAAGTCGAAGCACTCGCGGTGCGAGCCGTGCCAGGCGCCCGCGAGGTACTTCAGGGCCGCCACGTGGCAGCCGTGGTGGTGCGGTGAGCGGCGGACCGCCGCCTCCCACAGCTCCCCGAAGTAGCGGTGCCCGGCGCGCGCGCCGCGCGCGTGGTCCAGCGCCAGCCGCCACGGCACCGGGTCGCGGTCGTCGCTGCGCGCGGCGGCCGTGATCAGCGGGCTGGTGGCGCGCAGCAGCTCCGCCCGGGCCGGGGAGTCCCAGACGCGGCGCACCGCGAGCTGGGCCCCGACCAGCAGTACGTCCGGGTCGCCGGGGGCGGCGGCGCGCCAGTTCTCGAACCACTCGTCGCGGGAGCGGGCGAAGGACGCGAGGCGTATCACGTACCGGTCGCGGCTCTCCCAGTCGGCATGGCGGCGGGTGGCGGCGAGCAGCTCGGCGGCCGGCCCGTACTCGCCCCGCGCGGCGGCGACCAGCGCCGGGGCCACGCGTTCGTCGGGCGCGTCGAGGAACACCTCGTCGTCGGCGGGAGGTCCGGCGGCAGGGCGGGGGGCAGCGGTTCTCATCCGCGACGTCCGGATGAAGGGGGGCAGCAGAGCCATGGTGCCGCCCATTGAAAAGCCGCAGGTCGCAGCCGCGCCAGAGGCGCAGCAGAACAAATGGAAAGTTGTACGCCGGTTGGTCAAGGGCCGGTAAAACGTGGTGGTGAACCTCCTGTGGAGAAGCTGTGCACCTACCGCGGGTAAGGGCCGCCCGCCCGGCCGGTCCACCACGCACCGCCACGCCCCGGCGGACCGTATGGAGCACCCGGCGCCCGCCCCCCCACGGCGGGTTTCAGCTGCGTCGCAGCATCCGGGTGGCACCCGTCGCCACCGTCGTGGCCAGGATCCAGCCGAGCAGGACCATCGCCGCGGCCAGCCACTGCCGGGCGCCGTCGAGCTGCCACAGGCCGACCTGCCCCAGGTCGACGACCGGCAGCAGCAGGTCCAGGGCGAACAGGGCCGGGTCCCACTCCGGGTGGCCGTCGCCGTTGACCGGCGGGCGTCCGGCGCGGGCGAAGGCGAGCGTCCCGGCCGCCCACAGCACCGCCATCCACACCGCCGCCCGGCCCGGCCGGTAGCCGTAGGCGACCGTCCAGTCCTGCGCGTACCCCCAGAGCTTGGCGGCCGGCGGCAGGGTCTCCCGGCGGTGGCGCTGCTTGGCGAGCAGCACCTCGCGGGCGTCCTCGTCCTCGCCGCTCTCGCGCAGCACGGCCGCGAGCCGCTCGTACGGCTCCGGGTTGTACTCGGCGGTCGCCGCGGCCACCCACTCCAGGCGCTCGGTCAGCGGGAAGGGGCCGTGCGGCACGAGGTTCTCGTACGAGAAGCCGCCCATGTGCAGCCGCCCGGGGCCCGGCCAGCTGACCGCCCGGTCGACGAGGTTGACGATCCGCGCCCCGGACAGCACCACCGTCCCGCGCTGCGGCCGCTCCCCGAGGAAGCGCAGCTCCGGGGTCTGCACCCGCAGCAGCGACAGCGCCTGGTCGTCGGTGAGCAGGAACCGGGCCCGCTCCAGGTCGACCGCGTCCCCGAACCGCCCGTCGTCCAGCCGCATCCCGCCCCGGCACTCGAACCGCTGCACCCGCGTGCCCTGCGGCGGGGTCGCGCCGTCCGGCACCTGGGCGCCGACGCCCGCCGGGGTCAGGTACAGCGTGCGCCCGACGGTCAGCTGGGGCGCGTTCAGGGCGAACCGCGTGTACGGGTTGGCCAGCCGCGCGCCGCGCAGGCTCAGCGACACGCCCACCGTCGCGGCGCGCAGACTCAGCTCGCCGTGCGACTCCAGGAGCTCGGCCTGGAGGTCCTGCCCCACCGACATGCCGTCGGCCGCGATCGAGCGGCCGCTGCGGTCCCGGTCGACGACGGCCTGGTTGAGCAGCAGATCCGTGCCGATGTGCGCGTCGGTGAGCCGGACCCCCTGGTGGAAGCGGCAGCGCGGCAGGTGCAGGTCGCCCTCGGTGTGCACCCGGGCCGCCTCCAGCCGGGGCACCGCGCAGTTCACCAGGCGCACGGTCGTGAAGCGGGCCTCCGGCAGCAGCACCTCCCGCTCGAAGCGGCAGTTCTTCAGCTCCATGTACGGCACCACCGTGCCGCCGGCGAGATCCAGCACCCCGCTGATCTGCACCCCGGCCAGTTTCAGCGACGCGACCCGCCCGGCCAGCGCGGGCGGCCCGTCCAGCAGCAGCCAGGCCAGTATCCGGGCCCGCACGGTCCGCTCGGGTCCCCAGGGATGCCCCCCGTGCGGGTCGTCGACGACCGCGTCCCCGCTGCTGAGGTCGTACACGGTGCCGTTGCGGAACGACTGCCACATGCCGGCCTCCGCGGCGGTCAGATCGTCCGGCAGATCCCCGGTGCGGGTCTGGGTCCCCTCGGTCACGGTTCTTCACTCCCTCCCCGGCTACTCGCGGGTCGCTTCGCCGCACAGGCGTTGATGCCCGCTGAGTGACGCCCCGAACGCAAGACGTGAAGGGGATCTTCCGGGTTCGGGCGGAATGCGCCACCTGCCCCGGCCGCCGCTCTGTATCAGCCATTGATACGCGCGGACGGCCTCCGATCCGGGTCTGCGAGAATTGAGTCCGTGATCTCCCGAATCGATCTGCGCGGCGACGCCCTCCCCGAGGGCCCCGCCCTGCGCGACCTGCTGCCCCGAGCCGACTTCGACGTCTCGGCCGCCCTGGAGAAGGTGCGTCCGATCTGCGAGGCCGTGCATCATCGGGGCGACGCGGCACTGATCGACTTCGCCGAGAAGTTCGACGGCGTGCGCCTGGAGTCCGTACGGGTGCCGGCCCAGGCACTGGCCGACGCGCTGGAGCAGCTCGACCCGGCCGTGCGCGCGGCCCTGGAGGAGTCCGTCCGGCGCACCCGGCTCGTGCACCGCGCCCAGCGCCGTACGACGCACACGACCCAGGTGGTGCCCGGCGGCTCGGTGACCGAGAAGTGGGTGCCGGTCGACCGGGTCGGGCTGTACGCGCCCGGCGGCCGGTCCGTCTACCCCTCCTCCGTGATCATGAACGTGGTGCCCGCGCAGGAGGCCGGCGTCCCCTCGGTCGCGCTCGCCTCGCCGGCCCAGGCCGAGTTCGGCGGGCTGCCGCACCCCACGATCCTCGCCGCGTGCGCCCTGCTCGGTGTCGACGAGGTGTACGCGGCGGGCGGCGCCACCGCCGTCGCGATGTTCGCGTACGGCACCGAGTCCTGCCCGCCCGCCAACATGGTCACCGGCCCCGGCAACATCTGGGTGGCCGCGGCCAAGCGCTTCTTCACCGGCAGGATCGGCATCGACGCCGAGGCCGGACCGACCGAGATCGCGATCCTCGCGGACGCCACGGCCGACCCGGCGCACGTCGCCGCCGACCTGATCAGCCAGGCCGAGCACGACCCGCTCGCGGCCGCCGTCCTCGTCACCGACTCGGTCGAACTGGCGGACGCCGTGGAGCGGGAGCTCCAGCCGCAGGTCGAGGCCACCAAGCACATCGACGACCGGATCCTGCCCGCGCTCAAGGGCAGGCAGTCGGCGATCGTGCTCGTCGACGGAGTCGAGGAGGGCCTGCGGGTGGTCGACGCCTACGGCGCCGAGCACCTGGAGATCCAGACGGCCGACGCCGCCGCCGTCGCCGACCGCGTGCGCAACGCCGGCGCGGTCTTCGTCGGCCCCTGGGCGCCCGTGTCCCTGGGCGACTACGCGGCAGGCTCCAACCACGTGCTGCCGACCGGCGGCTGCGCCTGCCACTCCTCGGGCCTGTCGGTCCAGTCGTTCCTGCGCGGCATCCACATCGTCGACTACACGAAGGACGCGCTGGCCGAGGTCGCGCATCACGTGGTGACGCTGGCGGAGGCGGAGGACCTGCCCGCGCACGGCGCGGCGGTCAAGGCGAGGTTCGGTTGGAAGGTGCCCGGCAAGTGACGTTCGGAATCGACGATCTCCCCGTCCGCGACGAGCTGCGCGGTCAGTCCCCCTACGGCGCGCCCCAGCTCGACGTGCCCGTACGGCTGAACACCAACGAGAACCCCTACCCGCTGCCCGAGGTGCTGGTCGAGCGGATCACCGAGCGGGTGCGCGCGGCCGCCCGGGACCTCAACCGCTACCCGGACCGGGACGCCGTCGAACTGCGCACCAGGCTCGCCGAGTACCTGACGGACACGGCCGGGCACCCGGTCGGCCTCGCGAACGTCTGGGCCGCCAACGGCTCCAACGAGGTCATCCAGCAACTGCTCCAGACCTTCGGCGGGCCGGGCCGCACGGCGATCGGCTTCGAGCCGTCGTACTCGATGCACGCGCTCATCGCGCGCGGCACCGGCACCGGCTGGATCTCCGGCCCGCGGAGCGCCGACTTCACGATCGACCTGGCCGCCGCCGAACGGGCGATCGCCGAGAACCGGCCGGACGTCGTGTTCATCACCACCCCCAACAACCCCACCGGCAACGCGGTCCCGCCCGAGACGGTCCTCGCGCTGTACGAGGCCGCGCAGGCGGCCAAGCCGTCCGTCGTGGTCGTGGACGAGGCGTACGTCGAATTCAGCCACGGCGCCTCGCTGCTGCCGCTGCTCGAGGGGCGGCCGCACCTGGTCGTCTCGCGCACCATGTCGAAGGCCTTCGGCGCGGCGGGGCTGCGCCTGGGCTATCTCGCCGCGCACCCGGCGGTGGTCGACGCCGTGCAGCTGGTCCGGCTGCCCTACCACCTGTCGGCCGTCACCCAGGCGACCGCGCTGGCGGCCCTGGAGCACACCGGCACCCTGCTGAAGTACGTCGAGCGGCTGAAGGAGGAGCGGGACCGGCTGGTCCGCGAGCTCCGGTCGATCGGCTACGAGGTCACCGAGTCGGACGCGAACTTCGTGCAGTTCGGGCGGTTCGAGGACGCCCACGCCGTCTGGCGGAAGATCCTCGACCGGGGGGTCCTGGTCCGGGACAACGGCGTACCGGGGTGGCTTCGGGTCACCGCCGGGACCCCGCAGGAGAACGACGCGTTCCTCGACGCGGTCCGTGAACTGAAGAAGGAGCAGAGCGCATGAACCGCGTGGGACGCGTGGAGCGGACGACCAAGGAGACGGGTGTCCTGGTCGAGATCGACCTCGACGGCACCGGGAGGACGGACATCTCCACCGGTGTCGGCTTCTACGACCACATGCTCGACCAGCTCGGCCGGCACGGTCTGTTCGACCTGACCGTGAAGACCGAGGGCGACCTGCACATCGACTCGCACCACACCATCGAGGACACCGCCCTCGCGCTCGGCGCCGCCTTCAAGCAGGCGCTCGGCGACAAGGTGGGCATCTACCGCTTCGGCAACTGCACGGTCCCGCTGGACGAGTCCCTCGCCCAGGTCACCGTCGACCTCTCCGGCCGCCCGTACCTCGTGCACACCGAGCCCGAGAACATGGCGCCGATGATCGGCGCGTACGACACCACGATGACCCGGCACATCCTGGAGTCCTTCGTGGCCCAGGCGCAGATCGCGCTGCACGTGCACGTGCCGTACGGACGCAACGCCCACCACATCGTCGAGTGCCAGTTCAAGGCGCTCGCGCGGGCGCTGCGCTACGCGAGCGAGCGCGACCCGCGCGCCGCCGGCATTCTTCCCTCCACGAAGGGCGCGCTGTAACCCATGACCGGTCTGTCCGCCATCCTGATCGTCGTCGGGCTCTTCCTCGTCGGCGGTATCTACTCCTTCGTGAAGCAGGAGATGCCCAAGAGCCTCATCGTGCTGCTGTCCATCGGCGCCGCCATGTGCCTGGTGGCCGGTGTCGTACGGCTGGAGGTGTGGAATTGAGCAAGCCCAGCAAGGTCGTGGTCTTCGACTACGGCTTCGGGAACGTGCGGTCCGCCGAACGCGCCCTCGCGCGCACCGGTGCCGAGGTCGAGATCACGCGTGACTTCGACACCGCCATGAACGCCGACGGCCTGCTGGTGCCGGGCGTCGGCGCCTTCGCCGCCTGCATGAACGGCCTGCGGGCCGCCCGCGGCGACTGGATCATCGACCGCCGGCTGTCCGGCGGCCGCCCGGTGATGGGCATCTGCGTCGGCATGCAGATCCTGTTCGCGCGGGGCATCGAGCACGGGGTGGAGACCGAGGGCCTCGACGAGTGGCCCGGCTCGGTCGAGCCGCTCCAGGCCGAGATCGTGCCCCACATGGGCTGGAACACCGTCGACGCGCCGGCCGGCTCAGAGCTGTTCGCCGGCCTGGACCCGGACGCGCGCTTCTACTTCGTGCACTCCTACGCGGTCCACGACTGGGCCCTGGAGACGCACAACCCGGCCATGAACGCGCCCAAGGTGACCTGGTCGACGCACGGCGAGCCGTTCGTGGCCGCCGTGGAGAACGGGGCCCTGTGGGCCACGCAGTTCCACCCCGAGAAGTCCGGCGACGCCGGAGCCCAGCTGCTGAACAACTGGATCGGAACCCTCTGATGGCCTCGAAGCTCGAACTCCTCCCCGCCGTCGACGTCCGGGACGGCCAGGCCGTCCGTCTGGTGCACGGCGAGTCCGGGACGGAGACCTCGTACGGCTCTCCCCTGGAGGCCGCCCTCGCCTGGCAGCGCTCGGGTGCCGAGTGGCTGCACCTGGTCGACCTGGACGCCGCGTTCGGCACCGGCGACAACCGCGCCCTGATCGGCGAGGTCGCGCGCGCGATGGACATCAAGGTGGAGCTGTCCGGCGGCATCCGCGACGACGACACCCTCGCCGCCGCGCTCGCCACCGGCTGCACCCGGGTCAACCTGGGCACGGCCGCGCTGGAGACCCCCGAGTGGGTCGCCGAGGTCATCGCCCGGCACGGCGACAAGATCGCGGTGGGCCTCGACGTCCGCGGCACGACCCTGCGCGGCCGCGGCTGGACCCGCGACGGCGGCGACCTGTACGAGACGCTGGCCCGGCTCGACAAGGAGGGCTGCGCGCGCTACGTCGTCACCGACATCGCCAAGGACGGCACCCTCCAGGGTCCCAACCTGGAACTGCTGCGCAACGTCTGCGCCGCCACGGATCGCCCGGTCGTGGCGTCCGGCGGCGTGTCGTCGCTGGACGACCTGCGGGCCATCGCCGAGCTGGTACCCCTCGGAGTCGAGGGCGCCATCGTCGGCAAGGCCCTGTACGCCAAGGCGTTCACCTTGGAAGAGGCCCTGGAGGCCACATCGTGATTCCGGACACCGTGTCATGACGTCCGAGGCCGTGCGGCGGGTGCAGAGCGGGAGCCCCTGGGAGGAGTCCCTCGGGTTCGCGCGCGCCGTCGCGGCGGGCGACCGCGTCCTGGTGGCGGGCACGTCGTCCTTCAAAGGCCGCGTGCTGTACGGGGAGGGCGACCCGTACGAGCAGGCCAAGGTCGCCTTCACCGGTGCGGTCGAGGCGATCGGCGAGTTCGGGCTCGGCATCGACGCGGTGATCCGCACCCGGATGTACCTGAGCCACGCGCGGGACGTGGAGGCCGTGGGGCGCGCCCACAAGGAACTCTTCGACTCGGTGCGCCCGGTCTCGACCCTGCTGGTCGTGGAGGGCTTCGTCGACCCGCGCATCCTGGTCGAAGTGGAAATAGAAGCATTCAGAGGAGCCGTGGATTCATGACCCTGGCGGTCCGAGTCATCCCCTGCCTGGACGTGGACGACGGACGGGTCGTCAAGGGCGTCAACTTCCAGAACCTGCGCGACGCGGGCGACCCCGTCGAGATGGCGAAGGTGTACGACGCCGAGGGCGCCGACGAGCTGACGTTCCTGGACATCACCGCCTCGTCGGGCAACCGGGAGACCACGTACGACGTGGTGCGCCGCACCGCGGAGCAGGTGTTCATCCCGCTGACCGTCGGCGGCGGGGTGCGCGCCGCCGAGGACGTGGACAAACTGCTGCGGGCGGGCGCCGACAAGGTGGGCGTGAACACGGCCGCCATCGCCCGGCCCGACCTGATCCGGGAGATCGCCGAGCGCTTCGGCCGCCAGGTCCTGGTGCTGTCGGTCGACGCCCGGCGGACGCCGTCCGGGGGCTTCGAGGTCACCACGCACGGCGGCCGCCGGGGCACCGGCATCGACGCGGTCGAGTGGGCGCACCGGGCCGCCGAGCTGGGAGCCGGTGAGATCCTGCTCAACTCGATGGACGCGGACGGCACCAAGGACGGCTACGACCTGGAGATGATCGCGGCCGTCCGCAAGCATGTGACGGTCCCGGTGATCGCCTCCGGCGGCGCGGGCCGCCTCGGCGACTTCCCGCCGGCCGTCGAGGCGGGCGCGGACGCCGTACTGGCCGCCTCCGTCTTCCACTTCGGCGACCTGCGCATCGCCGAGGTCAAGCAGACCCTGCGAGAGGCGGGCCGCCCGGTGCGGTGACACCGCGTCCGGCGTGCGGCCGAGCCGTGGGCCCCGGTCACTTCGGTGACCGGGGCTTCCTTTCGGTCCGGGGGCCTTCGGTCCGGGGGCCTTCGGTCCGAGGGTCTTCGGTCCGGGGGTCTTGGGTCCGAGCGAAAAGAGAAGTCGCGCAGAATATGGTGCGCAGCTTTTCCTTCGTATCCCAGAGGACGGCCTCCTGTGACCGCCACGCTCACCGCCCCGGTCGATGTCACCGGCCGGCCGGCCCATCGCGACGGCAATGTGCTGCGCTGGCTCGGCGCCTACACCGCGTCGATGGTCGGGGACAACGTCTACTACCTCGCGCTGTCCTGGGCCGCCGTCCAGGCCGGGACGCCCTCGCAGGCCGGTCTCGTGATGGCCGTCAGCGCGGTGCCGCGGGCCCTGCTGATGCTCGGCGGGGGAGTGGTCGCCGACCGGTTCGGGCCGCACCGGGTCGTCATCGGCAGCGACGCCGTGCGCTGCGCGGCCGTGCTCGCGGTCGCCGCGCTGCTCCTCGTCTCCGGCCCCGGACTGTGGCCGCTGGTCGTGCTCGCCGTGGTCTTCGGCATCGTGGACGCCGTCTTCATGCCCGCGGTGGGGGCGCTGCCCGCCCGGCTGACCGGCCCGGACCAGCTCGCCCGGGTCCAGGGCCTGCGCGGTCTCGCCATCCGGTTCGCCGGTGTCGTGGGCGGCCCGCTCGGCGGTCTGGGGGTGGCCCTGGGCGGGGCCGCCGGCGCGTTCGGTCTGGCCGGAGCGCTGATCGCGCTCTCCGTCCCGCTGCTGGTGGCCGTACGGACCCGGGATCTCCCGGCGCCTGCCGCGGTGACGCCGGTGGCCGCGATACCGGAGGCGTCGGCGGCGAGTGGTGCGCCGGGTGCGGAGGGTGCGGAGCAGGGCGGTGGTCCGGTGGCCGGTCCGGCCGACGCCGTCGGCGCGGCGGACCCGGCCGGGGCTCCCGTCGTGGCGGAGGCCGCCGCGGGCAGCCCCTGGCGGGATCTGCGCGAGGGCCTGCGCTACATCCGCGGGCACCGGGTCCTCGCGCCGCTCCTGATCGCCATCGCCCTCGGCGACCTCGGCTTCGTCGGACCGCTCAACGTCGGACTGACCCTGCTGGCCGACCGGCGCGGCTGGGGCGCCGCCGGCATGGGCGGGGTGCTCGCCGGGTTCGGGGCCGGCGCGGGGATCGCCGCGCTCCTGCTGGCCGTACGCGGACGGCTGCCGCACGCGGCGCGGGTCGCGGCGGCCGCGATCATCACCGGCTCGGTCGCGGTCGGCGCGCTCGCCTTCGTACCCGACCTGACCGCGGCCATCGGCGTGGCCGTCCTCGTCGGCATGCTCACCGGACTCAGCGGCGCGCTGTGCGGCGCCCTGCTCCAGACCCAGTCCGAACCCGCCTACCTGGGCCGCGTCAGCTCCGTCGCGGGCATCGTCAGTCTCGGCTTCGCCCCGCTCAGCATGCCGCTGAGCGCGGCCGCCATCGGCTGGTGGGGCACCGGCCCCGTCTTCGTCACCAGCGCCGTGGTCTGCGGCCTCGGCGGTGTGGTCGTCCTGTGCAGCGGCCCGCTGCGCCGCGCCCGGCTGCCGCTCTGAATCCCGGGCGTGCGGGTGTGCGGGCGCACAAGGATGGCTCCGGCCCGGTAGGAGGGCGCCCAGCGTGCGGCGGCGCCCGGCAGGCGTGTTTCCCGAGGTCGCAGGGCCCTTGAAGGCCTCGCCGAGGGCCTGGGGCACCTGGTTCCGCCGCCGGTTACGCGGTCGTAACCTGACCGCCGTGACCGGACAGACGATCCCCCCACGTCCGCTCCGCCCGCCCAGGCTCCACGGCCGGAGCACGGAACTCGAAGCCGTAGAAGCGCTGTTGGCACGGCTGCGTGCCGACCGCGGCGGCGCCCTCGTCCTCACCGGGACTCCGGGACTCGGACGCACCGCACTGCTCGCGCAGGTCCGCCGCACCTTCGACGAGGGCACCGTGTGGCACGCCGGGGCCACCCGGGCCGAGAGCCGCATCCCGTACGGAGGCCTGCACGCCCTGCTCAGCTCGGCGGTCGTGGGCGCCCCGCTGCGGGCGCTGCGGGTGCTCGGGGCCGGGCTGGAGCCGGCCGCGCTGCTGGAACTGCTGGGCGAGCGGGCCTCGGGGCGGCCGCTGCTGGTGTGCGTGGACGACGTACATCTGTGGGACGGGCCGTCCCGCGCGGCCCTGGGGTTCGTCGCCCGGCGGCTGGACACCGCGCGCCCCGTCGGCCTGCTGCTGTCCGCGGCGGCCCGCGGCCACCCGGACGGCGAACTCGCCGGTCTGCCCCTGGTCCGCCTCGGTCCGCTCGACCCGGCCGCGGCCGAGGCCCTGGCGGACGACCTCGCCGCGCGCCCCCTCGACCCCGCCGTACGCCGCGAACTGGTCCGCGAGACGGTCGGCAACCCGCGGCTGCTGACCGACGTCCTGACCGGGCTCGGCCCGCGGCAGCTCGGCGGCGAACTGCCGCTGCCGAGACCGCTGGTCGCGCCCGACGTGCTGGTGCGGGCCTGCGGAGCGGGCCCCGGCGACCTGCCGGCCGGGTCCCGGCTGCTCCTGCTGCTGGCCGCGGCCGCGCAGGAGCAGGACCCGTACGGGCACGGAGCGGACCTCCTCCTCGTCCTGCGCGCGGCGGGCGCCGCCGGGGCGGGGCGCGCGGAACTGGCCGAGGCCGAGGACGCCGGGGTGCTGCGCGTCGCCGGGGAACGCGTGGTGTTCGCCGACGAACCGCTGCGCCGCGCGGTCCGTGACGAGGTGTCACCCGCCCGCCGCCGACACGCCCACACGCTGCTGGCGCTGGCCCTGGCCGGCGAGCGCCGGCGGCTGCCGCGCCTGGTGCACCGGGCCCTGGCCGCGCCGGGCCCCGACCCCCGGCTCGCCGCCGAGCTCGCGGCCGTCGCGGAGGACGACGTGAGCCGGACCCACGCCGAACGGTCCGTGGCCCTGGAGCGTGCGGCCGTCCTCACGGAGCACGACGGTGCCAGGGTCGCGCGGCTCGCCGCCGCCGCGGACCACGCCCGGCTGGCCGGCCGTCCCGCACGGGCCCGCGAACTGCTGGCCGCGGCCCGGCCCTGGCCGGCGCACGACGCGGTCCGCGGCCGGACGGAACTCGTCCGCGGGCTGCTCGAACTCCAGGACGGGCCCGTGGCCGACGCCTGCGAGGCGCTGCGGCTGGCGGCGGAGCTGATGGCTCCCTACGACGCGCAGCGCACCGATCTGGCGCTGCTCGCCGGGATGGAGGCGGCCTGGTCCGCGGGCGACGCGCAGTCCTACCTGCGGATCACCGGCGGCTCCGACCCGTCCGTCCCCCGCGAGGCGCCCGTGCCGCAGCCGACGTGCGCCCCGACCCCGACCGGGGCCTTGCGGGCCCTGCCCGGGGTTCTGCCGCGAGCCCTGCCCGAGGTCCTGCCCGGAGTCCCTCCCGAGGTCCTTGCCGGGACTCCGCCCGGAGTCCCTGCCCAGGCCCTTCCCGGGGCCCTTCCCCGAGCTTTCCCCGACGCCGTCTCCGACGCTCTCGCCGAGGATCTTTCGAGAGTCCTGCCCGGCGTGCCGTCCGCGGCCCCCGACGACGCCCTCCCGGCCGTGCGGGCGGCCGTCTCGGCCCGGTCGGCCCAGACCTTCGCGGCGGAGTACCGCGCCGGGATGACGGACCTGTTGAGCGGGCGGACCGTGCGGGGCAGGCAGGCTCTGCGGCGGCTCGTGGAGCGGGGCGAGCGCGCGGGGGAGCCCGAGATGCTGGTGTGCGCCGGTGCCGCGGCGCTGGTCGTGGGCGACCTCGCGGCCGCGTGCCGGGTGCACGCGCGGGCGCTGGCGGTCGCGCGCTCGCGCGGCCACGCCACCCTCGTACCCCTGGTGCTGGAGCGGCTGGCCTACGGCGAGCTGCGGGCCGGGCGGCACCTGCGGGCCCGGGTGCACGCCGAGGAGGGACTGCGCGCCGCCCTGCGCACCGGGCAGCGCAACATCGCCGCCCATCAGCACGCCGTCCTGGCCCTGGTCGCCTCCCTGGCGGGCGACGCCGACACCGTGGCCGAGCACGCCGCCGCCTGCTCGGCCGTCGCCGACGCGCACGGCCTCGCCCTGGCCGCGTCGCTCGCCCAGTGGGCTCTGGCCCGCACCGACCTGAGCCGGGGCCGGGCCCCCGAGGCGGCGGCCCGGCTCGGCCCCCTGGTGCGCCCCGGCCCCTGCGGCGGCCACTTCGCGGTACGGATGCTCGCCGTGCCGTGCTACGTCGAGGCCGCCGTGCTGGCCGGCGCACCGGAGGCCGCGCCCGCGGTCGTCGCGGAGTTCGCCGCCTGGGCGGAGCAGGGCATCGACGCCGCCGCCCCGGCCCTGCTCGCCCGCTGCCGCGCCCTGCTGGAGACCGTCGAGGGCAAGGGGGAGCCCGCGGCCCGCGACGGGACCCCGCCGCACGACGACCGCACCGGTCCCCACCCGGCGGAGGTCCACTACGCCGAGGCGCTGGCTCGCCACGACCTGGTGGGCGGCGACTTCGAACGCGCCCGTACCCAGCTCCTGTTCGGCAACTGGCTGCGGCGCAGACGGCGGCCGGGCGAGGCACGGGGACGGCTGCGCGACGCCCTGGTCGCGTTCGAACGCTGCGGAGCCGGTGCCTGGGCCCAGCAGGCACGGGCCGAACTGCGTGCCACCGGTGACGCCCCGGCGGCCGAACCCCGGGGACCGCTGGTCCGGCTGACACCGCAGCAGCTGCGGATCGCCCGGTTCGTCGCGGAGGGGGCCACCAACCGCGAGGTGGCGATGCGGCTGTCGGTGAGCCCGCGCACGGTCGACCACCATCTGCGCAATGTGTTCGCGCTGCTCGGCGTGCGCTCGCGGATCGAATTGGCGAGGTTCGTCGACCGGGAGGACGCGTCCGGCGGCCGCCCGGGGGAACCGGCCCCGGCACGGTACGGGTTCCCGCCGCGCGGGTGACCCGCCGGGGCGGGTGATCCGGCGGGGCGGGGCGGCCCGGTGGCCGCTTCCGGGGTCGTACGCCGCCCGCCACCTGCTGCCCGCGGTCGGAGGCGGGGATTCCCGGGGCGGCGGGGAATTTGGTCCGACACCCTGGGGACCGACCGGACGGTATGTCATCCTTCGGGACCAAGGACTGCTCCGGAGCCGCCGGCGGGGGACGAACGCCGCGCTGCGCACCGGTGCGAACCGACCCGGTGGAGGACTGCGATGCCGAACGCCGTACGAGCCCGTGTCCGGGTGGTGCCCGAGCTGCCGCCCCCCTCTCCGCCCCTGCGTTCCAGCGTCGACGCGGACGCCGTCGCCGTGCTGCACCGCGCGGCCGCCGTCCTGATGGACGACCTTCCCGAACTCACCGACCGGCTGCTCACCGTGCTGCGGGAACAGGAGCCCGCCTACCGGGCGGCCCTCGAAGCCGACCCCTCGGGCGTCTGGCAGGAGGCGCACCGCTCCCTGCGCCACAACGTCGGCTCGCTGCTGCGCCCCAGGGAGTCCCGGGACGCCGCCCGGCGCTGCTCGTGGCGGATCGGCGCCGAACGGGCCGAACAGGGACTGCCGCTGGACGCGTTGCTGCACGCCTTCCGGCTCGGCGGCGCCATGGTGTGGCGCGGTCTCGTCGAGGAGGCCGCGCGGCGCGACCCCGACGACGTACGCCTGCTCGTGCATGTGGCCGCCGACGTGTGGAACTTCGTCGACGAGCACTGCACCCTGGTCGCCGACGCCTACCGGCAGGTGGAACGGCAGCTCGCCTGGCGCCGGGAGAACCGGCTGCGGCTGATGACCACCGCCCTCCTCGACGGCACCACCCGCATCGCCGACCTGCCGGACGTCGCCGCCGCGCTGGAGCTGCCCGAGCACGGCAGGTACGCGGTGGTGAGCGTGGCCGCCGCGCACCCGGCCGCCCACACCGGCACCCCGCTGCTGTCGGTGCCGCCCGGGATGCGGGCGCACTGGCACGCCGGGGCGGACGCGGAACACGCCATCGTGCACCTCGGCGAGAGCGAGCCGGCCGACCTGGTCGACCGGGTGACCGCGCCCGTCGGGGCGCGGGTCGGCATCAGCCGTGCCGTGGAGGGCCTGGCGGCGGTCGGGGACGCGCGCCGGCTCTCCGAGACCGCGCTGCGCGCCTGCCCGGAGACCGGCGGCACGGTCCTGCTCGACGAGCATCTGCCGGCGGCCCTGCTGGTGTCCGCGCCCGCCCTGGGCGCCGCGCTGGTCCACCGGGTCCTGGGTCCGCTGCTGAGCCTCGACCCGGGCGACCGGGACCTGCTGCTGGACACCGTGTGCGTGTGGCTGGACAGTGACGGCTCCGCGCAGCGCGCGGCGACCCGGCTGTACTGCCACCGCAACACGGTCCTCAACCGGCTGCGCCGTTTCGAACAGCTCACCGGCCGCTCTCTCGCCCGGCCCGCGGACGTCGTCGACACCTCGCTCGCGCTGACCGCCCGACGACTCCTCGGAGACTGACCGCCCGTCCCTTCCGCGGGAGTCGACGGCCCGGCGGTCGTACGGGGCCGCCCGCGCCCGGGGCGACGGTGCTGTGGCCGTGCACAGTCCGGGCCCGGCGGGCCACGGCTCGCGCACACGTCGGGGGTGAGCGGGTGGGGTACCGGCCGCCCCCGTGGTGGCGTGACCGGCATGTCACTCGCCCTCCCGCACCGCCCCGCCGCGCCCCCGTCCGGTCACGCGGCCCCCGCCGCGCCCCCGACCGTCCCGCGTCCCGCCGCCCGCGCCACCGGCCGGGCGGCGGATCCCCGTACCGCCGACGCCGACGCCCGTACCGACAACGGCGCCCGCGCGTACGGCCGGTCGGCGGCGGGAACGGGGAGAACCCGGTGAGCCGCGGCGGCGCCCTCGACGGCGGCTCGCTCGCGATCGTGCTCTTCCTCGCCTTCGTCACCGTCTCGCTGCTCCTGTGCGGTCTCGCCGCGGCCGACCAGGACGAGCCGGAGCAGTTCTACACGGGCAGCTCCTCGCTCGGACCGGTGCAGAACGGGCTCGCCGTGGCCGGCGACTACCTCTCGGCGGCCACCCTGCTGAGCACCACCGGGTCCATCGCCCTCACCGGCGCCGACGGCGTCCTCTTCGCCTGCGCCACCGTGCTGGCCCTGCTGCTGTTCGGCCGGATCCTCGCCGAACCCCTGCGCGGACCAGGCCGCTACACCCTCGGCGACGTGCTGGCCGAGCGGCTGGGGCGGCCGGCCGTGCGCCGGGCCATGGGCCTGGTCACCCTCGTGGTGCTGATCCCGCTGCTCCTGGTCCAGCTCTCCGCCGCCGGACGGATCACCACCGTGATGCTGGGCCTGCCCGCGGGAGCGCTCACCGGCTGCACCGTCGCCACGGGAGCGCTCATGGTCTGCTACTCGGCGTTCGGCGGGATGCGGGGCACCGGGTTCGTCCAGATCCTGAAGACCCTCGTCGTCGTCCCCGTGGTGGTCCTGCTCGCCGTCCTCGTCCTGCACCGGTTCGACGGTGACCCGGGCCGTCTGCTGGACGCGGCCGCGCATCGCGGCGGGCCCGGCTTCACCCGCCCCGGACTCCAGTTCGGCGACTCCCTCGCGGGCCGGCTCGACCTGGTGGGCTTCTCGCTCACCCTGGTGCTGGGCGCCGCCTGTCTGCCGCACGTCACGATGCGCTTCCAGCCGGTGCGCAGCGCGCACGCCCTGCGCGTCTCGCTGCGCTGGGCCGTCGGGTCCGTCGTCCTGATCTGCGCCGCCCTCGCCGTCGTCGGCCTCGGCGCCTGCGCCCTCGTGGGACCGCGGGAGCTGCGCGCGGGGGACCCGTCCGGCGGCACCGCGCTGCTCATGGTGACCACCGCGCTGGACCCGGGGCCCGCCCTGGCCGGCGACAGCGTCCTGTTCGCGCTCGTGGCCTGTGCCGTCTTCGCCACCGCGCTCGCCGCCGTGGCCGGCATCACCCTGGCCGCGGCCGCCTCGCTGGCCCACGACCTCCCGTCGCCGGCCCGCGGCGCACGGCGCGGACGCGGCACGGCCGCCCACGAGGTGACACGGGCCCGGTGCGCGGTGGCCCTGGTCGGCGCCGTCTCGGTGCTGCTGTCGATACCCGCCCACGACCGCAACCCGCAGGTGCTCGTCTCCTTCACCTTCGCCACCGCCGCGTCCGCCCTGCTGCCCGTGGTGGTCTGCGCGTTCCTCGGGCCGTGGTGCACCGCGCGCGGCGCGCTGTGCGCCCTGTACGGGGCACCCGTGCTGACGGCCGTGCTCCTGTTCTTCTCACCGGCGGTCTCCGGCACTCCCGTGGCGCTCCTGCCGGAGTACGACTTCCATCGGTTCCCGCTCCAGACACCGGGTCTGGTCACCGTCCCGGCCGGGTTCCTGCTGTGCCTGCTCGGCTCCCGGGTGCGCCGCCGTACCGACGGCCCGGACGGCGCCCGGAGCGGACCGGACACCCCGGCCGGCGCGGCCCGCTGGGCAGCGGCACAACCCACCGCCGCCGACGCTGGGAGCGGGTCCTGAGCCGCCGCCGCACGCTGTACGCAGTCCGGCGCGCGTGCTCTCGTAGGGCCACTTCCCCCGTAGGTCCGCGTCGTGCGGAGCCGAGGAGTTGTGATGCCCTCTCTGTCATCGGACGGTACCCGGCAGGACGTGTCCCCGCCGGGCGGACCGTCCCCCGGCGACCCGCGCCCCGACGGGCCGTCGGTGCTGCGCGTGCGTGATCTCGACGTGGCCTACGGGCGTGCCCTGACCGCGTTGCGAGGTGTCAGCCTGGAGGTGCCCGCGGGCGGCGCCGTCGCCCTGCTCGGCGCCAACGGCGCGGGCAAGAGCACCCTGTTGCGCTCCCTGTCCGGCACCCTGCGCCTGCACCGCGGGGCGATCACCGCGGGCAGCGCCCACTACGGCGGTCTGCGCCTCGACGGGCAGGACCCGGTGGCCGCCGTGCGCGCCGGGGTCGTACAAGTCCCCGAAGGGCGCCGGGTGTTCGCCGGACTCACGGTGGACGAGAACCTGCGCTCCGGCGGACTCGGCCTCGGCCGCCGGGCCCCGGCGGTCGTCGAGGCCGCCAGGGAACGGGTCTTCGGGCTCTTCCCCCGGCTCGCGGAGCGCCGCAGGCAGCGCGCCGGACTGCTGTCCGGCGGCGAGCAGCAGATGCTCGCCATCGGGCGGGCGCTGATGGCCGCGCCCAGGCTGCTGCTCCTGGACGAACCCTCGCTCGGACTGGCACCGCTGATGGTCGAGCGCATCGCCGAGGTGATCCGCGAGATCAACGCCCAGGGCACCTCGGTCCTGCTCGTGGAGCAGAACGCGGCGATGGCGCTGGCATTGTGCGACCGGGCGTACGTCCTGGAGGTCGGCGAGGTGCGGCTGTCCGGCCCGGCCGCCGAACTGGCCGGGACCGACGCGGTACGCCGCCTCTACCTGGGCGAGGAGGCGACCCCCGCACCGGCCCCGGCACCGACACAGACCCCGGCACCGACACAGACCCCGGCACCGGCACCGACCCCGGCACCGACTTCGGTCGCCGCGGGCTCCGCCGCACCCGCCGACGGCTCCTCCGCCGCGTCCGCCGCCGAAGGGCAGGGTGCCCCATGAGCGGACCGCCCCCGCCCCTGCGCGTCGAGGACGTCACGGTCAGGTTCGCCGGGCTCACCGCGCTGGACTCGGTCGGCTTCACCGTGGCGCCCGGCAGCGTGCACGCGCTGATCGGACCCAACGGAGCCGGCAAGTCGACCTGCTTCAACGTCGTGTCCGGACTGTGCCGGCCCACCCGGGGCGGGGTCCGCCTCGGCGATCGGGAACTCACCCGGCTGCCCCCGCACCGGATCGCGCTGCTCGGCATCGCCCGCACCTTCCAGAACATCGTCACCACGGCCGGCACGGTCGGCGACAACCTGATGCTCGGCCGGCAGGCCCTGGGCCGCGCGGGATTCACCGCCACCGCCCTGCGGCTGCCGGGCACCGTGCGCGAGCAGCGCGAGCACCGCGCACGGGCCCGGGAGATCGCCGAACTCACCGGCCTCGGACCGCTGTTCGACACCCCGGTCGCCCTGCTCTCCTACGGCGACCGCAAGCGGGTCGAACTCGCCCGCGCCCTGTGCCTGGAACCCCGGGTGCTGCTGCTCGACGAACCGGTGGCCGGCATGAACTCCGGCGAACGCGCCCGCACCGTCGAGGTGGTGCGCACCGTCCGCGCCGAACTGGGCCTGTCCGTCCTGCTGGTGGAGCACGACATGGGCCTCGTCATGCGGCTGGCCGACGAGGTCACCGTCCTCGACTTCGGCCGCCGTATCGCCGCGGGCACCCCGGACCAGGTCCGCCAGGACCCCGAGGTGCGCCGCGCCTACCTCGGCACCCCGACCACCTCCCGGGAGCACATCGCATGAACACCGCCCTGGACACCGTGCTGAACGGGCTCGCCCTCGGCTCGGTCTACGCCCTGGTCGCCCTCGGCTTCGTCATCATCTTCAAGGCCTCGGCGGTGATGAACTTCGCGCACGGCTCGCTGCTGCTGCTCGGCGGCTACCTGACCGCCGTGCTGCACGACCGGCTGGGCTTCGCGGGCGCCCTCGCCCTGGCGGTGCTCGCCACCGCGGCGGCCGCCGGACTGATCGACGTACTGCTGCTGCGCCGCGTCGACCCGGCCGCCGCGCACGTGCTGACCATCGTCACCATCGGCGTCGACATCCTGCTGATGACCGACCTCACCCGCCGCATCGGCGGGGACCTGCTCACCCTCGGCGACCCCTGGGGCTCCGACGTGACCCGGCTCGGTTCGGTGACCGTCGCCGACAGCCGGATCGCCTCGATCCTGGTGTCGACGGTCGTCATCGCCGCGGTCTTCGCCGTGTTCCGGTTCACCCCCTGGGGCCTGTCGCTGCGCGCCGCCGCCGAGGACCAGGAGGCCGCCGCCCTGATGGGCATCCGGCTCGCCCGGATCCGTACCCTCGCCTGGTGCCTGGCCGGGGCGCTCGCCGCGCTCGCCGCCGTGTTCCTGGCCGCGTTCCCGGCGCCCGGCCTGGAGCGCACGACCGGACAGATCGCGCTGAAGGCGTTCCCCGCCGCCATCCTCGGCGGAATGGCCTCGCCGCCCGGCGCGCTCGCCGGCAGCCTGCTGATCGGCGTCACCGAGGCGCTGGCGGCCGGCTACCAGTCCGAACTCTCCGCGCTCGGCGAGGGTTTCGGCGACGTGGTGCCGTACGCCGTCATGGTGCTGGTGCTCCTCGTCCGGCCGGCCGGTCTCTTCGGCACCAAGGAGGCGGCCCGTGTCTAGGCGCCTCCTCGCGGCGGGCGCCGTGCTCGTCCTGTGCGCCCTGCCCTTCTACCTGGGCGCGTTCTGGCTCCAGGTCGGGCTGTTCTCGATGGCGGCCGCGCTCGGCGCCGTCGGACTCACCCTGCTCACCGGCACCGCCGGCCAACTCTCCCTGGGCCACGCCTTCTTCCTCGCGGTCGGCGCCTACGGATACGTGTGGCTGGCCGGGGAGCCCGGACCGGGCCTGCCGCCGCCGCTCGCCCTGGTGCTCGCGGTCTGCCTGAGCGGGGTGGCGGGCGGGCTGTTCAGCCCGGTGGCCGGCCGGGTGCGCGGTGTCTACCTGGGAGTGGCGACCCTCGCCCTGGTCTTCCTCGGCCGGCACGTGATGCTCAACGCCGACTCCCTCACCGGCGGCTTCAACGGACGGTCCGTGCCGCCGATGTCCCTGGGCGGCTTCGCCTTCACCGGGACCGACCCGCAACTGACCGTGCTGGGCGTGCCGTTCGGCGCCGAGGAACGCCTGTGGTACCTCGCGCTGGCCCTGCTGGGCGCCGGCTGGTTCGCCGCCCGCAACCTGCTCGCCGGCCGCCCCGGCCTGGCGCTGACCGCGCTGCGCGACAGCGAGACCGCCGCGGCCGTGATGGGCGTCCCGGTGGCCCGTAGGCGCTCGGCCGCCTTCGTGGTCTCCTCCATGTACGCGGGCCTGGCCGGGGTCCTGCTCGCGCTCGTCTTCCGCCGGATCGTGCCGGACTACTTCGGCCTCGCCCTGTCCATCGACTACCTCGCGATGATCGTCATCGGCGGACTCGGCTCGGTGGCGGGCGCCGTGGCGGGAGCCGTCTTCGTCACCGCGCTGCCCCTGCTCATGGCCCGCTACGCCGACCAGCTGCCCCTGGTCGCGGCGCCCGGCGCGCCCGGCCACGCGGTGGGTCCCACCGAGGCCTCGCGCTATCTGTACGGCGCCGCCGTCGTCCTCGTCCTGCTCTTCGCCCCCGACGGGCTGAGCGGCCTGGCCCGGCGGGCCACGGCCCTCGTCCGACGGCGCCGTACCCCGCCCGCCACGATGCCGCCCGCCGCCGGCCCCTCCGTCACCGACCCCTCCGCCGCCTCTCCGGCCTCCTCACCCGCGGCCGCGTCCGCACCGGATCAACGACCCAAGGAGCGCACCTCGTGAACACCACGGGACGCACAGCACTCGCCACGACCCTCGCCGTCCTGTTGCTGGCCGGCGTCGGATGCAGCACCAAGGCCGGGACATCGGACGGGGAGGCCGCCGCGGACGGGGTGAAGACCGGCCCCGGCGTCACCGCCGACACGATCTCGCTCGGCGCGCTCACCGACCTGAGCGGCCCCTACGCCACCCTCGGCAAGAGCATCGTCCAGGCCCAGCAGATGTGGGCGGACGAGACCAACAAGAGCGGCGGGATCTGCGGACGCAAGATCAAGATCGTCGTCCGGGACCACGGCTACGACGTCCAGAAGGCCGTCGCCGCCTACACCGAGATCTCCCCGAACGTCCTGGCGCTGCCCCAGGTCATCGGCTCGCCCGTGGTCGCCGCCCTGCTCGACGACATCGACCGCGACCGCCTCCTGACCTTCCCGCAGGCCTGGGCCGCCTCCCTGCTCGGCAAGGACGCCGTCCAGGTGCTCGGCACCACCTACGACCTCGACATGGTGCGCGCCGTCGACTTCCTCACCCGTACCCAGGGAGTGAAGAAGGGCGACCGGATCGGTCATGTGTACTTCGAGGGCGACTACGGCGGCAACGCCCTGGAGGGCTCCACCTGGGCGGCGCGCCAGGCGGGCCTCACGATCGTCGGACAGAAGATCAAGGCCACCGACACCGACCTCTCGGCGCAGGTCACCGCGTTGCGCAAGGCCGGGGTCAAGGCGATCCTGATCAGCGCGGGACCCGGCCAGACCGCCTCGCTGGTGGGCGTGGCCGCCGCGAGCGGGCTGAAGGTCCCGGTCGTCACCAGCGCGCCCGGTTACGCCCCGCAGCTCCTCAAGACACCGGCGGCGCCCGCGCTGCTCGCCATGCTGCACGTCGTCACCGCCGCCCCGCCGGTCAGCTCCGACCTGCCGGCCGTCACCAAGATGGTCGCGTCGTACCAGAAGAAGTACCCGGGCGAGCTGGTCGACGCGGGCACCCTGTCGGGCTACAACGCGGCCGAGCTGATGGGCCTGGACCTCAAGGCCGCCTGCGCGGCCAAGGACCTCAGCCGGGAAGGGCTGGTGAAGGCCCACCGCGCGCAGAAGTCGGTGGACAACGGCCTGGGCACCCCGGAGGACTTCTCCGACGCCTCGCGCCCGGCGGGCACGGCCGTCTACGTGACCAAGCCGGACGCGAAGGCCACCGGCGGCACGGTGCTGGTCGAGGACGCCCGCGCGCTGCCCGCGGAACAGCAGTACCTGGACTCACGCAAGCAGTGAGCCCCGGCGGGCCCCGGGTCCGGACCCGGGCGGGGCGACTCACGGCCCCTCCCGGGTCCGGACCCCGCCCGGATCAGAGGCCCAGCGACCTGGACTCGTGCAGCTGGGTGATGGCCGCCTTCTCGCCCTCCAGCTCCACCGCGGCCACGCCCTGCCGCCCGTACGCGAACAGCAGCAGTTCCGACGGTTCGCCGGTCACCGTCACGACCGGCGTGCCCTTGTGCGCCACCACCGTCCGGCCGTCCGGGCGGCGCAGCACCAGCCCGGTCGGCGCCCGGCGGCCCACCAGCCGGGCCGACCGCTCCAGCCGGGACCACAGCGAGTCCTGGAACACCGAGTCCAGCTCGCGCGGCGCCCAGTCCGGCTGCGCCCGGCGGACGTCCTCCGTGTGGACGTAGAACTCCACCGTGTTCGACGCCTCGTCGACCTGCTTGAGCTGGAACGGCGAGAAGCGCGGCGGCCCGGTGCGGATCAGCTGGACCAGCTCCTCGTACGGCTTGGCCGCGAACTCCTCCATCACCTTCTCCAGGCGGGACGCGAGCTGCTTGACCAGGATGCCGCCGGCGGCGTCCGGGCGGCGCTCCCGTACCACCACGTGCGCGGCGAGGTCACGGGTCTGCCAGCCCTCGCACAGCGTGGGGGCCTGCGGACCGGTGACCTCCAAGAGGTCGGCGAGAAGGAGCCGTTCACGCTTGGCGAAGGTCGACATGCCGTCAGCCTACGGCCACGCGCCGGGTCCGCCCAGTGGACACCGCGCCCGGAACGCCCGGACCGCGCGGCACAATGGCCACCATGACCAGCACGCCCCCGCCCAGCAGCCTGAACCCCGAGATCGCCGCCCGCCTCAAGCGCAGCGCCGACGGACTCCTGCCCGCCATCGCCCAGCAGTACGACACCGGCGAGGTGCTCATGCTCGGCTGGATGGACGACGAGGCGCTGCACCGCACGCTGACCACGGGCCGCTGCACGTACTGGTCCCGCAGCCGCCGGGAGTACTGGGTCAAGGGCGACACCTCCGGTCACTTCCAGTGGGTCAGGTCCGTCGCCCTCGACTGCGACGCCGACACGCTGCTGGTCAAGGTCGACCAGGTCGGCGCCGCCTGCCACACCGGGGCGCGCACCTGCTTCGACGAGGACGTGCTGCTCGCGGGCGCCGATTCCGGCGTACCCGCCGAGGGTCAGTAAGGTCAGCCGCCATGGACCTCGAGACGTTCCGCAAGCTGGCCACCGACCGGCGGGTCATCCCGGTCACCCGCAAGCTCCTCGCCGACGGCGACACCCCGGTCGCGCTCTACCGCAAGCTCGCCGCCGAGCGCCCCGGCACCTTCCTGCTGGAGTCCGCGGAGAACGGACGGTCCTGGTCCCGCTACTCCTTCGTCGGGGTCCGCAGCTCCGCCACGCTCACCGCGCGTGACGGCCAGGCGCACTGGCTCGGCGCCCCGCCCGTCGGCGTCCCCGTCGACGGCGACCCGCTCGCCGCGCTGCGCGCCACCATCGAGACCCTCCACACCCCCGGCCAGGACGACCTGCCGCCCTTCACCGGCGGCATGGTCGGCTACCTCGGCTACGACATCGTGCGCCGGCTGGAGAAGATCGGCCCCGGCGAGCGCGACGACCTCCGGCTGCCCGAGCTGACCATGCTCCTCACCAGCGACCTGGCCGTCATGGACCACTGGGAGGGCTCCGTCCTGCTGATCGCCAACGCGATCAACCACAACGACCTCGACACCGGCGTCGACGACGCCCACGCCGACGCCGTGGCCCGGCTGGACGCCATGGAGGCCGACCTCTCCCGCGCGGTCGCCCAGCCGCCCGCCGTGCTCCCGCCGTCCGAACTCCCCGAGTACAGCGCCCTGTGGGGCGGCGCGGACTTCCAGCGGGCCGTCGAGGACGTCAAGGAGCGCATCAGGGCGGGCGAGGCGTTCCAGGTCGTCCCCTCGCAGCGCTTCGAGACGCCGTGCACGGCGAGCGCGCTGGACGTCTACCGGGTGCTGCGGGCCACCAACCCCTCCCCGTACATGTACCTGTTCCGCTTCGAGGGCTTCGACGTCGTCGGCTCGTCCCCGGAGGCGCTGGTCAAGGTCGAGGACGGGCGGGCCATGGTGCACCCGATCGCCGGCACCCGGCACCGCGGGGCGACCCCGCAGGAGGACCAGGCCCTCGCCGACGAACTGCTCGCCGACCCCAAGGAGCGCGCCGAGCACCTCATGCTGGTCGACCTCGGGCGCAACGACCTCGGCCGGGTCTGCGAACCGGGCTCGGTCGAGGTGGTCGACTTCATGTCCGTCGAGCGGTACTCGCACGTGATGCACATCGTCTCGACGGTCACCGGGCGGGTCGCGGCGGGCCGCACCGCCTTCGACGTCCTGACCGCCTGCTTCCCGGCGGGCACCCTGTCCGGCGCGCCGAAGCCGCGCGCGATGCAGATCATCGACGAACTCGAACCGTCCCGGCGCGGGCTGTACGGCGGCTGCGTCGGCTATCTCGACTTCGCCGGCGACTCCGACACCGCCATCGCCATCCGTACGGCCCTGCTGCGCGACGGCACCGCCTACGTCCAGGCCGGGGCGGGCATCGTCGCCGACTCCGACCCGGTCGCCGAGGACACCGAGTGCCGCAACAAGGCGGCGGCGGTGCTGCGCGCGGTGCACACCGCCAACCGGCTCGGCCAAGCCCCGGGCAAGTAGGGCGAGTCTCACGTCGCCCCGGGTGCCGGTTCGCCCGGGGTTCAGGCGATAGTGGGGTACGTGACTGCTGTTCCTCACCCTCGTGCCCAAGCCGCCGCCCCGGTCCGGTCCGGCCGCCGGAGCCTCGCCGTCGCCCTGCCGAGCGGGGCGCTGGGCGCCGCCGTGGCCCTGCTGGCCACCCGCCAGCGCTGGTCGCAGGGCACCGCGACGGTGGCCGGCGGCGACTTCCCGCTGACCGCCAAGGGCAGCGACGTCACCGGCGTCCCCGCAGCCCTGGCGATAGTGGGTCTCGCCGCGCTGGTCGCCGTCTTCGCGGTCCGCCGCACCGGCCGCCAACTCGTCGCCGCGCTGCTCGCGCTCTCCGGTGCCGGGATCGTCGCCGCGGCGCTGTTCGGCGCCGCCGACACCTCCGCGCTCGACGAGAAGGCCGCGCAGGCCTCCGGCGACACCTCGGCCGTCGTGGCCGCCTTCACCCACACCGCCTGGCCCTACGTGGCCGCCGTGGGCGGTGCCCTGATCCTGCTGGCCGGGCTGCTGGCCCTGCGCTACGGCCCGCTGTGGCCGGCGATGTCGGGGCGCTACGAGCGCAACGGCAGCCCCAGGACGCGCCGCGCGGCGCCGGCCGTCGACCCCGACCGGCCGGAGGACATCTGGAAGGCCCTGGACCGGGGAGAGGACCCGACGGGCGCCGACCCCGACCCCGCCTAGCACCAGCGACGGGCCGGGCGCAGGGGCCCCGCCTCCGCCCCGGCCACGATCCGGCGCACTGCCCGCCGAGCGTGCCGTACGCGCGCGGGGAGCACCCCCGATCACGGGACGCGTCCGCGTACGGGACAATGGACGGTGAGCGTCCGGCTCAGACACGTACACACGTACACAGCAACGAGGAGCAAGTCATGGCGGGCAGCAGCCACGGTCACACCCCGGCCGCCTGGACCGGTGTCATCATCGCCTTCATCGGTTTCTGCGTCGCGGGCGCTTTCATGGTGATGGCGCAGCCCCTGGGCTTCTGGGGCGGCATGGTGATCGTCGCCCTCGGTGGTGTCGTCGGCGCCGCGATGAGCGCCGCGGGTCTGGGCCAGCCGAAGCAGGCCCCTCTCGTCGTCCAGTCCCCCGCGCGCCGCGAGCCGGCCGGCGTCGAGGGCTGAACACCCGCGTCACCGCGTACCCCGCAGGGGGCGTACCCGCGCCGACGAGCGCGCGGGTGCGCCCCCTGTCGCGCGCTCACGGCCCGCACGGGGCAGAATGCGAGGCGTGAACGCCGACAGCCAGGGGGCCCGGGGCATGCCCGCGGGGACCGTCGCGGGGCGGCTGGCCGTGCCCGCCGGACTGCTCGCGGCCGTCGTGGGCGCCTTCGCCTACGTCGGCGCCGTGGACCCCAACGAGCCGGGCCACTACCCCGTCTGCCCGCTGCTGCGCCTGACCGGCGTCTACTGCCCCGGCTGCGGCGGTCTGCGCAGTGCGCACGCCTTCGTCCACGGCGACCTCGTGACGGCCCTCCAGGACAACGCGGCGGCCGTGCTCGGCTATCTGGGCTTCGCCGTACTGTGGACCGTCTGGGTGGTCCGCGCGGCCCGCGGACGGTCGCTGCGGATCGACCTCGGACCGGCGCATCTGTGGACGCTGGGCGTGTCGCTGCTGGTCTTCACGGTGGTCCGGAACCTGCCGTTCGGCGGCTGGCTGCATCCTTGACCGGGGGACGGAGGTCCAGGTAGTGGGACCGGCGTCAACCGGATGCGAGGCCTACGCCTTCCTCCGGATACCATCGCAGTGGCCGTGAATCGCGCCCACCGGCAGTGCCCGAGCGGCAGCCCCGGGGCGCAGGCCCGATCGCTTGAAGAGTCAACCGTCTGGAAGGGGGCCGCTCGCGTGAGTGTGCTCGACGAGATCATCGACGGAGTCCGTGCCGACCTCGCGGAACGGCAGGCGCGCGTCAGCCTCGACGAGCTCAAGGAGCGCGCGGCCAAGGCTCGTGCCGCCAAGGACGGGGTGGCCGCGCTGCGCGGCGAGGGCGTCAAGGTGATCTGCGAGGTCAAGCGCTCCAGCCCGTCCAAGGGTGCGCTGGCCGCGATCGCCGACCCGGCGGCCCTGGCCGCCGACTACGAGGCGGGCGGCGCCGCCGTCATCTCCGTGCTGACCGAACAGCGCCGCTTCGGCGGCTCGCTGGCGGACCTCGAAGCGGTCCGCGCCCGCGTGGACATCCCCGTGCTGCGCAAGGACTTCATCGTCACCGCCTACCAGCTGTGGGAGGCGCGCGCGTACGGCGCCGACCTCGCGCTGCTGATCGTCGCGGCCCTGGAGCAGCCCGCCCTGGAGTCCCTCATCGAGCGCGCCGAGTCCATCGGGCTCACGCCGCTGGTCGAGGTGCACGACGAGGACGAGGTCGAGCGCGCGGTGGACGCGGGCGCCAAGGTCATCGGCGTCAACGCGCGAAACCTGAAGACCCTGGAGGTCGACCGCTCCACGTTCGAGCGGGTCGCCCCCGAGATCCCGGCCCACATCGTCAAGATCGCCGAGTCCGGCGTCCGCGGTCCGCACGACCTCATCGCCTACGCCAACGCCGGCGCCGACGCGGTCCTGGTCGGCGAGTCCCTGGTCACCGGCCGCGACCCGAAGGCCGCGGTGTCCGACCTGGTGGCGGCGGGCGAGCACCCGGCGCTGCGGCACGGGCGCGACTGACACTCCGCTAGGGTTGATCCCGATGACGCCCACGACGCTCTCGACGACCGTGGACCGGTACGCCCGCCTCGCGCGCGGCTGCCGGCCCCGCGGCTGCCGTGCCCCCGCGCGCCGGGTGCACGGCCGTCGGGTCCGTTACGTCATCGGTGACGAACCCGGGCAGGTCAACGGCAGGCGATGGCAGCGCCCCTTCAGGGGCGCGGGGCAGTACCGAACGCGCGGCCACCGCCGCGCGGGCGCGAGCGACCACTGACGGCTCGCGGCCATCGGACATATCTCCGCCCCCACGGCGAACAGTGTCTTTTCTCCGCACACTCACCGTGAGGTTTTCGCATGCCCAGCGATTTCTTCTTCCCCGACCCCACCGGTCAGGTGCCCAGCGCCGAGGGCTATTTCGGCGCGTTCGGCGGCAAGTTCATCCCGGAGGCGCTCGTCGCCGCCGTGGACGAGGTCGCCGTCGAGTACGACAAGGCGAAGTCCGACCCCGAGTTCGCCCGCGAGCTCGACGACCTGCTGGTCAACTACACCGGCCGGCCCAGCGCCCTCACCGAGGTGCCCCGGTTCGCCGAGCACGCCGGCGGCGCCCGGGTGTTCCTCAAGCGCGAGGACCTGAACCACACCGGCTCACACAAGATCAACAACGTGCTCGGCCAGGCCCTGCTCACCAAGCGGATGGGCAAGACCCGGGTCATCGCCGAGACCGGAGCCGGCCAGCACGGCGTCGCGACGGCCACCGCCTGCGCGCTGTTCGGCCTCGAATGCACCATCTACATGGGCGAGATCGACACCCAGCGCCAGGCCCTCAACGTGGCCCGGATGCGGATGCTCGGCGCCGAGGTCGTCGCCGTGAAGTCCGGCAGCCGGACCCTGAAGGACGCCATCAACGAGGCCTTCCGGGACTGGGTCGCCAACGTCGACCGCACCCACTACCTGTTCGGCACCGTCGCCGGGCCGCACCCCTTCCCCGCCATGGTCCGCGACTTCCACCGGGTCATCGGCGTCGAGACCCGGCGCCAGATCCTGGAGCGCGCGGGCCGGCTGCCCGACGCGGCCGTCGCCTGCGTCGGCGGCGGCTCCAACGCCATCGGCCTCTTCCACGCCTTCATCCCCGACACCGACGTCCGCCTGATCGGCTGCGAACCCGCCGGGCACGGCGTGGAGACCGGCGAGCACGCGGCCACCCTGACCGCGGGCGAGCCCGGCATCCTGCACGGTTCGCGCTCCTACGTCCTCCAGGACGACGAGGGCCAGATCACCGAGCCGTACTCGATCTCGGCCGGCCTGGACTACCCGGGCATCGGCCCCGAGCACTCCTACCTCAAGGACAGCGGGCGCGCCGAGTACCGCGCGGTCACCGACGACGCGGCCATGCAGGCCCTGCGCCTGCTGTCGCGCACCGAGGGCGTCATCCCCGCCATCGAGAGCGCCCACGCCCTCGCCGGCGCCCTGGAGGTCGGCCGTGAGCTCGGCCCCGACGGGCTGATCGTCATCAACCTGTCGGGCCGCGGCGACAAGGACATGGACACCGCCGCGCGCTACTTCGGCCTGTACGACACCGACGCCGAGGTCGCCGCCGACGCGGCCGACATCGCCGAGATCGAGGGGGACGCCAAGTGAGCGGGACCGCACCGACGGGCGGCCGGGGCCGGCTGCTGACCGACACCCTCGCCGCCGCGAAGGCCGAGGGCCGCGCCGCCCTCATCGCCTACCTCCCGGCCGGATTCCCGACCGTGGACGGCGGCATCGAGGCGATCAAGGCCGCCTTCGACGGCGGCGCCGACGTCGTCGAGGTGGGCCTGCCGCACAGCGACCCGGTCCTCGACGGCCCGGTCATCCAGACCGCCGACGACATCGCCCTGCGCGGCGGCGTCCGGATCGCCGACGTGATGCGCACGGTGCGCGAGGCGCACGAGGCGACGGGCAAGCCCGTCCTCGTGATGACGTACTGGAACCCGATCGACCGCTACGGCGTCGAGCGCTTCACCGCCGAGCTCGCCGAGGCCGGCGGGGCCGGGGCGATCCTGCCCGACCTGCCGGTGCAGGAGTCCGCGCTGTGGCGGGAGCACGCCGCGAAGCACGACCTCGCGACGGTCTTCGTGGTGGCGCCCAGCAGCAAGGACGAGCGGCTCGCCGAGATCACCGCGGCGGGCAGCGGTTTCGTCTACGCCGCCTCGCTGATGGGGGTCACCGGCACCCGCGCCTCGGTGGGCGCGCAGGCCGAGGACCTGGTCCGGCGCACCCGGGTCACCGGCACCCGCCTGCCGGTCTGTGTCGGCCTCGGCGTGTCGAACGCCGAGCAGGCCGCCGAGGTGGCCGGCTTCGCCGACGGGGTGATCGTCGGCTCGGCCTTCGTCAAGCGGATGCTGGACGCCCCGGACGAGGCGGCCGGCGTCGAGGCGGTCCGCGCGCTCGCGGGCGACCTCGCGAAGGGCGTGCGCCGACAGGTGTGACGTAAGGGACATTCCGTACGAGTCACTCGAACGGGTGGACCTGGGGCCGGGGAGGCGCGCTGCGCCTCCCCGGTTCGTTCCTGCGTGTGTGAGCGAGAAGAACCACCATGACGGAAAGCGCGCCGCACGCGAGCGGCTGGCGGTCGAACGTGAGAAGCAGAAGGCCGGGGAGAGGCGTCGACGGACGCTGATCGTGGGCGCGAGCGTCGTCTGCGTACTGGGACTGGCGGCGGTGATCGGCATCGTCGCCGCGAACGCCGGCAAGGACAAGAGCAGCAACGCGGGCCCGGTCGCCGCGCCCTCGGGAGCACAGGGCAAGGACGGCCTCGCCATCCCGGTCGGCCAGGAGGGCGCGAAGTCGACGCTCACCGTCTGGGAGGACTTCCGCTGCCCGGCCTGCAAGGCCTTCGAGGCGGCGTACCGCCCGACCGTCCACGAGCTGACGGACGCCGGGCAGCTCAAGGTGGAGTACCACCTGGCCACCCTCATCGACGGCAACATGGGCGGCAGCGGCTCCCGCAAGGCCGCCAACGCCGCGGCCTGCGCCCAGGACGCCGGCAAGTTCACCGCGTACCACGACGTGCTCTACGAGAACCAGCCGCCGGAGACCCAGGACGCCTACGCGGACAACGCCAGGCTCATCGAGCTCGCGGGCAAGGTCGACGGTCTCGACACGCCCGAGTTCCGCAAGTGCGTCGAGGAGGGCACGCACGACAGCTGGGTCGTGAAGTCGAACGAGGCCTTCAAGGCCGGGAAATTCGGCGGCACCCCGACCGTGCTGCTCGACGGCAAGAACATCTACCAGGACCCGACGATGACCCCGCAGAAGCTGAAGGAGATGGTGCAGGAGGCGGCCAAGGGGTGAGTGTTCCCCGTCTCCCTGTTATGGAGCCGTAGCCGGGCTGCCTGCCGTGGGCCCGGTCCGGCACGGTAGCGTCGACCTTGCCATGGAACTTGCCTACATTCCCAGCCCGTCGCGCGGGGTGCTGCACCTCGGTCCCATCCCGCTGCGCGGCTACGCGTTCTGCATCATCATCGGCGTCTTCGTAGCCGTCTGGCTCGGCAACAAACGCTGGATCGCCCGCGGCGGGCGGGCCGGCACGGTGGCCGACATCGCGGTCTGGGCCGTGCCCTTCGGCCTGGTCGGCGGTCGGCTCTACCACGTGATCACGGACTACGAGCTGTACTTCAGCGAGGGCCGTGACTGGGTGGACGCCTTCAAGGTCTGGGAGGGCGGCCTCGGCATCTGGGGCGCCATCGCGCTCGGTGCGGTGGGCGCGTGGATCGGCTGCCGCCGCCGCGGTATCCCGCTGCCCGCCTACGCCGACGCCATCGCCCCCGGCATCGCCCTCGCCCAGGCGATCGGACGCTGGGGCAACTGGTTCAACCAGGAGCTCTACGGGCGGCCCACCGACCTGCCGTGGGCGCTGAAGATCACGTCCTCGACGGACGGCCGGATCCCGGGCACCTACCACCCGACGTTCCTGTACGAGTCCCTGTGGTGCGTCGGCGTCGCCTTCCTGGTCATCTGGGCCGACCGCCGCTTCAAGCTCGGACACGGCCGGGCGTTCGCGCTGTACGTCGCGGCGTACTGCGTGGGCCGCGGCTGGATCGAGTACATGCGGGTCGACGACGCCCACCACATCCTGGGGCTCCGTCTGAACGACTGGACCGCGCTCGTCGTCTTCCTGCTCGCGGTGGTGTACATCGTGGTGTCGGCGAAGAAGCGGCCCGGCCGGGAGGCCGAGGTCGAGCCCGGCGCCGGAGCCGAGGGCGACGGCGGGACCGAGGCGCAGGCCGAGGAGAAGACCGAGGACAAGGCCGACGGCGAGGCCGGGGAGAAGGCGGACGGCGAGGCCGGGGACAAGGCGGACGCCGTGACGGACCGCGAGGCCGACGCGGCCGAGGGCACGCCGGCCGGCCGGCCCGAGGACGGGACGGCGGTCGAGGCCGACACCGAGGCCGAGGACGCCTCGGACGCGAAGGCGAAGGACCGGACCGAGTCGGCGGGCAAGAAGAGCTGACGTCGGACCGTACGACGACAGGGCGCCCCGGGCCGCACGGCCCGGGGCGCCCTGTCGTGTTCCGGCCCTTCCCGCGGCGGGGCTCAGCGGCGCAGGGCCAGTGACAGCGTCCGCTGGGCCGTCGCCACCACCGCCGTGTCGACGAACGTCCCGTCCGGCAGCGCCTGGGCGCCCTGCTCCCGGGCCGCCGCCTTCACCACCGCCTCCGCCTGCTCGATCTCCTCGGCGGTGGGCAGGTAGGCGCGTTCGATGACCGGGAGCTGGCGGGGGTGGACGGCCGCGCGCCCCAGGAAGCCGAGCGCCCGGCCGTGGGCGCAGGTCGCGGCCAGGCCGTGCAGGTCCCGGATGTCCGGGTACACCGACTGGGCCGGGGGCGGCAGGCCCGCCGCCCGCGCGGCGACGACCACCCGGCAGCGGGACCAGTCGAGGCCGGTGTCACCGGGCACGCCCAGATCGGCCCGTAGATCCGACTCGCCCAGGGAGATGCCCCGCAGCGCCGGGTGGGCGCGGGCGATGGCGTGGGCGTGCTCGATGCCCAGGGCCGTCTCCAGGAGGGCGTGCAGGGGCGGGGTGCCGGTGCCCGCGCCGGCCGTGCGGCCGGCGATGCCGGTGATCTGCTCCGGCGAGGTCACCTTCGGCAGGCGCAGCCCGGACACCCCCGGCAGGGCGGCCACGGCGTGCAGGTCGGCCGCGACCAGCGGCCCGTCCAGGGCGTTGACCCGGACGTGGACGGGAACCGGCTGGGGCTGCGAGAGCAGGTCGGCGGTGGCCGCGCGCGCGTACTCCTTGCGGTCCGGGGCGACCGCGTCCTCCAGGTCGACCACGACGACGTCGGCGCCGCAGACGAGTGCCTTGGCGACCACCGCGGGGCGGTCACCGGGGACGTACAGCCAGGTCAGCGGGGTCTCTGTCATACGGCGCCCTCCGCCCGCAGATCGGCCAGCCGGGCCGGGGACAGACCCAGCTCGGTCAGTACCGCGTCGGTGTCCGCGCCGTGCGGCCGGCCCGCCCAGCGGATCGCGCCGGGGGTGGCGGAGAGCCGGAAGAGGACGTTCTGCATGCGCAGCGGGCCCAGTTCGGGGTCGTCGACGGTGGTGATGGTGTCGAGGGCCGCGTACTGGGGGTCGGTCATCACCTCGCGCACGTCCTGGACGGGGGCGACCGCCGCCTCCGCCTTGTCGAAGGCCAGCAGCACCTCGTCCCGGGAACGCTCGGCGATCCAGGAGCCGACCGCCGCGTCGAGGACGTCGGTGTGCCGGGCCCGGTCGGCGCCGGTGGCGAACCACGGTTCGTCGATCAGCTCGGGACGGCCGACCAGGTGCATCAGCCGTTCCGCCACCGACTGGGCGGAGGTGGAGACGGCGACCCAGCCGCCGTCGGCCGTGCGGTAGGTGCCGCGCGGGGCGTTGTTCTGGGAGCGGTTGCCGGTGCGCGGCTGGACGTGACCGAGCTGGTCGTACCAGAGGGGCTGCGGGCCGAGGACGGTCAGGATCGGCTCGATGATCGCCATGTCGACGACCTGCCCCCGGCCCGTACGGTCCCGGGCGGCCAGCGCCGTCATCACGGCGTACGCGGTGGCCAGACCGGCGATGGAGTCGGCCAGGCCGAACGGGGGCAGGGTCGGGGGCGCGTCCGGTTCGCCGGTGATCGCGGCGAAGCCGCTCATCGCCTCGGCGAGGGTGCCGAAGCCGGGCCGGTGCGCGTACGGGCCGAACTGGCCGAAGGCGGTGACCCGGGTGAGGACCAGACGGGGGTTGGCCGCGGACAGCTCCTCCCAGCCCAGGTCCCACTTCTCCAGGGTTCCGGGGCGGAAGTTCTCGATGATCACGTCGGCCGTGGCGGCGAGCCGGAGCAGGGTGGCGCGGCCGCCGGGCTTCGACAGGTCGAGGGTGATCGTGCGCTTGTTGCGGGCGAGCAGCTTCCACCACAGCCCCACGCCGTCCTTCGACGGGCCGTGCCCCCGGGACGGGTCGGGTCTGGTCGGGTGCTCGACCTTGACGACCTCGGCGCCGAAGTCGCCGAGCATGGTGGCGGCCAGCGGACCGGCGAAGAGGGTCGCGAGGTCGAGGACGCGCAGACCGGCCAGCGGGGGGTCGGTGCGCGGCACGTCCGGACGCGGGGTGCCGGTGGGCGGGGCGTCGTCGCGTGCGGTGCCGGGGGAGGGGGGGTCCGTACGCGGGGTACCGGGGCCCGGGGTGTCGGTCTGCGGGCTGTCGGGGGTCGGGGCGTCGGTCATGCGGCGTACCGTGCCTCGATCTCGGAGCGGTACGGCATCGACGCCGACGCCCCTTCCCGCTGCACGGACAGCGCGGCCGCCGCGGCGGCCCAGGCCAGGGCCGCCCGCACGGGCCGGCCCTCGCCGAGGGCCACCGCCAGCGCCCCGACGAAGGTGTCGCCCGCGCCGGTGGAGTCCACGGCACTGACCCGGGGCGCCGGGACGGTGAGCGGTTCGGCGCCCCGGGCCGCGTACAGACTGCCCGCCGCGCCGAGGGTGACGACCACCTCCGGCACCTGGTCGAGCAGGGCGAGCGCCGCTTCGCGCGGGTCGGTGCGGCCGGTGAGGGCGGCGGCCTCGTGCTCGTTGGGGACCAGCAGGTCGACGGCGGTGAGCAGGTCGGGCGGGAGCGGCTGGGCGGGGGCGGGCGTGAGGATCGTACGGACGCCGTGGGCGCGGGCGGCGCGTGCTCCGGCGACGACGGCCCGCAGCGGGATCTCCAGCTGGAGCAGCAGGGCGTGGGCGGAGGCGACGAGGCCGTCGTCGGCCGGGGTGAGGTGGTCCACGGTGCCGTTCGCGCCGGGCACCACGACGATCGCGTTGCCGCCCTCGTCGTCCACGACGATGTGCGCGGTGCCGGAGGGGCCCTCGGCGGTGCGCAGCAGGCCGGTGTCGACGCCGGAGTCCTCCAGGGTGGCGCGCAGCCGGGTGCCGAAGGAGTCGTTGCCGACCGCGCCGATCATCGCCACCTCGGCGCCGGCGCGGGCGGCGGCGATCGCCTGGTTGGCGCCCTTGCCGCCGGGGATCGTACGGAACTCCCGTCCCGTCACGGTCTCCCCGCGCTGCGGGGCCTTCTCGACATAGGCGACGAGGTCCATGTTCGTGCTGCCGAGCACGACGATTCGGGTCATGGGCGAGATGCCTCCACGAGGGTGAGGTGGGCCAGGGTGTCGAAGCCGGTGCCGTCGAAGTCGCCGACGGAGGTGGAGAGGCGGTTCTTCAGGGGGGTGGTCCAGCGGTCGGGGAGCGCGGCGGGCGTGCCGGCGAGGAGACCGGCGATGCTGCCGACGGTCGCCCCGTTGGAGTCGGTGTCCCAACCGCCCGAGACCGCACGGCAGATGGAGCCGGCGAAGTCGCCGTCCGCGTGGGTGAGGGCGGCGGCGACGAGCGCGGTGTTGGGGATCGCGTGGACCCAGTGGTGGGTGGCCGAGTAACGGGCGTGGAGTTCGTCGACGACCGTGTCGAAGTCCGGCTGTTCCCGGGCCAGTTCGATGGCGTGGGTGACGGCGCGGGCCAGCCGGGAGCGAGGCGGGACGACCGCCAGCCCCTTGCGCAGGCAGGCGTGGACGTCACCCCTGCTCGTACCGCCACCCACGCAGGCGTCGCCGAACGCGGCCGCGATGACGGCCGCCGTGAACATCGCCGCGTAGACGCCGTTGGCGGTGTGGGTGAGGGTGGCGTCGCGGTGGGCCTGTTCGGCGGCCGCCCCGGGGTCGCCGGGGTTGGTCCAGCCGTGGACGTCCGCGCGGATCAGGGCGCCGATCCATTCGCGGAAGGGATTGCGGTGCCGGGCGGTGTGCGGCGGGACGAGACCGGCCAGGAGGTTGCGGTAGGCCAGCCGCTCGGCCGTGAAGGTGCGGCCCGCGGGGAGCTCGTCCAGCCAGACGGTGGCGACGTCGACGGTGGTGAAGGACCTGCCGTGGCGTTGCAGCAGCAGGAGGTTGAGCAACGGGTAGTTGAGGTCGTCGTCCTCGGGCATGCCGTCGATGTTCTCGGCGAGCGAGGTGGGGGCCGAGCGGCGGTTCCAGGGATGGGCGCGCAGCAGTTCACCGGGGACGCCCTTGGCCGTGAACCAGCTGTCGAGCGGCCAGTTGCCGGCGGACCTGGCGAGGGCGCGGATGGCGGCCAGGGGGAGTTTCTCGACGGGCTTGCCCAGCAGACAGCCGGCCGCCCGGCCCAGCCAGGCGGCCTCCAGCGGGAGCGGGCCGTCCGGGGCCGGGCGGCGGCCGCGCGGGGGCGGCGCGGGCCAGTCGGGGCAGCTCGCCCTGATCCCGGCCAGGTCCGTCGGCTCCTCGTCGGTCAACCTGCCGGGCAGGTCGGCGAGTTCGTCCAGCAGGTCCTCCGCGAGCTGGCGCAGCCAGCGCGAGGCGGGATCCGCCGACGCCCCCGCCCGCAGCGGCGCGGGGTGGCCGCCCGCCGCCCGCCAGCGGGCCGCGATCGCCGACGCCTCCCGTCCGTCCTGGGCCGCCTGCCGGAGTTCGTGCCCCACCAGGTCCTCCGGCTGGACCCAGGTCAGCCGGAGCACCTCGGGCCCCCGATCTCGCAGAAGGCGGCCTCGTGGGCGCGGCGCCGGCGGACGTCCCGCTCGAAGATCTCCCGGGTCACCCCGGTGAGGGTACGGCCGGGTTCCCACAGGTCCAGCCGGCTGGCCTCCGCGACCGTCTTCGCCCAGTCCTCCGGCACCGGTGAGCCCAGCGCGCCCGCCAGCGCGCCCGCCATCGTCGCGATCGAGTCGCAGTCGCGTCCGTAGTTCACCGAACCGAGCACCGCCGTCCGGTAGTCGCCGGCCGACAGCACCACCATGCCCAGGGCGACGGGGAGTTCCTCGATCGCGTGCAGCCGGGACGGGCGGCGGGCGGCCAGCGAGGGGGCGCGGTAGTCGGGGCCCACGGTGTCGAACGGGGCCACCGCCTCGCGCAGCGGGCCGAGCGCCGACTCGAACTCCGTGTACCGGGCGGCCGTTTCGCAGACCGCCTCGATCGCCGCGCGCGTGCCGTCCTTCGCCAGGGACAGACAGGCGGCCACGACCGAGTCGGGTGTCGCGCCGGGCGCGGCCGCCGCGGCGACGGCGGCCGCGAAGACACCCGCCGCCTCGCGGCCGTACGACGACTGGTGCGCGCCGGCGATGTCCAGTGCCTCCTGGTACGCGGCCGCCGGGTTGGCCGCGTTGACCAGGCCGGCGGGGGCCATGTACATCGCGGCACCGCAGTTGACGATGTTGCCGACACCCGCCTCGCGCGGGTCGACATGGCCGTAGTGGAGGCGGGCCACCAGCCACTTCTCCGCCAGGAACACCCGTTGCAGGGGGAGGGCCTCCGCCTCCAGCTCCGGGATCCACCGGGGCTGTGTCATCAGGTCCGGCACCAGCCGGTCCGTGATCGCGTACGCGTCCAGGTGGTCGCGGACCGAGGCGTAGACCCGGACCAGCGCATGGGTCATCAGGGTGTCGTCGGTGACGTGCCCGTCGCCCTTGTGGTACGGGGCGATGGGGCGGGCGGTGCGCCAGGCGTCGCCGTTCCAGGGGCCGACGATGCCGTGCACGCGGCCGCCGTGGCGTTCGAGGATCTGGTCGGGGGAGTAGCCCTCGACGGGGCCGCCGAGGGCGTCGCCGACGGCCGCCCCGACGAGGGCTCCGGTGATCCGCTCGTCGAGGGGCGCCGCGTGACTTTCTTCTCCTTTGGGCGTCATGCCCCGAATCATCCTCCTGGTGGGGCCGGTTGCGTGGCTTCCAGGAGTTCGGCGAGTTCCACCAGGTCCGTGTCGGTGAGCCGGGGCAGCGCGCAGCCGGAGAGGGTGCGGCAGGTGGCGCGCCAGGACGCGGGGATCGCGGCGCCGCCGCTCAGGGCCCCGGTCAGGGCGCCGGCCAGGGCCGGGGCCGAGTCCGCGACCCGGGACAGACAGGCCGCGGCGGGGACGGCCTCCGCGATCCGGCCGTGCGCCGCGACGGCCAGGGCCAGGGCGACCGGGACGGTCTCCGCGGCGGCGATGCCGTAGCTGTACACGTGATCGACGATCTGGTGTTCCAGCAGGGGGACCGCGGCGAAGGCGCTGTCGGCGTCGCGTGCGAGCCGGAGCGCGTGCCGGGCGTTGCGGCCGATCTCCGTCTCCTCGGGCAGTTCGGCCAGCGCCGCGGCCACGCACGTCTCCACCCCCGCGCCGGCGAGGGCCAGGGAGAGGGCCGCCGCCATCGCGCGGGCGCCGCGCACGCCGTCGCCGTCCTGGGTGTAGCGGGCGTCGAACTCGGCCAGTTCGGCGGCGAGCCGGGCATCGCCGGGATGGGCCACGGCGAGCACGCAGGCCCGTACGCAGGCCGCGTCGTCGAAGTAGTGCGGGTTGTCGTGGCCGGTGGCGGGCGGGCGCAGCCCGGCGGCGAGGTTGCCGAGTCCGGCCCGTACGGAGATACGGGCGCGCAGCGGGAGGACCGCCGACTCGATCTCCGGGGCCCGGTCGGCCGCCGCCGCGACCTCGCTGGCCACGGCGTTCCAGGTCAGGTCGATGGCGGCCCGGGTACGGCGCTCCCGGCTGAGGTCGCCGAGGACGCTGTCGTCGCCGGCCCGCAGGAGGGCCTCGGCCGCGAACGCCGCCCACTCGGCGTCGTCGGAGGGGCCGAGGCGCAGCGGTTCGGGGGGCTGGTTGAGGGCGATGGGGACGGGGAGCGTGGTCGTCGCGTTCTGCTCCGCGAAGGTGTCCAGCTCGCGGGTGAGCCGACGGGTCCACTCCGGCATCCGGGCCGCGCGGTGCCGGGCGGCGGGCCAGCCGGCCGCGTCCCCGGCGGCGAGACCGAGCAGCAGGCCCTCGACGCGGCGGGGGCGGGGGTCGGGAAGGGGTGCGCAGGCGGGGGCCGGGGCGGGGGCGAGGCCCACGCCGGCGGTGTGCGCGGCGGCGGCCCCCGCGTCGGCGCCGTCGTCCCAGGGTCCCGGCGGTGTCATGAGCGCACCTGCGGGGTGTCGGCGCCCGGCGCGGGGGTGCGGGTACCGGACACCACGGGGGCGCCCGGCGCGGGGGTGCGGGTGCCGGACGCCGTGGGGGCGCCCGGCGCGGGGGTGCGGGTGCCGGACGCCGTGGGGGCGCCCGGCGCGCCGGCGGGCAGCCGCCGCCCCGCCTCCGCCGCCCGCCGCAGCCGCGGCCGCACCCGCTCCGGCCGCCGCACGGGGTCGGGCGTCCGCGCGAGGTCGGACGTCCGTACGGGTTCCGACGTCCGACCGAGGTCCGGTTTCCACCCGGGTCCGGGCTGCCGCCCGGGCTCCGGCTGCCCGGCGGGGCCTGCCTGTCGCGCGGGCTCGGGTCCGCGTACGGGATCCGGCCGCCGTGCGGGTTCCGTCCGGTCCGCGAGGTCCGGTCCGTGGGCGGGCACGCTCTGTCGTACCGCGTCCGCCCCGGGACCCGTGCCGGGCTCCCGCCGTCCCGCGGGTTCCGTCGCGCGGGCGGGGCGGACGGCGTGGTGTGCGGGGACCGGGCCGGTCGGGGCCCATTTGCCGCCCTCGCCCGGGGTCAGCAGTTCCGCCACGTCGAGGACGTGGTGGCCGGCCATGGACGGCAGGCAGCTTCCGCGGGCCGGGCCGATCGCGGCCGCCCACTCCGCCGGGACGGCGCGCTCCCCCTGGGTCGCGCCCGCCAGCGCGCCCGCGACCGCGGCCGTGGTGTCGGCGTCGCGCCCCATGTTGACCGCGGTCAGCACCGCGTCCCGGAAGTCGCCGTCGGCCGCCGCGTACGCGCCGAAGGCGAGGGCGACCGCCTCGGGTGCCAGGTCGGTCCAGGGGTAGCCGCCGATGACGACGGCGGAGCGGACCGCGCGTTCGCCGCGGTGGGCCACGGTCATGGCGCGGCGCAGGGAGCGGGCCGTCCAGGAGTCGTCGGGGACGACCGCGAGGGCGGCGGCGACCACCGCGATCGTCGGGGCGCCCGCCATGGCGGCAGCGACCCCGGCGGCCACCGCCTGGCCGCCGTAGATGCCCTCGCCCTCGTGGCTGACGGAGCCGTCGATCGCCACCAGCCGGGCCGCCTCGGCGGGGCGGCCCGCGGCGAACACCCCGAAGGGGGCCGCGCGCATGGCGAGGCCGTCGCTCCAGGCGTGGCGGTGCTGGGCGGAGATGGGGGCGGCGAGGCCGCGGCGCAGGTTCTCCAGCGTGCCGCGCTCGCTGAACCCGGCGCCCCGGAAGGGGCCCTCCGCCCGGTCCGCGATCCACTCGTGCCAGGCCGCCTCCACATGGGCCGGGGTGAGCGCGCAGCCGTGCCGGGCCAGCAGCAGTCCGGAGAAGATCGCGTACTCGGTGTCGTCGGTACCGGCCGGTCTCTCGGCGACGTAACCCGTGATGCGTCCCCAGCGGGCGCGGATCTCGGACGGTTTCATGTTCTCGGCCGGTGCGCCGAGCGCGTCGCCGACGGCCAGGCCCAGCAGTGCGCCACGGGCCCGGTCGCGGAGTCCGGGGGCGTCGCCGGGCGCCGGGACCGGGGGAATGCAGGCGGTGGATGGCATGCGCGGCCTCTCCTCCGGGGGCTCCGACCAGGGCGCGGAACCCTTTGCGGATGTGTCCCACCGCAGGGGCCCGGCAGAGCCTCGGTGAACCCAGCATCACCCGGTCGACATCTGTGCAGAGGTCAACACGGATGAGCGTACGACGGTAAAACCGCAGGTTAGCCCAGCCTTCCCTTGCTGGTGGCGGGGAATTTCACGGCGTAGTGTCGGTGTTGTCGAAAAGTAGATTCAATCTAAAGTTAGCTTTGCCTAAGCTTCCTGGGGGACCTTCATGGCGATCATCGACACCGAGGCGACGCTGCACGAGGCGCACCGCGACAACCACACGCACCGCGATGTGAACGGCGGCTGGCTGCGCCCCGCCGTGTTCGGCGCGATGGACGGCCTGGTCTCGAACCTGGCGCTGATGACCGGTGTCGCGGGCGGGGCCGTCGGCCAGGACACCATCGTGCTGACCGGGCTCGCGGGGCTCGCCGCCGGTGCCTTCTCCATGGCGGCGGGGGAATACACCTCCGTCGCCTCGCAGCGTGAACTCGTCGAGGCCGAACTGGACGTGGAGCGGCGGGAGTTGAAAAAGCACCCGCAGGACGAGGAGGCCGAGCTCGCGGCGCTCTACGAGGCGCGGGGCGTCGAGCCCGGACTGGCCCGGGAGGTGGCACGGCAGCTCTCGCGCGACCCCGAGCAGGCGCTGGAGATACACGCCCGCGAGGAGCTGGGCGTCGACCCGGGCGATCTGCCCTCGCCGCTGGTCGCCGCGGTGTCGAGCTTCGGCTCCTTCGCGCTGGGCGCCCTGCTGCCGCTCCTGCCGTACCTGCTCGGCGCCACCGTGCTCTGGCCGGCGGTGCTGCTCGCCCTGCTCGGGCTCTTCGGCTGCGGCGCCGTGGTGGCCAGGGTGACGGCGCGGTCCTGGTGGTACAGCGGTCTGCGGCAGCTCGCGCTGGGCGGCGCGGCGGCCGGTGTGACGTACGCCCTCGGCAGTCTGTTCGGAACGGCCGTAGGATAGTCAGGATGGAACTTATGCGGTGGGACGCATAAGTAACCGTTACTCGCTGGTTTCGAATGCTTAACCACTGGGCATGAGCCGTAAGCGCTCGAGCAACGAGGCTCGCGGCGTGCAGGTGGAGTGGGCGAAGACGTTCCCTCCACCCCCTTTTGGGCCGACGGACATCGAAGTGTTCCGCTCGGTCACCACATACTTCTCGCCACCGTGCGCGTACCCCGCCGCGACACCGTGGCGTCCGCATGTTGGAACGGAGTATCCGGTTCCCGGGAATCGCTCCATCATGTAACCTGCACGAAATTTCGCACACACTCAGCAGAGGGCCAACGTCGTCCCTCGGCACCCTCACATGCCACTTGACGACGACGGGAGAGCCGATGCGTACGCCGCGCCAGCCGTCCCAGCATTCCACGAATGGCCAGAACTGGTCTTTCATGGATGCTCGCCCTGCTGCGCAGGGTATGTACGACCCCCGCAACGAAAAGGACGCCTGTGGCGTCGGTTTCGTGGCCACCCTCACCGGCGAGGCGAGCCATGCGCTGGTCGAGCAGGCCCTCACGGTGCTGCGCAACCTCGAACACCGAGGCGCCACCGGCTCCGAGCCCGACTCCGGCGACGGCGCGGGCATCCTCTCGCAGGTCCCGGACGCCTTCTTCCGCGAGGTGGCCGGCTTCGAGCTCCCCGAGGCCGGCGGATACGCCGTCGGCATCGCCTTCCTCCCCGAGGACGGCACCGACGACGTCGTCGCGCAGATCGAGACGATCGCCGCCGAGGAGGGCCTCACGGTCCTCGGCTGGCGCGAGGTCCCCGTCGCCCCCGCGCTGCTGGGCGCCACCGCCCGCTCGACGATGCCCGCCTTCCGGCAGATCTTCGTCTCCGGCGGGGACGACCGGAAGGGCATCGAGCTCGACCGCACGGCCTTCGTGCTGCGCAAGCGCGCCGAGCGCGAGGCCGGGGTCTACTTCCCCTCCCTCTCCGCCCGCACGATCGTCTACAAGGGCATGCTGACCACCGGTCAGCTGGAGCCCTTCTTCCCGGACCTGTCCGACCGCCGCTTCGCCTCCGCGATCGCGCTCGTCCACTCGCGCTTCTCCACGAACACCTTCCCCTCGTGGCCGCTGGCGCACCCGTACCGCTTCGTCGCGCACAACGGTGAGATCAACACCGTCAAGGGCAACCGCAACTGGATGCAGGCCCGCGAGTCGCAGCTCGTCTCCGACCTGTTCGGCGACCGCGAGCTCGACCGGATCTTCCCGGTGTGCACCCCGGACGCCTCCGACTCCGCGTCCTTCGACGAGGTCCTCGAACTGCTGCACCTCGGCGGCCGTTCGCTGCCGCACTCCGTGCTGATGATGATCCCGGAGGCGTGGGAGAACCACGACTCCATGGACCCGGCCCGGCGTGCCTTCTACCAGTTCCACTCCACGATGATGGAGCCCTGGGACGGCCCGGCCTGCGTCACCTTCACCGACGGCACCCAGGTCGGCGCCGTGCTCGACCGCAACGGTCTGCGCCCCGGCCGCTACTGGGTCACCGACGACGGCCTCGTCGTCCTCGGCTCCGAGGTCGGCGTCCTCGACATCGACCCCGCGAAGGTCGTCCGCAAGGGCCGCCTCCAGCCCGGCAAGATGTTCCTCGTCGACACCGTCGAGCACCGCATCATCGAGGACGACGAGATCAAGGCCGCCCTCGCCGCCGAGCAGCCGTACGCCGAGTGGCTGGAGGCCGGTGAGATCGAGCTGGGCGACCTGCCCGAGCGCGAGCACATCGTCCACACCCACGCCTCGGTCACCCGCCGCCAGCAGACCTTCGGCTACACCGAGGAAGAGCTGCGCGTCATCCTCGCGCCCATGGCCAAGGCCGGCGCCGAGCCGATCGGCTCGATGGGCACCGACTCGCCGATCGCCGCGCTGAGCGAGCGCCCGCGCCTGCTCTTCGACTACTTCACCCAGCTGTTCGCGCAGGTCACCAACCCGCCGCTGGACGCCATCCGCGAGGAGCTCGTCACCTCGCTGCGCTCCTCCCTCGGCCCCTCCGGCAACCTGCTCGACCCGGTCGCCGCGTCCTGCCGCAGCGTCCTGCTGCCCTTCCCGGTCATCGACAACGACGAGCTGGCCAAGCTCATCCACATCAACGCCGACGGCGACCTGCCCGGCTTCAAGGCCGCGACGCTGTCCGGCCTGTACCGGGTCTCCGGCGGCGGCGACGCCCTCGCCGCGCGCATCGACGAGATCTGCGCCGAGACCGACGCCGCCATCGAGAACGGCGCCGGCCTGATCGTCCTGTCCGACCGGCACTCCGACGCCGAGCACGCGCCGATCCCGTCGCTGCTGCTCACCGCGGCCGTCCACCACCACCTCATCCGCACCAAGCAGCGCACCCGCGTGGGCCTGCTGGTCGAGGCCGGCGACGTCCGCGAGGTCCACCACGTCGCCCTGCTCATCGGCTTCGGCGCCGCCGCGGTCAACCCCTACCTGGCGATGGAGTCCGTCGAGGACCTCGTCCGCGCGGGCACCTTCCTGTCGGACATCGAGCCCGAGCAGGCCATCCGCAACCTGATCTACGCGCTCGGCAAGGGCGTCCTGAAGGTCATGTCCAAGATGGGCATCTCCACCGTCGCCTCCTACCGCGGCGCCCAGGTCTTCGAGGCCGTCGGTCTCGACAGCGCCTTCGTGGAGAAGTACTTCAACGGCACCGCCACCAAGATCGGCGGCGTCGGCATCGACGTCGTCGCCAAGGAGGTCGCCGCCCGCCACGCCAAGGCCTACCCGGCCAGCGGCATCGCGCCCGCCCACCGCGCCCTGGAGATCGGCGGCGAGTACCAGTGGCGGCGCGAGGGCGAACCGCACCTGTTCGACCCGGAGACGGTCTTCCGCCTCCAGCACTCCACGCGCACCGCGCGCTACGACATCTTCAAGAAGTACACGGACCGCGTGAACGAGCAGTCCGAGCGGCTGATGACGCTGCGCGGCCTGTTCGGCTTCACCTCGGACCGCCCGTCGATCCCCGTCGACGAGGTCGAGCCGGTCTCCGAGATCGTCAAGCGCTTCTCCACCGGCGCCATGTCGTACGGCTCCATCTCCAAGGAGGCGCACGAGACCCTCGCCATCGCCATGAACCAGCTGGGCGGCAAGTCCAACACCGGTGAGGGCGGCGAGGACCCGGACCGCCTGTACGACCCGGCGCGCCGCTCGTCGATCAAGCAGGTCGCCTCCGGCCGCTTCGGCGTCACCTCCGAGTACCTGGTCAACGCCGACGACATCCAGATCAAGATGGCCCAGGGCGCCAAGCCCGGCGAGGGCGGCCAGCTGCCCGGCCACAAGGTCTACCCGTGGGTGGCCAAGACCCGGCACAGCACCCCCGGTGTCGGCCTGATCTCCCCGCCGCCGCACCACGACATCTACTCCATCGAGGACCTGGCGCAGCTCATCCACGACCTGAAGAACGCGAATCCGCAGGCGCGGATCCACGTGAAGCTGGTCTCGGAGGTCGGCGTCGGCACGGTCGCCGCGGGTGTCTCCAAGGCACACGCGGACGTCGTCCTCATCTCCGGCCACGACGGCGGCACCGGCGCCTCCCCGCTGACCTCGCTCAAGCACGCGGGCGGCCCCTGGGAGCTCGGCCTCGCCGAGACCCAGCAGACCCTGCTGCTCAACGGCCTGCGCGACCGGATCGTCGTGCAGACCGACGGCCAGCTCAAGACCGGCCGCGACGTCGTCATCGCCGCGCTGCTGGGCGCCGAGGAGTTCGGTTTCGCGACCGCGCCGCTCGTCGTCTCCGGCTGCGTCATGATGCGCGTCTGCCACCTGGACACCTGCCCGGTCGGCATCGCCACCCAGAACCCGGTGCTGCGCGACCGGTTCGCCGGCAAGGCCGAGTACATCGTGAACTTCTTCAAGTTCATCGCCGAAGAGGTCCGCGAGATCCTCGCCGAGCTGGGCTTCCGCTCCATCCAGGAGGCCGTCGGCCACGCCGAGACGCTCGACGTCACCCGTGCCGTCGACCACTGGAAGGCCCAGGGCCTGGACCTGGCCCCGCTCTTCCACGTGCCCGAGCTGCCCGAGGGCGCGGTGCGCCACCAGGTCGTCGAGCAGGACCACGGCCTGGCGAAGGCGCTCGACAACGAGCTGGTCAAGCTGGCCGCCGACGCGCTGGCCGCGAACTCCGCGACCGACGCCCAGCCGGTCCGCGCCCAGGTCGCGATCCGCAACATCAACCGCACGGTCGGCACCATGCTCGGCCACGAGGTGACGAAGAAGTTCGGTGGCGCGGGTCTGCCCGACGACACCATCGACATCACCTTCACCGGCTCGGCGGGTCAGTCCTTCGGCGCCTTCCTGCCGCGCGGCGTCACGCTGCGCCTGGAGGGCGACGCCAACGACTACGTCGGCAAGGGCCTGTCCGGCGGCCGTGTGATCGTCCGCCCGGACCGGGGCGCCGACCACCTCGCCGAGTACTCGACGATCGCGGGCAACACCATCGCCTACGGTGCCACCGGCGGCGAACTGTTCCTGCGCGGTCGCACCGGCGAGCGGTTCTGCGTCCGCAACTCCGGCGCGCTGGTGGTCTCCGAGGGCGTGGGCGACCACGGCTGCGAGTACATGACCGGCGGTCACGCGGTGGTCCTCGGCGAGACGGGCCGCAACTTCGCGGCCGGCATGTCCGGCGGCATCGCCTACGTGATCGACCTCGACCGCGACAACGTCAACGTCGCCAGCGCGAGCGCCGTCGAGGCGCTCGACGACACCGACCGCCAGTGGCTGCACGACGTCGTGCGCCGCCACCAGGAGGAGACCGGCTCCACGGTCGCCGAGAAGCTGCTCGCCGAGTGGGACACCGCGGTGAACCGCTTCAGCAAGATCATCCCCAGCACCTACAAGGCAGTGCTCGCCGCCAAGGACGCCGCCGAGCGAGACGGTCTGTCCGAGACCGAGATCACCGAGAAGATGATGGAGGCGGCGATCAATGGCTGATCCGAAGGGCTTTCTCAACCACGGCCGCGAGGTCGCCGAGTCCCGTCCCGTCGAGGTGCGCCTGAAGGACTGGAACGAGGTCTACGTCCCCGGCTCCCTGCTGCCGATCATCAGCAAGCAGGCCGGCCGCTGCATGGACTGCGGCATCCCGTTCTGTCACAACGGCTGTCCGCTGGGGAACCTGATCCCCGAGTGGAACGACTACGCCTACCGCGAGGACTGGGCCGCGGCCTCCGAGCGCCTGCACGCCACCAACAACTTCCCGGAGTTCACGGGCCGCCTGTGCCCCGCTCCGTGCGAGTCGGCGTGTGTGCTCGGCATCAACCAGCCGGCCGTCACCATCAAGAACGTCGAGGTCTCGATCATCGACAAGGCGTGGGAGACCGGTGACGTCGCCGCGCGGGCCCCTGAGCGCCTGTCCGGCAAGACCGTCGCGGTCATCGGCTCGGGCCCGGCGGGCCTGGCCGCCGCCCAGCAGCTCACCCGGGCCGGCCACACCGTCGCCGTGTACGAGCGCGCCGACCGCGTCGGCGGCCTGCTGCGCTACGGCATCCCCGAGTTCAAGATGGAGAAGCGGCACATCAACCGCCGTATCGAGCAGATGCGCGCGGAGGGCACCCGCTTCCGTACCGGTGTCGAGATCGGCGTCGACCTCAAGGCGACCGACCTGAAGAAGCGGTACGACGCGGTCGTCATCGCCGCCGGCGCCACCACCGCCCGCGACCTGCCGGTCCCGGGCCGTGACCTCAAGGGCGTGCACCAGGCGATGGAGTACCTGCCCCTGGCCAACAAGGTCCAGGAGGGCGACTTCGTGGCGCCGCCGATCTCCGCCGAGGGCAAGCACGTCGTGGTCATCGGCGGTGGCGACACCGGCGCCGACTGCGTGGGCACCGCCCACCGCCAGGGCGCGGCCTCCGTCACCCAGCTGGAGATCATGCCCCGCCCGAACGACGAGCGGCACCCGCTGGCCCAGCCCTGGCCGACCTTCCCCATGCTGTACAAGGTCACCTCCGCGCACGAGGAGGGCGGCGAGCGCGTCTACTCCGTCTCGACCACCCACTTCGAGGGCGACGAGGACGGCAACGTCCAGTGGCTGCACCTGACCGAGGTGGAGTTCGTCGACGGCAAGCTGACCTCCAAGCCGGGCACGGAGCGCAAGATCCCCGCCCAGCTGGTGACGCTGGCGATGGGCTTCACCGGCACCGACCGGGAGAACGGCCTGGTGGAGCAGTTCGGCCTGGAGCTCGACGAGCGCGGCAACGTCGCCCGCGACGCCGACTTCCAGACCAACGTGCCGGGAGTGTTCGTCGCCGGTGACGCCGGCCGCGGCCAGTCCCTCATCGTGTGGGCGATCGCCGAGGGCCGTTCGGCGGCCAGGGGCGTCGACCGCTTCCTGACGGGCGCCAGCGACCTGCCGGCCCCGATCCGTCCGACGGACCGCTCGCTCATGGTCTGACGGATCCGACGGATCCCGTAAAAGACGTCCCGTACAAAGGCGTACGGAACACAGACGGCGCCTGCCCGCCTCCCCGACCGGAACTGGGCAGGCGCCGTCGCATGTCCGCGCTCAGATCGCGGTGAACTGCGCGACCTTCGCGGCGGCGCACACCGCCAGCAGGAGCAGCAGCGCCCCGCACGCCACGGCCTGCACCAGCGCGCGCCGCCCGTCGCGGGGCACGTACGCGTAGGCCATGGCCACCACCGCGCCCGTCAGCAGACCGCCGAGGTGCCCCTGCCAGGAGGTGAGTCCGGCGGAGAGGACCATCCACAACACCAGGCCGATCATGAACCGGTTGACGGACTCCATGTCGGCGCCCAGCCGGCGGGCCATGACGTAGTAGGCGGCGCCCAGGCCGAAGACGGCGCCGGACGCGCCGACGGTGAGCTCGTCCGGCGCGATCAGCAGCACCAGGACCGAACTGCCGAGCGCCGACAGCAGGTACAGGGCGAGATAGCGGACGCGGCCGAGCTGGCCCTCCACCGTCCGGCCCAGGTTCCACAGGCACGCCATGTTCATCACGATGTGCAGGATGCCGAACGAGCCCTGGGTGACCGGCATATGGAGGAAGGCGCCGGTCAGCAGCCGGTACCACTCCCCGTTCGCGAGCCCCTCCGCGGTGAGGTCCGGCGGGTACGGGTACTCCCACAGCCAGTGCCCGCCGTCCGCGTCCACCAGCCCCGAGCCCAGCATCCCGAACCGGTCCACGATCTCGGGGCGTATCAACTCGGCCAGGTAGGCCAGCACGTTGAGCCCGATCAGGACGTACGTCACCAGCGGCACGGCCGTGATCCGGCCGCCGAAGGCCGTGCGGGCCTGGCGCACCGAACGCGCGCCCTCCTTCACGCACTCCACGCACTGATGGCCGACGGCGGCCTCCCGCATGCAGTTCGGGCAGATGTAGCGGTCGCAGCGGGTGCAGCGGACGTGGGACTCCACCTTGGGATGGCGGTAGCAGGTGGTGACGGTGGACTCGGACTCCACGTCGGCTCCTCGGAAAAAGGGTGGGCAGGTCAGCGAGCCGGTGGGGACGGCGGGGAACAAACTATCGAACGGCTGTGGGCCGAAACGGAGCCGGGGCGGCGGTGCCGTAACCTCGCACGGAGCGGTTCGAACGGAGGGGGTCCGTATGTCGGCGATCAGTCTCGGCAAGGTGCAGCAGAGCGCTCCCGCACTGGTCGACCTGTACAAACGGGCCGGGACGTCCCTCGACCGGCACGGACTGGGCGGCCTGCGGGCCGCGGTCTACCTAGTCGTCGACCACTCCGGCTCGATGAAGCCGTACTACAAGGACGGCAGCGTGCAGGCGCTCGCCGACCGGGTGCTCGGGCTGTCCGCGCACCTCGACGACGACGGCCGGGTCCCGGTGGTCTTCTTCTCCACGGACATCGACGCCGTCACCGACATCGCGCTCGCCGACCACCAGGGGCGTATCGAGCGGATCGTGGCCGGACTGGGCCACATGGGCAGGACCAGTTACCACCTGGCGATGGACGCCGTGATCGACCACTACCTCGACAGCGGCTCCACCGCGCCCGCCCTGGTGGTCTTCCAGACCGACGGCGGACCGATCAACAAGCTCGCCGCCGAACGCTATCTGTGCAAGGCGGCGAAGCTGCCGCTGTTCTGGCAGTTCGTCGGCTTCGGCGACCCGGACAGCCGCCAGTTCGACTATCTGCGCAAGCTCGACGAACTCGCCGTGCCGGACAAGCGGGTGGTCGACAACGCCGGCTTCTTCCACGCGGGCGCGGACCCCCGGAAGGTCCCGGACGCGGAGCTGTACGACCGGCTGCTGGGCGACTTCCCCAAGTGGCTCGTGGCGGCCCGGGCCGCGGGGATCGTCCGCTGACCTTCGGGCCGGCCGCCGCTCGTACGGACCCACGGCCGTGGGCGGTCTCACACCGCGGCCAACCGACCGCGGCGGCCCGCCTGTTGGCTTGGGCGCACCGCCGTGCCACCCTGAGGTTGATCCGAGGGGGAGGCCGCACATGGACGGCGCACGATCGGTGAACGAAGCCACGGGGACAGTGAGTTCGGCCCGCCGGGGCGAACCCGGCAAGGGCGAGAGACTCGCCGACTGGGCCGACGGACGGCTCGGCCTCTACGCGCTGGCCAAGGCCAACATGCGCAAGGTGTTCCCGGACCACTGGTCCTTCATGCTGGGCGAGGTCTGCCTCTACAGCTTCCTGATCCTGATCCTCACCGGCGTCTACCTCACCCTGTTCTTCGAACCGAGCGGTGCCGAGGTCGCCTACCACGGCCCGTACGCCCCGCTCAACGGCGTCCTGATGACCAAGGCCTACGCGTCCACCCTCGACATCAGCTTCGAGGTGCGCGGCGGGCTGCTGATCCGGCAGATCCACCACTGGGCGGCGCTGGTCTTCGTCACCGGCATGCTCGTGCACATGATGCGGGTGTTCTTCACCGGCGCCTTCCGCAAGCCGCGCGAGGTCAACTGGCTGTTCGGCTGGACCCTGTTGATGCTCGGCATCCTCACCGGCCTGACCGGCTACTCGCTCCCCGACGACCTGCTCTCCGGCACCGGCATCCGCTTCGCCGACGGCGCGATCCTGTCCATCCCGGTCGTGGGGACGTACATCTCGTTCTTCCTCTTCGGCGGCGAGTTCCCCGGGCACGACATCATCTCCCGGCTGTTCCCGGTCCATGTCCTGCTGCTGCCCGGGATCATGCTCGGCCTGGTGGTGGCCCACCTGATCCTGGTCTTCTACCACAAGCACACCCAGTACCCGGGCCCCGGCCGCGACCAGAAGTCGGTCGTCGGGATGCCCTTCCTGCCGGTCTACATGGCCAAGGCGGGCGGCTTCTTCTTCCTCACCTTCGGCGTGCTGGCCGTCATGGGCGGCATCGCCAGCATCAACCCCGTCTGGGCCTTCGGACCCTACCGGCCCGACCTGGTCACCACCGGCGCCCAGCCCGACTGGTACCTCGGCTTCTCCGAAGGGCTGATCCGGGTGATGCCGGGATGGGAGATCAGCGCCTGGGGACACACCCTGGTGCCGGGCGTCCTCATCCCGTTCTCGCTCTTCCCGCTGATCCTGCTCGCCCTCGGCGTCTACCCCTTCGTGGAGGCGTGGATCACCGGCGACCGGCGCGAGCACCACATCCTGGACCGGCCGCGCAACATGCCCGTGCGCACCGGCCTGGGCGCGGCCTGGCTCAGCCTGTACGGCGTGCTGCTGATCGGCGGCGGCAACGACATCGTCGCCACCCATCTGCACCTGTCCATCAACGCGATCACCTGGTTCGTGCGGATCGGCGTCTTCGTCCTGCCCGTCATCACCTTCATCGTCACCAAGCGGATCTGCCTGGGCCTCCAGCGCCGCGACCGGGACAGCGTGCTGCACGGCAGGGAGACCGGCACCATCAAGCGACTGCCGCACGGCGAGTACGTCGAGGTCCACGAACCCCTCCCGCAGGGACGGCTGTTCACCCTCACCCAGCACGAGCAGAACCCGCCCTACGAGATCGGGGCACGCGTCGACGCGGGCGGGGTGCGCCGGCCGGTCACGGTCTCCCAACGGGTCCGGGAACGGCTGGCCCGCGCGATGTTCGGGCCCGGGACACACATACCGAAGCCCACCCCCGAGGAGCACCGGGAACTCACCGGGGGCGACCACCACCACTGAGCACCACGTCCCGGCACTCGTCCGGGCCGCCCCAGGCGGCGAGCAGGACCCGGGCCCTGGCCAGCCACAGGGACAGGTCGAACTCCGCGGTGTAGCCGATCGCGCCGTGCAACTGCAACGCCGTACGGGCCGTGGCGTACGCCGCCTCGCAGGCGCTCACCTTCGCCGCGGCCACGTCCGCCGGGTCCATCGTCAGCGCCGCGCCCAGCACCAGGGGGCGGGCGAACTCCAGGGCGATCCTGGCGTCGGCCAGCCGGTGCTTGACCGCCTGGAACGAGCCCACCGGCACACCGAACTGCACGCGCCGCCCCACATGGGCCACGGTCCGCTCCAGCAGCGCCAGGCCGACCCCGAGGGCCTGCGCGGCGGTGGCCAGCCGGGCCCACAGCAGGGCCCGTGCCCACGGCGGCTCCGGGTCGAGCAGTTCCCCACCCGGCAGCAGGGGAGTGAGCCGGCGGACCGGGTCCAGGGACGGGCGCACCGACCCGTGGCCGGGGGCCAGGCGCAGGCCCTCGGCAGTGAGCGCGAGCAGCAGGTCCGCCGTGTCGCCGTCCAGCGCACAGCCGTCCGGTCCGGCCGCCAGCGTCGCCGACAGGGTGCCGTCTGCCAGTGACGGCAGGAAGCGCTTCGCCGGACCCGGCCGCTCCGCCCCGCCCAGCAGCACCGCGGCCGTGACCGTCTCCACCAACGGGCCCGGCGCCGCGTGCCTGCCCAGCTCCACGAAGGCGAGCGCGAGTTCCACCGGGCGCGGACCCAGCCCCGCGTACTCCTCCGGTACCGCCAGCGCGAACACCCCCGCCTGCGCGATCCGGGACCACAGCGCCCGGCCGCGCGCCGGCTCGCCGCGCCCCCAGGCCCGTGCCACCTCGGGCGGCCCGGCGGCCGTCAGCATCGCGTCGAGCGACCGCGTGAACTCCCGCTGCTCGGCGTCGAGGAGGAAACGCATCAGCGGCGTCCCTTCGGCAGGCCGAGCAGCCGCTCGGCGACGATGTCGCGCTGGATCTCGTTGGTGCCCGCGTAGATCGGGCCCGCGAGGGAGAAGACATAGCGCTCGCACCAGTCGGAGTCCGCCGCCTCGCCGTCGGGACCCAGCAGGTCCAGGGCCGTCTCGTGCAGCGCGATGTCGTACTCCGACCAGAAGACCTTGTTCACACTGGCCTCCGGGCCGATCCGGTCGCCGTCCAGGAACCGGGCCGCGGCCGCGTAGGTGTACAACTGGTGCGCGCGGGCGCCGATCAGCGCGTCGGCGACCCGGGCCCGCGCGTGCGCCGGGCAGCCCCGCTCCCGCCACAGCTCCAGCAGCCGGTCGGCGGAGGCGAGGAAACGGCCCGGGGAGCGCAGGGTGAGCCCGCGCTCGTCGGCGGCCGTCGACATCGCGACCCGCCAGCCCTGCCCCGCCTCCCCGACGACGTCCTCGTCCGGGACGAACACCTCGTCCAGGAACACCTCCGCGAACGCCGGTCTGCCGTCCAGCCGCCCGATGGGGCGCACCGTGACACCGGGCGCGCGCAGATCGAACATCAGGCACGTCAGGCCCTGATGGGGTCTCGGCAGGTCCGGCTCGCTGCGGAACAGGCCGAACGCCCGGTCCGCGAACGCGGCCCGCGACGACCACGTCTTCTGCCCGCTCAACAGCCAGCCGCCGTCCGCCCGTACGGCCTTCGAGCGCAACGACGCCAGGTCCGAGCCCGCCTCCGGCTCCGACCACGCCTGCGCCCAGACCACCTCGCCGCGGGCCATGGGCGGCAGCACCCGGGCGCGCTGCTCCTCGGTGCCGTGCTCGAAGAGGGTCGGGGCGAGCAGACCGATGCCGTTCTGGCCGACGCGGCCCGGCGCGCCCGCCGCGTAGTACTCCTCCTCGAACACCAGCCAGCGGACCAGCCCCGCGTCCCGGCCGCCGTACCGGGCCGGCCAGTCGACCACCGACCAGCGGTCCGCGGCCAGTTCGGCCTCCCAGGCGCGATGCGCCGCGAAGCCCTCCGCGGTCTCCAGGGACGGCAGCGGGGTGCGCGGCACATGCGCGCCGAGCCAGGCGCGGACCTCGGCGCGGAAGGCCTCGTCGGCCGGAGAGTGGGTGAGGTCCACGGGTCGCCGTCCCTCCCGTCGTTCTTCCCTAACAAGTGTTTGGTAGGTTAGCGTGGGCCCATGACAGACGTCGAGGGTCCGGCAGCCGACCGCCCGGCGGTCGACCGTCCGGCGTACGAACCCGGACACGGACTGCTGCGCGGACGCGGCGCCGTCATCACCGCGGCGGCCGGCACCGGCATCGGCGGCGCGACCGCACGCCGCTTCCTGGAGGAGGGCGCCCACGTCGTCATCAGCGACGCCCACCCCCGGCGGCTGAAGGAGCACGAGGCCGCGCTCGCCGCGGAGTTCGGCCCCGACGCGGTCACCGCACTGCCCTGCGACGTCACCGACGAGGCCCAGGTGCGCGCCCTCTTCGACACCGCCGCGGACCGGCACGGACGCCTGGACATCGTGGTCAACAACGCCGGACTCGGCGGCACCGCCGCCCTCGTCGACATGACCGACACCCAGTGGTCCCGCGTCCTGGACGTGACGCTGAACGGCACGTTCCGCTGCACCCGGGCGGCCCTGCGCGCGATGCGGGACACCGGCCGCGGCGGGGTGATCGTCAACAACGCCTCCGTCGTCGGCTGGCGCGCCCAGGCAGGACAGGCGCACTACGCCGCCGCGAAGGCCGGCGTCATGGCCCTCACCCGGTGCGCGGCCGTCGAGGCGGCGGAGTACGGCGTCAGGGTCAACGCCGTCGCGCCGAGTCTCGCCATGCACCCCCATCTGGCCAAGGTGACGACCCCCGAACTGCTCGCGCAGCTCACCGCCCGCGAGGCCTTCGGCCGGTACGCCGAGCCCTGGGAAGTGGCCAACGTGATCGTGTTCCTGGCGTCCGGCTACTCCTCGTACCTCACCGGAGAGGTCGTCTCCGTCAGCAGTCAGCACCCCTAGGAGCAGCGATCACAATGGACCCGTGCCGACCAAGAAGAAGCCCCAGGTGACCGCAGCCCCCGCCCGCCGCGGCGAACTCCTCAGCACCGCCGCCGAGGTCTTCGCCGAACAGGGCTACAACGCCACCACCGTGCGCAAGATCGCCGACCACGCGGGCATGCTCGCGGGCAGCCTCTACTACCACTTCGACTCCAAGGAGTCGATGCTCGAGGAGATCCTGCGCACCTTCCTCGACGAGCTCTGGGGCGGCTACGACGCGGTCCTGGCCGCGGAACTGGGCCCCCGGGAGACCCTGGAGGCCCTGGTCACCGAGTCGTTCCGGGAGATCGACCGGCACCGCGCCGCCGTCGCGATCTACCAGAAGGAGTCCCGGCAGCTCGTGGCGCAGGAACGGTTCGCGTTCCTCGCCGAGTCGCAGCGCAAGTTCGAGAAGGCGTGGCTGTCCACGCTGGAGCGCGGGGTCGCCGACCGGGCCTTCCGCGCCGACCTCGACGTCCGGCTCACCTACCGGTTCGTCCGCGACACGGTCTGGGTCGCCGCGTCCTGGTACCGGCCGGGCGGACAGCACAGCCCGGAGGAGATCGCCCGGCAGTACCTGTCGATGGTCCTCGACGGGATCGCCGTACGGGCATAGCCGGAAGCCGAGCCCGGCACAGCGCCACCGCACCCTGACCCAGCACGCAGCCCAGCAAGTGATCCGTCGTCACTCAACGCGAACCACTGGGGAGTCGCCATGGCCGAGGCCTACATCGTCGAAGCGGTCCGTACACCCGTAGGACGGCGCGGGGGAGGGCTCGGCGGCGTGCACCCGGCCGATCTGGGCGCCCATGTGCTCAAGGAGCTCGTCGCCCGCGCCGCGCTCGACCCGGCCGCCGTCGACGACGTCGTCTTCGGCTGCCTGGACGCGGTGGGCCCGCAGGCCGGGGACATCGCCCGCACCGCCTGGCTCGCGGCCGGACTGCCCCAGGAGGTGCCCGGCGTGACCGTGGACCGGCAGTGCGGCTCCTCGCAGCAGGCCGTGCACTTCGCGGCCCAGGCCGTGCTCTCCGGCACCCAGGACCTGGTGGTGGCCGGCGGCGTGCAGAACATGTCCCAGATCCCCATCGCCTTCGCCACCCGGCAGGCCGCCGAACCGCTCGGCTTCACCCAGGGCCCCTTCGCCGGCAGCGAGGGCTGGCGGGCCCGGTACGGCGACCGGCCGGTGAACCAGTTCGCCGGCGCCGAGATGATCGCCGCGAAGTGGGGGATCGACCGGGAGGAACAGGAGGAGTTCGCGCTGCGCTCCCACCGGCGCGCCCTGCGGGCCATCGACGAGGGCCGCTTCGAGCGGGAGATCGCCCCCCACGGTCACGTCGCCGTCGACGAGGGACCGCGCCGGGACACCTCGGCGGAGAAGATGGCCGCGCTGAAACCGGTGATCGACGGCGGCACCGTCACCGCGGCCTGCTCCTCCCAGGTCTCCGACGGCGCCGCGGCCCTGCTGCTGGCCTCGGAGCGGGCGGTGCGCGAACACGGACTGCGGCCCCGGGCGCGGGTGCACCACCTCTCCGCGCGCGGCGAGGACCCGATCCGCATGCTGACCGCGCCCATCCCGGCCACCGCCCACGCCCTGAAGAAGACCGGCCTGTCCATCCACGACATCGACCTCGTCGAGATCAACGAGGCCTTCGCCCCGGTCGTCCTGGCCTGGCTGAAGGAGACCGGCGCCGACCCGGCGAAGGTCAACGTCAACGGCGGCGCGATAGCCCTGGGACACCCGCTGGGCGCCACCGGCGCCAAACTGATGACCACCCTGCTGCACGAACTGGAACGCACCGGCACCCGCTACGGCCTGCAGACCATGTGCGAGGGCGGCGGCCAGGCCAACGTGACGATCGTCGAGAGGCTCTGAGCCGCGCCCGCACCGTGGCCGTGCCGGTCGGCGACCGGTCGTGAGCCGCCCCGCACCCCGGCCGTACCGGTCAGCGGGTGCCGGTCAGCCGCTCCCGCACCTCCTCGGCCTCCTTCATGATCCGCCCCACCAGCTCCGCGCACGACGGCAGGTCGTCGATCACCCCGGCGACCTGCCCGGACGCCATCACCCCCAGATCGGTCCTGCCGTCCACCATCGCGGCCCTCAGCAGCATCGGCGTGTTCGCCGCGAGCAGGACCTGACTCCAGGCCAGATCATGACCGCGCCTGAGGACGAGACCGTCGCGGACCATCCGCCGCCAGGTCAGCCCGGACAGCCTCCGGAACGCCGCCGCCCTGCGCAGCGCCTGCAACAGCGCCCGCGCCCGGCCCGCGTCCTCCAGCGACCCGACCAGCTCCGTGCGCAGCATGCGGTGCGGCAGCCCGTCCACCGCGCGCGTCACCGTCACGTCCCGCACCGTCGCCGCCAGATACCGCGCCTTCACCGCGTCCGGCACCGTCGAGTCCGAGGTCAGCAGGAACCGGGTGCCCATGGCGATGCCCGCCGCCCCGTACGCCAGCGCCGCGACCAGCCCCCGCCCGTCGAAGAACCCGCCCGCCGCCACCACCGGCAGGTCCACCGCGTCGACGACCTGCGGCAGCAGCACCGTCGTCGCCACCTCACCGGTGTGCCCGCCGCCCTCCCCGCCCTGCACCACCACCGCGTCCGCGCCCCACGCCGCCACCTTCTCGGCATGCCGGCGCGCGCCCACCGAGGGGATGACCACCACGCCCGCCGCCTTCAGTTCGGCGATCAGCTCACGGGACGGGGCCAGGGCGAACGACGCGACCCGCACACCCTCCTCGACGATGATCCGCACCCGGTCGCCCGCGTCGGCCGCGTCCGCGCGCAGGTTCACCCCGAACGGCGCGTCCGTACGCGAGGCGACCTCCCGTATCGCCGCCCGCAACTGGTCGAGGGTCATCGTCGCCGAGGCCAGGACGCCCAGCGCGCCCGCGTTCGCCGCCGCCGACACCAGCCGCGGACCCGCCACCCACCCCATCCCCGTCTGCATGACCGGGTGCCGGACCCCGACCAGCCGGGTGAACGCCGTCTCCATCAGACCCCCGCCCGGTCCGGGACCTCCCGGGAGCGGGCGTCCGCCGGGTCGATCACCTCCCGGATCAGCCGCAGTTCCCCGGCGGTGGGCTCACGTGTCCAGGGCACCTCCTCCGGGACCACGAGCGCGAACCCGGTCGCCTCCCGCACCTGCTCGACACTCACCCCCGGGTGCAGCGACGCCAGCCGCATGGCGTGGTCGGGCGTGGCGAAGTCGAAGACACCGAGATCGGAGACGACCCGCGGGATCCGGTGGAAGCGCGCCGTGCCGGGGTGCCGGGCCGCCCGGTCGTACCCCACCCCGCACACCATGTCGACCCGCTCCACGAAGACCCGCCGGGAGTGCCTGGGGATCCAGTAACTCGTCGGATTGTTCAACGTGTTGACCGGAGCGCCCCGGACCCCGAGAAGCTGCCGCCGGGGTGCGGCCCAGTCGCCGATGCAGGAGATGTTCTGGTTGCCGAACCGGTCTATCTGGCTCGCGCCCATCATCACGTGCCGTCGCCCGCCGCTGACCAGCTCCAGATGCTGACGGTAGGGCAGCCGGCCCTCGACCGTGCCGTCGGCGTCCACGAGGAGCGCCTCGCCGTCGGTCAGCAGCAGCTCCGGCGCGAAGGTGAGCCGGGCGAGCCGTGCGCCCACGGACGGGATCGCCCCGCCCATCGGGCTCGCCAGCACCTCGCCCGCGTCCCGCCAGACCTCGGCGCAGGCGATCACGCAGTACTCGGCACGGGTGGGCGCGACGCCCGGACCGTCCTGGGCGCTCACGGCTTCCCCTCCTCGCCCTGCCCCGGCTCCTGTTCCTTCCGCCAGGCCCGTACGGCGGACCGGTAGGCGTGCTCGTCCCCGCCCAGGAACCGGTCCGCGAACTCCGGCCAGGGCGTGCCCGCGTACAGCCGCTGAAAGGCCTCGTCCCGGCCGTGGTCGGGAGCGCAGGACGTGAAGTGCGCGCCGTTCGGGGCCTCGACCACGCCCGTCACCGTGTGCCGCTTGACCAGCAGCGACTGCGGACCGGCGTCGGCACCCTTCGTCAGCTCCGCGGTGTCCACGATCCGCTCGCACGAGACATAGGCCCGGTCCGCCGCCGCGCAGAACAGGTCGTCGAAGTACGGGTCCGGGCCCAGGCAGGTGCCGTTGCCCCGCCGGTCCGCGCGGTTGACGTGGACCAGCGCCGCGTCCAGCCGCAGGGCGGGCATCGCCACGAACGTCTCCCCGTCCTCGTAGGGGGAGACCACGGTCCGCAGGCCCGGGTTGACCCGCATCACGTCCGAGCCGATCCCCGCCCTGACCGGCAGGAACGGCAGCCGGTTCGCGGCCGCGCGCAGCCCCCACATGAACATCGCCTCGTCGACCTCCACCAGCTCGAAGGCCCCCCGCTCGCGGGCCGCGCGGTAGTGCGGTTCCAGCGGGATCGAGTCCAGGGTGGTGAACGCGGCGACCAGCTTCCGGATCCGCCCGGCTGCGGCCAGCATCCCGACGTCCGGGCCGCCGTACGAGACCACCGTGAGATCTCCGATGCCGGCCCGGAGCACCGCTCTGACCAGCGCCATCGGCTTGCGCCGGGAGCCCCAGCCGCCGATGCCGACGGTCATGCCGCTCGCCAGCCCCGAGACCGCCTCGTCGGCGGTCATCGTCTTGTCACCCACCCGACGTCCCCTCCCTCCCGAAGGTGTCCCGGATCCGGTCGGCCACCCCGCTGACGTCCGCCTCGAAGGTGAAACCCTGCTCGAAGCGGTAACTGCGGCGCACGTCGACCGGATCGATGCCGTTGATGGCGGCCTTGGCCAGCCGCAGCAGCTCACCGTCCTTGGCGGCGATCTCCCGGGCCAGCTCCAGGGCCGCGGCGTCCAGCCCCTGTCTCGGCACCACCCGCCACACCGAGCCGTGGGCGTGCAGCTCGGCCGCGGTCGCCGTGCGCGAGGTGTAGTACAGCGCGCGCATCAGATGCGGGGGGACCAGCCGGGACAGGTGCGTGGCCGCGCCGAGTGCCCCCCGGTCGAGTTCGGGCAGCCCGAAGACGGCGTCGTCACCGGCCACGATCACGTCCGCGTTCCCCGCCAGGCCTACGCCGCCGCCCAGACAGAAGCCCTGCACCGCCGCCACCACCGGGACCTCGCACTCGTACACCGCGGCGAAGGCCTCGAAACAGCCGCGGTTGGCGCCGACGAGCGCGGGGCGCCCCTGCGCCTGTATCTCCTTGATGTCCACGCCCGCGTTGAAGCCGCGCCCGCGCGCGCCCAGCACCACACACCGGACCTCAGGGTCGTGACCGGCCGCGCGCACCGCGTCGGCCAGCGCGAACCAGCCGGCCACCGGTATGGCGTTCACCGGCGGGAAGTCGACCGTGACCACGGAAATCCCCTTTTCCGGAGACGAGGTGGAGACACCCATCGGCGCATCAGCTACCTTTCCACCCAGCCGCTATTCCACCAAACATTTGTTAGGTGCGAGGCTTCGAAGCTAGCAGCCGACGGATCGCGGCGGGAGGCCCTGTGGACAACTCGCACCCTGCACCCCCCTCGCCCTCTCCGCACCCCGCGCACCCCTCCCACCCCGCGCCCTCTCCGCACCTGAGCGGCCGCACGGTCGTGGTGACCGGCGGCACCCGGGGCGTGGGAGCGGGCATCGCCCGGGCGTTCGCGGCGGCCGGGGCCCGGGTGGTGGCCTGCGCCCGCAGACCACCGCCCGAAGCGCCCGCGGCGGGCGTGGAGTTCGTCCCGCTGGACCTGCGCGACCCGCCCGCCGTACGGGCCTTCTTCGACGCGCTGCCCCGGCTCGACGTCCTCGTCAACAACGCGGGCGGGGCACCGTACCGGCTGCTGGCCGACGCGGACGCCGAGCGCCACGCGCGGGTCGTCGAACTGAACCTCCTCGCCCCGCTGACCGCGTCGCTCGCCGCGCACGAGCACCTCAGACGGGCCCGGGGCGCCGTCGTGATGGTCGGCAGCGTCAGCGGCAGCCGCCCCTCGCCGGGCACCGCGGCCTACGGGGCGGCCAAGGCGGGACTGGAACACCTCGCCCGGTCCATGGCGGTGGAATGGGCGCCGCACGTGCGCGTCAACACCCTCGTCGTCGGCATGGTCCGCACCGAGCTGTCCCACCTCCACTACGGCGGGGAGGACGGCGTCGAGGCGGTCGCGCGCACCGTCCCGCTCGGACGGCTGGCGGTGCCCGACGACATCGGCGCGGCCGCCGTCTTCCTCGCCTCCGACGCCGCCGCGTACATCAGCGGGGCGAGCCTGCTCGTGCACGGGGGCGGGGAGCGGCCCGCCTTCCTGGACGCCGCCACAGCCGACCGGGACAGCCGAGGAAAGGGAGAGGGATGAGCGGAATCTGCGCGGGACGGGTCGTCGTCGTCACCGGCGCCGGGCGAGGCCTCGGGCGGGCGCACGCGCTCGCGTTCGCCGCCGAAGGGGCCCGCGTCGTCGTCAACGACCTGGGGGTCGGCCTGGACGGCACACCGGGCTCCGGCAGCCCCGCGGCCGGCGTCGTGGACGAGATCCGGGCGGCCGGCGGACACGCCGTCGCGCACGCCGGCGACATCGCCACCACCGAGGGCGCCGCGTCACTGGTCCGGGTCGCGCTGGAGACGTACGGCAGGCTCGACACCCTCGTCAACAACGCCGGGTTCCTGCGGGACCGGATGCTGGTCAACCTGGACGAGGACGACTGGGACGCGGTCGTCCGCGTCCATCTCAAGGGACACTTCCTGCCCCTGCGGCACGCGGCCGCCCACTGGCGCCAGGAGACCCGGGCCGGGCGCACCCCCGAGGCCCGGATCGTCAACACCGGCAGCGGGGCCGGGCTGCTGGGATCGGTCGGACAGGGCAACTACAGCGCGGCGAAGGCCGCCGTCGTCGCCCTGACGCTGGTCGCGGCGGCCGAACTGAGCCGCTACGGCGTCCAGGTCAACGCGATCGCGCCCGCGGCCCGCACCAGGATGACCCAGGACACGTTCGCGCAGGCCATGGCGGCACCGGAAACGGGCTTCGACGCGATGGCCCCCGAGAACGTCTCACCCCTGGTCGTGTGGCTGGGCTCGGCCGCCAGCACCGGCGTCACCGGCCGGGTCTTCGAGGCCGAAGGGGGCCGGATCACCCTCATGGAGGGATGGCGGGCCGGCCCCACGGCGGCCGGGGAGCAGCGCCGGCGGCCGGAGGAGGCGGGGGAAGCCGTACGACGGCTGATGAAGGAGGCCCAGCCGCCGGGCGCGGTGTACGGCAGCCGGTGACAGCCACCACCCGGGCCGGGTACGCCGTGCCCCGCAGGTGCCGCGGCACCCGCCGCCCGGGCCGGGTGCGCCGCGCCCCCCGCGTGCCGTGGCGCCCGCCGCCCGGTCGGGCACGCCGCGAGCCCTACGTGTCGCACTCCAGCACCGTCCGGCACAACGCGCACCGCGCCCGCACCCGCCCCCGCACCGGCACCCGGATCCGCTGATGACAGGTCGGGCACGGGAACGACACCCGAAGCGGACCCCGGCCGTCCGGCGTGAACGCGTACGCGGTGCCGGACCCGGCGGCCGGCACCCGCTCCTGCGCGTGCCGGCGGTCCCGGGCGTAACGCCGCCGGCCCGCCCAGCCCGCCGCCGTCAGCGGCGGCTGCTGCCCGTCCCGGCGCGCCTGCGCCAGACCCCGCGCGTACGCCTCGTACGCCTGCGCGCTGGTGAACCACGTCGACGGGTCCTCGCCGAAGAGCAGCGCGCGCTTCGCCAGCACGTACCCGAACTCCTCCGGCGTGAGATAACCCAGCTTCTGCGAGGTCACCGCGTCCTCCCGGAACGCGTCCAGCAGCAGCCAGCCCGCGCCCAGGTACGTCGTCGCCGTGTCCGTGAGGATCTCGTTGTCCCGCGTGCCGGGGAAGGACAGGTCCAGCCGGTGCAGATACACGTGCATGATCTCGTGGGCCAGCGCCGCGCCGATGTCCCTGCGATGGGTACGGAACCGGTCGTTCAGCTCCACGAAGTACTCCGGACCCGCGGCGAGCTCGATGTGCGCCGCGTGCTCCATCTCCCGGAAGCCGACGATCATCCGGGCGTCCGGCAGCCGGTAGTGCCGCACCAGCTCACGCGCCACGCGCTGGGTGCCCAGATGAAGATCGTCGGTGTCGCAGAACGCCACGTCGACCGGCGCCACACTCGTCGCGAACGTCTGGATCGTGTCGTACGACAGCCGCCGGTACAGCGCGGTGACCGCGGCCCGCACCGTCTCCAGATGTGGGTAGCCGTGCTCGACCGGTCCGCCGTTCGCCACGCCCGCACCCCCAAGACGTCTGGTCCCGCTCCCACTCTACGAGCCCGCGCGCGGAATTCCCTCACCGCTGGTACCGGAGGAGGCCGTCCTGTACCGGAGAGGCCGTCGGACGCCCGTCGGCCGCGCCGCGTAGGGTGGACGCCCATGACCACCAGCCCCACCGGTGACGGCGGCATCGACCCCGTCGTCCGCGAGGAACTCGACCGGCTGCGCAACAGCATCGACAACATCGACGCCGCCGTCGTCCACATGCTCGCCGAACGCTTCAAGTGCACCCAGCAGGTGGGCCACCTCAAGGCCGCGCACCAGCTGCCCCCCGCCGACCCGGACCGCGAGGCCCGGCAGATCGCCCGGCTGCGCACCCTCGCCGAGAACGCCAAACTCGACCCCGCCTTCGCCGAGAAGTTCCTCAACTTCATCGTCGCCGAGGTCATCCGCCACCACGAGCGCATCGCGGACGCCACCGCCAACGGCACCACCGCCAACAGCACCACCGCCAACAGCACCACCGTCAACGGCACCCCCACGAACGGCACGGCCACGACGGCCGATTGACGCCGGTCCGCCCCGCCGGGAGGTGACACGGGCACCCGTCCGAGGCATGCTGCGCTGTGCACCGCTCGTCAACCGGCGGGCACAGCGCGTCAGCACCCCGGACGCCAGCTGGTGGTCCCACCGCGGGAGGGACGTCGGGCCATGCCGTCGGATGACGCGATCCTCATCGTCGACGACCACGAGGACACCCTCTACGCCCTGGAGAACACCCTCGCCCCGCTCGGCCACCGGATCAGCCGCGCCACCAGCGGCGACGCGGCACTCAAAGAGATCCTGCGCGGCCGCGTCGCACTGCTCCTGCTCGACGTGCGCATGTCCGGCGTCGAGGGCCTCGACGTCGTGCGCTACATGCGACGCGTCGAACAGAGCCAGCACATTCCCGTCGTCCTGCTCACCGGCTTCGGCCCCGACCCCGAACTGACCGCCGCCGCCTTCGCGCTCGGCGTCGCCGACCTGGTCGCCAAACCCGTCGACCCCTGGACCCTGCGCACCAAGATCCGCCACCTCTACGAAGCCCGCCGGCGCGAGCTGGCCCTGGAGCGGGAGATCCGCGACCTGCGCACTCTCCTCAAGGACCGAACCGACCCCCAGGACCGCCTTCCCCGGACCGGACCGACCCACCTGGACGCCCGCGTTCCACCCCAACGCGACACACCTCGGGCGGCTCCGGCGCGCGAAGGGACATAAGGGGCGTACCGAACCGCCACTGTGCCATCCGGTCGCCATCAGGCAGCATGTCGTTCATGTCCGTACTGACGCGCGACGAAGCGCAGACCCGTGCCCGGCTCCTCGACGTCCACCGCTACACGATCGAACTCGATCTGACCACCGGCGACGACACCTTCGGGTCCGTGACCGTCATCAGGTTCACCGCCCGCTCGGACGCGGACACCTTCCTCGAGCTCAAGCCCGCCGAACTGCGCTCCGCCACCCTCGACGGACAGCCCCTCGACCCCGCCGGCCTCCAGGGCAACCGCCTGCCCCTGGACAACCTCGCCGCGGGCGAGCACGAACTGCGCGTCGACGCCACCATGCGCTACTCCCGCACCGGCGAGGGCATGCACCGCTTCACCGACCCCACCGACGGCGAGACCTACCTCTACACCCAGCTGTTCATGGACGACGTGCAGCGCGTCTTCGCCGCCTTCGACCAACCCGACCTCAAGGCCGTCTTCGAGCTGACCGTCCAGGCCCCCGAAGGCTGGAGCGTCCTCGCCAACGGCGTCACCGACCACCTCGGCGAAGGCCGCTGGCGGGCCGCCCCCACCCCCCTCATCTCCACCTACCTCGTCGCCGTCGCCGCCGGCCCCTGGCACTCCGTACGCACCGAGCACCGCGGCCTGCCCTTCGGCATCCACTGCCGCCGCTCCCTCGCCCCCCACCTCGACGCCGACGCCGAGGAACTCCTCGACATCACCAAGCAGTGCTACGACCGCTACCACGAGAAGTTCGAGGAGCCCTACCCCTTCGACTCCTACGACCAGGCGTTCGTCCCCGAGTTCAACGCCGGCGCCATGGAGAACCCCGGCCTGGTCACCTTCCGCGACGACTTCGTCTACCGCTCCGCCGTCACCGACACCGAGCGGCAGACCCGCGCCATGGTCATCGCCCACGAGATGGCCCACATGTGGTTCGGCGACCTCGTCACCCTCCGCTGGTGGGACGACATCTGGCTGAACGAGTCCTTCGCCGAGTACATGGGCTACCAGACCCTCACCGAAGCCACCCGCTTCACCGGCACCTGGACCGAGTTCGGCGTCGCCCGCAAGGCCTGGGGCTACGAAGCCGACCAGCGCCCCTCCACCCACCCCGTCGCCCCCGAAGCCGTCGAGGACACCGCCTCCGCACTCCTCAACTTCGACGGCATCTCCTACGCCAAGGGCGCCTCCGCACTGCGCCAACTCGTCGCCTGGCTCGGCGAGAAGGACTTCCTGGCCGGCATCAACACCCACTTCGCCCGCCACCGCTTCGCCAACGCCACCCTCGCCGACTTCATCGACTCCCTCGCCGCCACCACCGACCGCGACGTCCACGCCTGGGCCGACGCCTGGCTGCGCACCACCGGAGTCGACACCCTCACCCCGGCCGTCACCGCCGACACCGACGGCACCCGCACCCTGACCGTCCGGCACACCGGCAGCCGCCCCCACCGCATCTCCGTCGGCCTCTACGACCACGACCACGGCGACGACCAGGGCTGCCTCACCCTGCGCGGACGCCTCGACCTCGACATCCCGCAGACCACCCCCCAGCCCATCGGCAAACGCCCCGCACTGCTGCTCCTCAACGACGGCGACCTCACCTACGCCAAGATCCGCTTCGACCCCGAGTCGTTCGAGACCGTCCGCGCCGGCCTGTCCGGCCTGCCCGACCCGCTCACCCGCGCGGTCGTCTGGAACGCCCTGCGCGACTGCGTACGCGACGGCGAACTCCCGCCCTCCGCCTACCTCGACACCGCGCACACCCACCTCCCGCGCGAGAACGACCTCGCCATCGTCCAAGGCGTCCTCGCCTTCGCCGCCGGCCAGATCGCCGACCGCTACCTCACCCCCGAGGACCGCCCCGCCGCCCTCGCCGCCCTCAGAAGCCTCTGCCGCGACCTCATCCGCCGCACCGAGGACGGCGACAGCCCCGGCCTGCGCCTGGTCGCCGTACGCCACTTCATCGACGCCGCCGCCCACCCGGACACCATCAGCGCCTGGCTCGCCGACGGAACCGTCCCCGGCGGCCCCGAACTCGACCCCGAACTGCGCTGGCGCATCCTCGCCCGGCTCGCCGTCCTCGGCGCGATCGACGACACCGCCATCGACGCCGAACTCCTCCAGGACCCCAGCGCCACCGGACAGGAAGGCGCCGCCCGCTGCCGCGCCGCCCTGCCCGACCCCCGCGCCAAACGCGCCGCCTGGGACGCGATGTTCGCCACCGACGACACCACCGACCTGTCGAACTACCTGTTCACCGCGACCGCCCAGGGCTTCTGGCAACCCGAACAGGCCGACCTCGTACGGGAGTACATCCCGCGCTACTACGAGGACGCCGTCGCCGTCGCCGCCCGCCGCGGCCCCGCCATCGCCGAGGCCGCGGGCCGCTGGGCGTTCCCCGCCGTCGCCGTCGACGCCGACACCCTCCGCCTGGGCGAGGAGTGCCTGCGCTACGCCGACCCCACCCCGGCCCTGCGCCGCAAACTCGTCGACCAGCTCGACGACCTCGCCCGGGCCCTGCGGGTCAGGCAGGCGTAACACCACCGACGCACCCCGGTACACCACCGGCGCACCACCGCCACATCACCCGGGCGGGCCCCACCGCACACACGGCGGGGCCCGCCCGGCCCCGTCCCGCCCCGACACGATTTCCCCACCGGGAGTACCCCCGGACGGGTTCCGATCGTTGGGCTCTTCGGACGCACCGCAGCATCCGCGCACAAGCCGATGCCCCCCTGCCCCGCGCCCCGGAGGAGCACCATGAGCACGCCGCCGCTCGCCTCAGGCCCCGAAGGACACCAAGCCCTGCGTCCGCTGCTCGACACCGTCCTGGACGCCCTGCGCGACGGCGGACGGGCCCGCGGCGGCCCCCTGCCAGCCGGCGGACCACCAGCGGTCGCCGCCCGCCTCACGGACGCCCTCGCAGACGTCCTGCCCGACCACGGCGACCCCGACGCCCTGCGCACCCTCGTACACGCCCTCGCCGAGGGCGCCGCCGACCCCGCCGACCCCCTGTGCGCCGCCCACCTGCACTGCCCGCCGCTCGCCGTCGCCACCGCCGCCGACCTCGCCGTCAGCGTCCTCAACCCCTCCCTCGACTCCTGGGACCAGGCACCCGCCGCCTCCGAACTCGAAGCCCGGGTCACCCGCGCACTCGCCCGCCTCGCCGGACTCACCGACGCCCTCGTCACCACCGGCGGCACCGAGGCCAACCAACTCGCCCTGCTCCTCGCCCGGGAGACCCACGGCGCCGGCCTGCGACTCGTCCACGCCGCAGGCGCCCACCACTCCCTGGCACGCGCCGCCTGGCTGCTCGGACTGCCCGACCCCGTCGTCGTCCCCGCCCCCGCAGGCACCCTCGACCCCGCAGCCCTCGACGAGGCCCTCACCGAACTCCACGGCCCCCTCCTCGTCGCCGCCACCGCCGGAACCACCGACGCCGGCCTCATCGACCCGCTGCCCGAGATCGCCGCCCGGTGCGCCGCCCACGACGCCCGGCTCCACATCGACGCCGCCTACGGCGGCGGCCTCCTCTTCAGCGACCGCCACCGCACCGCCCTCACCGGCCTCGACGCCGCCCACACCGTCACCCTCGACCTGCACAAACTCGGCTGGCAACCCGTCGCCGCCGGCCTCCTCGCCGTACGCGACCCCCACGACCTCACCGCACTGCACCAGCACGCCGACTACCTCAACGCCGACGACGACACCGAAGCAGGCCTCCCCGACCTGCTCGGACGCTCCCCCCGCACCACCCGCCGACCCGACATCCTCAAGATCGCCGTCACCCTCAAGACCCTCGGCCGAACCGGCCTCGGAGCCCTCGTCGACCAGGTCTGCGCCCACGCCGCCCACCTCGCCGAACTCCTCGACGCCCACCCCCGCTTCGAGCTCTACGACCGGCCCACCATCAGCACCGTCCTCTTCCGCCCCACCGACGCCACCGACGCCACCGTCGCCGACATCCGCCGACAACTGCTCCACCAGGGCCGCGCCGTCCTCGGCCGCGCCCACCTCGACGGCCGCCTCTGGCTCAAAGCCACCCTCCTCAACCCCCACACCCGACCCGACGACCTCACCGCACTCATCGACCTCGTGGAAGGAACCACCCCCAGATGACCCACCCCCCACGCCACGAGCCCGCAGCACCCCGCGACCTCGTCGGCATCGGCATCGGCCCCCTCAACCTCTCCCTCGCCGCCCTCGCCCACCCCCTGCCCGAACTCGACGCCGTCTTCTACGAACAACGCCCCGCCTTCGACTGGCACCCCGGCCTCCTCATCGACGGCGCCACCCTCCAGGTCCCCTTCCTCGCCGACCTCGTCACCCTCGCCGACCCCACCAGCCCCTGGACCTTCCTCAACTACCTCAAGACCCGCGAACGCCTCTTCCCCTTCTACTTCGCCGAACGCTTCCACATCCAGCGCGCCGAATACGACGCCTACTGCCGCTGGGCCGCCGACCACCTCCCCGGACTGCACTTCCGCCACCAGGTCGACAGCGTCCGCTGGAACCCCGCCCGCGACCTCTTCGAAGTCGACTACACCCGACTCGGCGACGACGGCACCGCCGCCGCCCCCGGCCGCACCCACGCCCACAACATCGTCCTCGGCATCGGCACCGAACCCCACGTACCCGAACCCCTCAGACCCCTCGCCGACGCCCCCGGCGTACCCGTCGTCCACGCCGCCGACTACCTCACCCACCGAGCGAGCCTCCTCGCCGCCGACCACATCACCGTCGTCGGCTCAGGACAGTCCGGCGCCGAGATCTTCCTCGACCAGCTACGCCACCGCGCACCCGGCCACGACCGCATCCACTGGATCGGCCGCACCGAGGCGTTCGCCCCCATGGAGTACTCCAAACTCGGCCTGGAGCACTTCACCCCCGACTACACCCGCTACTTCCACAGCCTCGACGAACCCACCCGCGACCGGCTCGTCACCAGCCAGTGGCAGCTCCACAAGGGCATCGACACCGCCACCATCGCCGCCATCCACGACGAGCTCTACCGCCGCACCCTCCACGGCGGCTGGCCCCACGCCGTCCTCACCCCCGGCGTCCGCGTCCGCACCGCAGGCCGCGTCGGCATCGGCATCACCCGGATCGAACTCCACCTGGAACACATCCAGCAGGGCAACCGCACCTGCCTCACCACCGACGCCGTCGTCCTCGCCACCGGCCACCGGCAACGCCCCCTGGAACCGATCCTCGCCGGGCTCGACCCCTACCTGCGCCGCGACAACCGCGAACGACCCCGCGTCGACGAAAACTTCCGCCTCGTCCTCGACCCGGCCGTCACCGGCCACGCCTACGTCCAGAACGCCGCACTGCACACCCACGGCGTCGGCACCCCCGACCTCGGACTCGCCGCCTGGCGCAGCGCCGCCATCCTCAACTCCCTCACCGGAAAAGAGACCTACCCCCTCCCGGCCCGCACCGCCTTCACCACCTTCGGACTCGAACCACACCCCCGCATCCCCCAGGCCCGCCGGTCCGAGACCCTCACCCACCTCGCCGAACACCGCTGACCCCACCACCGCCGAACCGGCCCGAAACACGACGACGGCGGCGCCCGAGAAGAACGCCGCCGTCGACCTACGACCACCCCGGAACACCCCCGGCGCCGCAAACCCCTGCCGTCAGAAGACCGGCGTGCCCTCACGGGTCAGCTTCCAGTCCACCGACGCGAAGTCCTTCGGATCCAGCACACCCTTCGCCGTCACCCACTCCGCGATCCGCGTCCGGATCTCCGTCGACTCCGACCACAGCTCCGGCGCCGACGCCACGAACGGGAACGCACCGCCACCATTGGCACGGTAGTTGTTCACCGCCAGCACGAACTGCTGCGCGTCGTCCAGCGCCGCACCGTTGTACGTCAGGTTCTTGATCCGCGAACCCGCAGGCTGCGCGATGTCGATGTCGTACACCAGACCCGACACATAGTCGTAGTTGTAGTCCGGCCGGCCGCCCGCGTTCGTCAGCGCCTCGACGTCGACCACGGCGCCCGCCGCCGTCTGCACGAAGTACTCCGCCGAGTACTCCAGGTACGCCCGCACCTGCGCACCCGTCAGCAACTTCGCGACCAGCGTGTTGTCGTACACGTACAGGCTCGACAGACCCCGGATCGTCACATCCCCGGCCGGTATCTCCGACGTCCGCGAGAACGGCGAAGCCTGCGCGATCACCGGCACCGACGCGTACGACGTACCCGCCAGCGCCGCCTTCACCACGTCCTCCTGGACCTTGGTGATCAGATCGATGATCGGCGCGTCCTTGTACCGGGCGTCGACCGTCGTCAACGTCTCGGTCGCCGTGCCGACCACCTGATTGACGTACGCCACGACCTTCGCGTGCTCGTCACCCAGCAGCTTCGTGATCTTCGGGTCGTCCGCGACCGTGTTCGAGTTCAGCAGCGACGCCGCCACCGACTCGACCTCCCACTTCCCCTTCGCGAACACCAGCTCGATGTCGAACAGGGTCAGCCGCTCCGCGTAGCACAGCGGCTCCGACAGCACGACCGTACGACCCGTCGCCTCGTTGACGACCTTCAGCTCCGGGACCTCCAGATGCGCGTGCCCCACCAGGATCGCGTCGATACCCGGCACCTGCCTGGCCACATTCGCGGCCGCGTTCTCCACGTACGGCAACTGGTCACCGTACGACGACGTACCCGAAGCACCCGAGTGCGCCGAGACGACCACCACGTCCGCACCCATCGACTTCAGCTTCGGCACCCACTTCGCCGCCTGCTCCTCCAGGCCCGGGAACGCCAACTTGCCCTGCACATAAGCCTTGTCCCAGATCGCGATACCCGGGTTCGTCAGACCCAGCACCGCCACCTTCACCGGCGGAGCACCCGGGACGTGGAACTCCTTGATGAAGTACGGCGGGAACGCCGGCTTCAGCGACTTCGCGTCCACCGCGTTCGCACCCAGCAACGGGAAACGCAGCTGGCTCTCGAACTTCCGCAGCGTCTCGATCCCGTAGTTGAACTCGTGGTTGCCCAGCGCCGCCGCGTCGTACCCGATCGCGTTCATCGCCTGCGCCATCGGGTGCACCGGACCACCCTTGGCGGTGATCGGGTCGACCTTCGCGTAGTAGTACGTCAACGGCGTGCCCTGGATCGTGTCACCCGCGTCCAGCAGCAGCGTGTTGCACCGGCCCCGCTCCGCACGGATCCTGTTCACCAGGGTCGAGATGCGCGCCAGGCCCATCGTGTTGCCCTTGGCGTCGGAGTACTCCCCGTCCTTGAAGTAGTCCCAGTTGAACACGTGACCGTGCAGATCGGTCGTGCCCATCACGGTCAACGCGTACCGCTTCGGCTGCCTGACCGGCTTCCCGGCCGGCTTCTTCGCCGCCGCCGACTCCGCGGCCGACTCCGCGGCCTGCGCCGCCGGAGCCGCCGCCGCGCCCCCGATCGCCACCCCCGCCCCGGTCACGGCGGACTTCTTCAGAAACTTCCGACGGTCCAACGGCATGTCTGGTTCTCCTCCAAGAACGGCCAACAACGCGCGTAGATTCTGACGCGCGTAGATTCTGACCCCTCCACGCCGGACCGCAACAGGTCCAACAGGTTGCGATCCGGTGACCTGAGCCATGACTTCCGCCCACGAAATCAGCCAACCAGTGACAGAGTTGGACGTATGGCCAACCCCCCGGACCCCGTCGGCCCCACCACCCCGGACCCACAACCCGCCGTCCCCTACGGCACCCCCGACGCACCGCGCATCGCCGTCCGCGGCGAAGCCCACCTCGAAGTCGACCCCGAGATCGCCTCCATCACCGTCACCGTCGGCGCACGCGGCAAGGACCGACGCACCGCCCTCGACGACCTCACCCGCCGCAACACAGCCGTCCTCGACCTCGTCAAGACCTACGGCAACGCCGTCGAACGCCTGGAGACCGGCGCCTTCTCCATCACCCCCGAACTCACCCGACACGGCCGCGGCGAACGCGTACGCACCTACCACGGAGCCGTCCGCACCACCGCCGAACTCACCGACTTCACCGCACTCGGCGAACTCGTCACCCGCCTCGCCGACCACGACCTCACCAGCGTCGACGGCCCCCGGTGGACCCTGCGCCCCGACTCACCCGCCCACCGCGAAGTCCGCCAGAAAGCCGTACGCGAAGCCGTCCAGCGCGCCCGCGAATACGCCGAAGCCCTCGGCAGCACACTCGACGCCCTCCTCGAACTCGCCGACATCGGCGCCGAGAACACCCAGCCCGCCCACCCCCGACCCCCAGCCGCCCGCATGCGCACCATGTCCTACGCCGGCGCCACCGAGGAAACCGCAGCCGCACCCCTCGACCTCGAACCCCAGCGCCAACACCTGCACGCCTCCGTCAACGCCCGCTTCACCATGCGACCACCCCGACTCTGACCCGATCACCTGCTCATCGGAGCACACCGCCGCCCATTCAACAGTTGTCAAGAGCCCTTCACGCAAGCGTTGTTGAGTAGACATCCGGCTCCTAAACCTCTACCGACCGGTAAGCCCTAGTCTCGAACCATGCGCCGAGCCAAAATCGTCTGCACCCTCGGGCCCGCCACCGACTCGTACGACCAGATCAAAGCCCTGGTCCAAGCCGGAATGGACGTCGCCCGCTTCAACCTCAGCCACGGCGGACACGCCGAACACGAGGAGCGATACCAGCGCGTACGCAGGGCCTCCGACGAGACCGGACGCAGCGTCGGCCTCCTCGCCGACCTTCAAGGCCCGAAGATCCGCCTCGGCCGGTTCACCGAAGGCCCCGTACTCCTTGAACGCGGCGACACCTTCACCATCACCGTCGAGGACGGCGCCCAAGGAGACCGCAACAGCTGCGGAACCACCTACCAGGGCCTCGCCGAAGACGTCACCACCGGCGAACGCATCCTCGTCGACGACGGCAAGGTCTGCCTCGAAGTCACCTCCGTCGACGGCCCCCGCGTCCACACCACCGTCGTCGAAGGCGGCCTCGTCTCCGACCACAAGGGCCTCAACCTCCCCGGCGTCGCCGTCTCCGTCCCCGCCCTCTCCAAGAAGGACGAGGCCGACCTGCGCTGGGCCCTGCACAACGGCTTCGACGTCATCGCCCTCTCCTTCGTCCGCAGCGGCAAGGACATCCTGGACGTCCACCGCATCATGGACGAGGAAGGCCACCGCCTCCCCGTCATCGCCAAGGTGGAGAAGCCCCAGGCCGTCGACAACATCGACGACATCGTCGCCGCCTTCGACGGCATCATGGTCGCCCGCGGCGACCTCGGCGTGGAAATGCCCCTGGAACAGGTCCCGATCGTCCAGAAGCGAGCCGTCAAACTCGCCAAGCGCAACGCCAAGCCGGTCATCGTCGCCACCCAGATGCTCGACTCCATGATCGACAACTCCCGCCCCACCCGCGCGGAGGCCAGCGACGTCGCCAACGCCGTCATCGACGGCACGGACGCCGTGATGCTCTCCGGCGAGACCAGCGTCGGCAAATACCCCATCGAGACCGTCCGCACCATGGCGAAGATCGTCGAAGCCGCCGAGGAGGACATCCTCGCGAAGGGCCTCCCGCCGCTGACCGACAGCAACAAACCCCGCACCCAGGGCGGCGCGGTCGCCCGAGCGGCCGCCGAGATCGGCGACTTCCTCGGCGCGAAGTTCCTGGTCGCCTTCACCCAGTCCGGCGACACCGCCCGCCGCCTCTCCCGCTACCGCTCCCCGATCCCCCTCCTCGCCTTCACCCCGGAACCGGCCACCCGCTCCCAACTGAACCTGAGCTGGGGCGTGGAGACGTTCCTCGGCCCCCGCGTCGACTCCACGGACGCGATGGTCGCCCAGGTCGACGAACTCCTGCTGCGCTACGGCCGCTGCCGGAAGGGCGACGTCGTGGTCATCACGGCCGGCTCCCCGCCCGGCGTCTCCGGCTCCACGAACCTGGTGAGGGTCCACCACGTGGGCGAGGACGACAGTCCCAAGTAGGTTGCGGGGCTCAGTACTTCGAACCCACGTGCAGGTCCATGAGGGCCACGGAGGCTTTGCGGGCTACGGAGATGTTGAACGGGTTTCCGCCCCGGGTGCAGTGCGTCCACTCGATGCCCAGTTTGTCGAGGGTGTCGGTGTAGAGCTGCCGGATGTCGTCGGAGACGTTGGCGAAGAAGTAGCGGGGGTATTCGTAGCGCTTGCGTTCCCCGGCGACCATGCGGGTCGTCCAGTTGGTGATGCGGCACCCGTCGGAGTGGATGAGCCCGCGGACGAAGTCCCAAGGGTGGACGTCGACGATCGCCTGCTGCCAGGCTTCGAGGGCGATGAGCCGTTCGTGCTTCTTGCCTGGGCCGTGCTGGGGGAACAGGCAGTGGAGGTGCTTCGAGTAGACCTTCACGTTGTGACAGCCCGTCCTGCGTACCCGGCAGACAGAGTTGTCGGGGAAGACCGTGCGCATGGCCCGCGCGCACTCGTCCATCAAGCCGGGCCATGAGTCGGCGCAGGTGATCATGAGGTTGGGCACGCGGTGCTCGGAGTAGTGGCTGATGTGGCCGTCACCGAGATAGAGGCCCAGCAGGTAACTGTATGCCGACTTGTCGAGCTCGCGACCGTCGCATAGCGGGCACTTGGGGTCGTGCTTGCCGGGACACTCGCCGCGTTTTGCTCGGTCCAGGTGCTTCCAGTAGCCGACCGTTCCCAGCGGAACATTGAGGCCTCGGGCCACGGTGGCGTTGCTCACGCCGTTGCGCAGGAGAGTGAGAGCCTTCTGTCGGACTTCAGTGCCGTGAAAGTTCATGCGAATACTCTGAGTCACCGCCTGCAGTCCAGTGCAGCAAAAAGCGGATGTTCACGAGAACGAGAACATCCGCTTTTTTAGGTGAACCTTGGAAGCGAAGGAAAAGTGCCCCAGGTGGGATTCGAACCCACACTGTCCGCTGTTTGAGAGCGGCCTCTCTAACCGATTGGAGTACTGGGGCCTTCGAAACAAAGGAGGATCACAACCCCTCGGAGCACCACCTTACCGCAGCTAGGTAGGCTCTTGTAAGCAGCACCCCGCCCCGAACAAGGAGCCCCCGTGACCGCCCCCGAGTCGCCCCAGCCCGTTGACGCGCCCGATGGCGAACAGTCGCACGTGCCTCCGCTGACGACCCGTGTCGTCATCGCCGAGGACGAGGCCCTGATCCGGCTCGACCTCAAAGAGATGCTGGAGGAGGAGGGCTACTCCGTCGTCGGTGAGGCGGGTGACGGCGAGCGGGCCGTCGAGCTCGCCCGCGAGCACCAGCCGGACCTGGTCATCCTCGATGTGAAGATGCCCAAGCTGGACGGTATCTCCGCCGCGGAGAAGATCGCCGAGGAGCGCATCGCGCCCGTGCTGATGCTGACCGCGTTCTCGCAGCGCGACCTCGTGGAGCGGGCCCGGGACGCCGGTGCGATGGCGTATCTGGTGAAGCCGTTCAGCAAGAGCGACGTCGTGCCGGCGATCGAGATGGCGGTGTCGCGTTTCACGGAGCTGAAGGAGCTGGAGCGGGAGGTCGCGGACCTCTCCCAGCGGCTGGAGACGCGCAAGCTGGTGGACCGGGCGAAGTCGGTGCTCCAGACCGAGTACGGGCTGAACGAGCCGGCCGCGTTCCGGTGGATCCAGAAGACGTCGATGGACCGGCGGATGTCGATGCAGCAGGTCGCCGAGGCCGTGATCGCGGATGCCGAGGAGAAGAAGGCCGCGAAGGGCTGAGCTCCACCGCCGCAGCAGCTACGACGAGGCCCGCGCCCCCTGGGAACAGGGGGCGCGGGCCTCGTCGTGCGGGGAGGACCGGGGCTCAGTCCTCGCCCAGGTACGCCTTGCGGACCGACTCGTCGTGCAGCAGGTCCCGGCCGGTGCCGGAGAGGACGATGTTGCCGACCTCCATGACGTGGCCGTGGTCGGCGAGCGAGAGGGCCGCCTGGGCGTTCTGCTCGATGAGCAGGATGGTCATGCCCTGGGACTTCAGCTCGGCGATGGTCGCCATGATCTTCTGCATCATGATCGGCGAGAGGCCCATGGAGGGCTCGTCGAGCATGAGCAGTTTGGGCTGGGACATGAGGGCGCGGCCCATGGCGAGCATCTGCTGCTCGCCGCCGGAGAGGGTGCCGGCGGCCTGCTTGCGACGTTCGCCCAGGATGGGGAAGAGGTCGTAGGCGCGCTGGATGTCCTTCTCGATGCCGGGCTTGTCGCTGCGCAGGAACGCGCCGAGGCGGAGGTTGTCCTCGATGGTCATGCGCGGGAAGATGTGCCGCCCCTCGGGGGAGTGGGCGAGTCCCAGGGAGACGACCTGGTGGGCGGGGATCTTCTTGAGCGATTTGCCGTTGAACTTGATCTGGCCGCCGACCGGCTTGAGGAGGCCGGAGAGGGTGCGCAGGGTGGTGGTCTTGCCGGCGCCGTTGGTGCCGATGAGGGTGACGACCTCGCCGGCCTCGACCTTGAACGAGATGCCCTTGACGGCTTCGATCTTGCCGTAGGCGACCCGGAGGTCCTCGACTTCGAGCAGTGCGGTCATCGGTCGTTCTCCTTGCCGGGCGCGGTGTCCGTCGTGTCGGCGTCCGCGGCGGTGTCTGCGTCCGTCGTGGTGGCGGCGGGTGCGTCGGCTTCGGCGTCGGCGGTTGCGGTGTCCTGGGCCTCGGTGTCCTCGGCCTCGGGGGTCTGCGCCTCGGGGGTTTCCGCCTCGGGCGCGGCCGTGGTCTCGGCCGCTGCGACCTCGGCGGCTTCGTCGGCGCCGGGGGCGCCTTCGAAGGGCTCTCCGAGGTAGGCGGCGACGACGCGCTCGTCGCCCTGCACGGTCGCGCTGTCGCCCTCGACGAGCTTCTCGCCCTGGACGAGGACGGCGACGCGGTCGCAGAGGTTGAAGATGAAGCGCATGTCGTGCTCGATGACGAGGATGGCGATGCCCATGTCGCGGATCGCGAAGACCAGTTCCTCGGTGGCGCGGGTCTCCTGCGGGTTCATGCCGGCGGTGGGCTCGTCGAGCAGGAGCAGGCCCGGGTCGCTGGCGAGGGCGCGGGCGATCTCCAGCTTGCGCTGCTCGCCGTAGGGGAGGTTGCGGGCCAGGTGTTCGGCCTTGTCGGCGAGGCCGACGAACTCCAGGAGTTCCATGGCGCGGGCGCGGGAGGCGGCTTCGGCCTTGTGGAATCCGGGGAGGCGCAGGACGGCCGACCAGAAACCTTCCTTCGTGCGGGTGTGGCGGCCGACCAGCACGTTCTCCAGGACCGTCATGTTGGCGAAGAGACGGATGTTCTGGAAGGTGCGTGCCACGCCGGCGGCGGTGACCTTGAAGGACTTGGGCGGCAGGACCGTGCCCTTGTAGCGGACTTCGCCCTCGGTGGGGATGTAGAGGCCCGTGAGGCAGTTGAAGAAGGTGGTCTTGCCGGCGCCGTTGGGGCCGATGAGGCCGACGATCTCGCCGCTGTTGACGGTGAGGTCGACGTTGCGGACGGCGGTGAGGCCGCCGAAGCGCATGGTGACGCCGCGGGCGTCGAGGACGGTCTCTCCGGTGGCGGGGGCGCCGGGGGTGGTGTCCTGGGTGGTGGTGTCGGTGGTCATGGTGGTCAGGCCCCTGCCTTGGTGAGGACGGTGGGCGCTTCCGCGTCTTCGTGGAACTCGAGCTGGCGGCGTCGGTTGGGGATGAGGCCCTCAGGACGGAAGCGCATCAGCAGGATGAGTGCGATGCCGAAGGCGAAGAGCTGGTAGTCGCCGAGGAACTGGAGCTTGTTGGGGATGAGGAAGAGCAGGGAGGCGCCGATGAGGGGGCCGCCGATGGTGCCCATGCCGCCGAGGACGACCGCGGCGAGCAGGAAGGCGGAGTTGGGCGGGATGGGGCCGGCGAACAGGTACTGCTCGGGGGTCACGGTGTAGGTGACGTGGGCCTGGACGGTGCCGGCGAGGCCGGCGAGGGAGGCGCCGACGGCGAAGGCGATGAGCTTGACGCGGAAGCCGTTGATGCCCATGGCGAGGGCGGCGGTCTCGTCCTCGCGGATGGCGACCCAGGCGCGGCCGATGCGGGAGTTGCCGCTGCGTCGGAAGACGAGCACGACGACGGCGGTGATGATCAGCATCAGGAAGAAGTAGTTGGCGAAGCGTCCGATGGCGAAGCCGGCGATGTCGTGGACGGCGCCGAAGTCGAACCCGAGGATCTCGAGGTTCGGGATGGACGAGATGCCGTTGGAGCCGTTGGTGACGTCGGGGCCGGAGGTGCCGTCGAGGTTGTTGGCGGTGATCCGGAAGATCTCTCCGAAGCCGAGGGTCACGATGGCGAGGTAGTCGCCGCGCAGTCGCAGGGTCGGGGCGCCGATGAGGACGCCGAAGACGAGCGAGGCTCCGGCGCCGACGAGGGCGGCGGCCCAGAACGGGAAGTGCACGTGGAACGGCGAGCTGGGGGAGCCGGAGACCATGGCCGCGGCGTAGGCGCCGACGCCGAGGAAGGCGACGTAGCCGAGGTCGAGGAGGCCGGCGAGGCCGACGACGATGTTCAGGCCGAGGGCGACGGTGGCGAAGATGAGGATGTAGACGCCGAGGGTCGCGTACTGGTCGTCGGTCTGGGTGAAGGGGAACGCGGCGGCGGCGACGAAGGCGCCGCAGACGGTGATGTTCTGGTGGCGGGCGGTGATCTGCGACGCCTGGGCGATCAGGCCGGACTTGTTGAGGGCGGCGAAGCCGAAGCCGGCGGTGATCAGGAAGCCGATGAACAGTTCGTCGTACTCGGTGCCGATGCCGTAGGTGAAGACCACGAGGGCGAGGGCGAGGACGGCGACGATGATCAGGATCTCGACGTACGAGGGGAGCGTGCCGACGGGGCGGGGCTTGCCGCCGGCGAACGCGGCCTTGACGGTGGTCCACCGGTGGGCGGCCTGGTGCTTGGAGTGCTCCCAGGCGGTGTCGTCGGGGTCGATCGGGTCGGCCTCGGGGTGCTCGAAGGGCAGGGCGAGGGCGCCGAGGAAGGCGGCCAGGCTGCCGACGGCGACGAGGTAGCCGCCGGGTTCGAGGTTGACGACGCCGCCGAGGTCGGAGCTGATCGCGATGACCGTGTACCAGGCGGTGGCGAAGGTGGCGAGGGCGGAGAACTTGATGGCGCCGTCGGCGCCGGCGGGGGTGAGCCAGCCCAGGCCCTTGACGCCGTAGGAGGCGAGGGCGAAGAGGGTGGTGAGGGCGCCGCCGATGAGGACGAGGACCTGGAGGCCGCCGGGGTAGCCGTAGACGGTGAGGTCGCCGGGGAAGGCGGAGGTCCAGGTCCAGGCGAGGAACGTGGAGATGACGGTGAGGACGGCGCCGCCGGTTGCCAGGGCGCGGCCGATCTGCGGCGGGATGCCGATGAGACCGGACGGCGCGGCGGCGGGGGTGCTGGTCTCGGGTGCGGTGGTCTGTGTGGTCATCGTTGTCACGCCCTGTCGGCGACGCGCTCGCCGAGCAGGCCCTGGGGCCGGAACAGCAGCACGAGGATGAGGAGTACGAAGGCCCAGACGTCGGCCCAGGCGTTGCTGCCGAACTGGCCCATGCCGGGGATGTCGGCGATGTAGGCGGTGGCGAGGGTCTCGGCGACGCCGAGGACGAGGCCGCCGATCATGGCTCCGTAGATGTTGCCGATGCCGCCGAGGACGGCCGCGGTGAACGCCTTCAGGCCGAGCAGGAAGCCCATCTTGAAGTCGATCTGGCCGTACTTCAGGCCGTAGGCGACGGCTCCGACGGCGGCGAAGGTGGCGCCGAGGGCGAACGCGATCACGATGATGCGGTCGGTGTTGACGCCCATGAGCTTCGCGGTGTCGGGGTCCTGGGCGGTGGCCTGCATGCCGCGTCCGGTGCGGGTCTTCATCACGAAGTAGCCGAGGATGGCCATGCTGATGGGGGCCGCGATCAGGAGGAAGACGTCACCAGTCTGGATGGTGACGCTGCCGATCTTGAAGGGCCCGCCGTCGATCTGCGGGAAGACGATGGCCGACTTGGCGTCGGGGTACCAGGCCCAGACGGCCTGCTGCAGGGCGAGCGAGAGGCCGATGGCGGTGATGAGGGGGGCGAGGCGTGGTGCGTTGCGGAGGGGGCGGTAGGCGAACCGTTCCGCGCCGACGGCGATGGTGACGGAGACCAGGACGGCGCCCACCAGCATCAGCGGCAGGGCGATCATCATGGAAGTGCCGTCAGGCAGTATGTACAGGTAGACCGTGAGAGCGCCGAACGCTCCGGTCATGAAGATCTCGCCGTGGGCGAAGTTGATGAGCTGGACAATGCCATAGACCATTGTGTAGCCGATGGCGACCAGGCCGTACATGGATCCCAGTAGCAGGCCGTTGACCAGCTGCTGCGGCAGTTCGTTCACCGCATGTCCTCCGAGACGGTTCGGATGTTTCGACGGGTGGGGCCGGATGCGAGTCCGCGCGGGGCGCCAGTGGAACAGCGCCCCGCGCGGCTCAGGGTTGCGAGGTGGGTCAGCCGGTGTAGGTGCCGGAGTTGACGGCCTTCCACGCGCCGTTCTCGACGGCGTAGACGGTGAGCTGCTTGTTGGTGGCGTCGCCGAACTCGTCGAAGGAGACCTTGCCGGTCACACCGTCGAACGAGACGTTCTGGGTGGCGGCGGTGATCTTCGCGCGGGCGTCGTCGGGCAGCTTGCCGCCGTTGTCGTCGACGACCTTCTTGACGGCCTCGATGATCGCCCAGGCGGAGTCGTAGGAGTAGCCGCCGTAGGCGCCGTACTCCTCCTTGTAGCCGCCGGCCTTGTAGTTGGCGACGAACTCCTTGGCGGAGTCGAGGGTCTCGACCGGGGCGCCGACGGAGGTGGCGAGGTCGCCGGTGGCGGAGGCGCCGCCGAGCTTGAGGAAGTCGTCGGCGTAGATGCCGTCGCCGCCGACCAGCGGGATCTTGGCGCCGGCGGACTTGATCTGCTTGCTGAGCGGGCCGGCCTGCGGGTACTCGCCGCCGTAGTAGACGACGTCGGCGCCGGAGTTCTTGACCTGGGTGGCGACCGCGGAGAAGTCCTTGGTGTCGGGGTTGATGTGCTGCGTGCCGACGACCTTGCCGCCGAGCTTCTTGAACTCGGTGGTGAAGGTACCGGCGAGGCCGGCGCCGTAGGTCTTCTTGTCGTCGATGACGAAGACCTTGGTCTTCTTCGCGGTGTTGAAGACGTACTGGGCGGCGAACGGGCCCTGGATGGCGTCCGTGGTCGCGGTGCGGAAGTACGACTTGTAGGTGCGGGCCTTGCTGGTCGCCCAGTTGGTGCCCTGGGTGAGCGCGGGGTTGGTGTTGGCCGGGGAGACCTCGACGAGCTTGGCGTCGTCGAAGACCTTCTGCATGGCCTCGGCCACGGAGGAGTTCAGCGGGCCGACCACGCCGACGACGCTCTTGTCGGCGACCAGGGCGGCGGCGTTCTGCTGGCCGGACGAGGGCTGCGCCTGGTCGTCCTTGGCGACGATCTTGAAGGTGACGCCGTCGACGTACTTCTTCTTGTTGGCCGTCTTGGCGGCGAGGTCGACGGAGTTCTTGATGCCGAGACCCAGCGCGGACAGGTCGCCGGTGAGCGGGGCGTCCACGCCGATGGTGACGACGGTGCCGCCGCTGTCGGAGCTCTTGTCGCCGCTGTCACGCGAACCGCAGGCGGTGAGGGTGAGTGCTCCCGCGGACAGCGCGGCGGTGATGGCGATGAGCGAACGTTGACGCACGTTCTTGTCCTTTCCCTGGGCGGCCCTCCCCCCTGGAAGAGGCCGAGTCGAGCGCTGGCCGGAGTGACTTTCCGGCCGCGGTGACTGGCCGTGACTCTAAGCGTGCGAAGGGAATGTCGAGGAGGGTCTGACGAAGGCTGTGACTCTCTTGTTATGACACGGGGTAATGCAGAGCGGTGCCGAGCGGGGGGAACAGTGGAATTCAGGCCGATTCGCCCTGTCCGCATAGTGAGAACCTGCAGGATGGCCCTCGAAGTAGCCAGGTGCTTCAGGCGTTTTGGTGATGACGTAAATCGTTGCCGCAGGCGACTTGCAGGGCTTTGGAGGAGCCGCGTGGATAGCGTCGGCCCCGTGCTAAACCTGGAACCTGTATTGCGCGCGCATTACGTAGAGTTACGGCGGGGAAAGGTGGACCGGCGTTTCTTGGCGCATTTCCGCATTCTGTGACATGCATGGTGATGGCGATCTTGCGAGCTGAACCGGTTCTTGTCCGGAAAAGTGCCTGTTGGGCCGGTGCCGGTGTGAGTCCTGCGGAGAGCCGGGCCGGCCGGGTCGCGGCGGCCGGCGGCCGGGACTCGACCTGCGGGAGCGGCTCCCGGCCGAGGCCGCGCGGCGGCGCGCCGGCCGGTGCGGCGCGCGGGTCGGGCCGGACGTCGCCGGAGCCGTCCGGGCGGGAACGGAAGTGCGGGGAACGGCCTTGCGGAGTACGGGTGTTGACGCTGTACGGGTACGAGTGTTGACGCTGCGTGGGCAGGGGTGCGCAGGGGCTCGCGGGGCGGTCGGTGTCGCCGGGCGGACAGGGGGGCGGCGGGTCGGCGGGTGCGGCGCGGTGGCGAGCCTGACGGCGACTCGGGTCGGCCGGGTGGCTCGGAAGGGATCGGCCGCGCTTGCCGACGGGGGGAGTTCGGGGTGTTCGTCCTGTGTCCGGGGTGCGCCCTCCGGGCTCGGCGGGGCCGACGCCGCTCACCGCCAGGGGTCCTCGCCCGGTCCGCCGGAGCGGTACCGGTCGGCGCAGCCCCTGCGTGCCTGACGGCCGATCAACTCGACCGCCGCGGAAACGCCTTGACGCTTCCTCTCGGCCCGCGCGGCGTCCACGACGGCGCGCAGGATCTCGTACTGGCCGTTGGACAGCCCCATCGACTGATAGTCACCGTAGGTAGGGGTGTCCAGGGCCTGACGGGCCCAGTGGGTGACGAGACGGGTGCACAGCTCCTCGGGCGACGTGGCCGAGGGCGTCGGGGAGCCGTGCCTCGCGGTGCCGGCGGACGTGCCGGATGTTCCGGGCGCGCCGGACGAGGAGGGCGGGCCGGACGGGTCGGGTGCGCGGGCGGTGGCGGGGGAGCCGCCGTCGCAGCCGGTGGCCGAGACGCCCGTCAGGAGCGCGAGACCGACGGCGAGAGCGAGCGCGGGGGTGAGGGCGGGACGGCACGGCGGGCGTGCTGTCGCGCCGCGGAGGGGCCCTCCCGTTGTCATGCCCCGACGCTAGGGCGCCCGGCGCCCAGGGGGCAACGGCCCCGCGCCGTGGCATGTGTCCCGCGCCGCCGGACGCGCCCCGCGCCGCGAGATCCGCGCCGCGGGGCCTGTGCCGTGGGGCCTGTGTCCGTGTGGGGTCAGTCCGCCGTCCGTGCCCGGGCCGCGTCGCCGGGGTTCACGTCCCGCAGCAGACAGGTCAGCCGGGCCGTGCACACGCGCCGGCCCTCCTCGTCGCTGATCACGATCTCGTACGTCGCCGTGGAGCGCCCGCGGTGCACCGGCGTGGCGACTCCGGTCACCAGACCGGAGCGGGCCCCGCGGTGATGGGTGCAGTTGAGGTCGACGCCGACGGCGATCTTGGTGCTGCCGCCGTGCAGCATGGAGCCGACCGAGCCGAGCGTCTCCGCGAGGACGGCCGAGGCGCCGCCGTGCAGCAGGCCGTAGGGCTGGGTGTTGCCCTCGACCGGCATGGTGCCGACGACGCGGTCCGCGGACGCCTCGAGGATCTGCACGCCCATCCGGGTGCCGAGGTGACCGGCGGAGAACAGGGCGGGCAGGTCGACACCGAGCGCGGCGTACTCGTCGATGACCTCCTGCGGGAACTTCACTTGCTGCTGCTCGCCCATGGGGCCGGCTCCGTTCGTCGGGATCGGTACGGCGCTCCGTCCGGTGTTCCTCCCGGTGTCCCGTTCGGTGTTCCGTACGGCGCTGTCGGCTGAGCAAACGCTCAGTCGGTCGCCGATTGTTCCAGACGCACCACGACGGACTTGCTGGCCGGGGTGTTGCTGGTGTCTGCGGTGGAGTCCAGCGGGACCAGCACGTTCGTCTCGGGGTAGTAGGCGGCCGCGCAGCCGCGCGCGGTCGGATAGAGCACCACCCGGAAGCCGGGCGCCCGGCGCTCCACGCCGTCCTTCCACTCGCTCACCAGGTCGACGTACGAGCCTTCGGCGACGCCCAGCGTGCGCGCGTCATCGGTGTTCACCAGCACCACCCGGCGGCCGTTGGTGATGCCCCGGTAGCGGTCGTCGAGACCGTAGATCGTGGTGTTGTACTGGTCGTGCGAGCGCAGGGTCTGGAGCAGCAGCCGGCCCTCGGGCAGGGCGGGGAACTCGACCGGCGCGGCGGTGAAGTTCGCCTTGCCGGTGGCCGTCGGGAAGCGGCGTTCGTCGCGCGGTGCGTGCGGCAGGGTGAAGCCCTCGGGGCGGGCCACGCGCGCGTTGAAGTCCTCGAAGCCGGGGATCACGCGCGCGATGCGGTCGCGGACGGTCGCGTAGTCCTTCTCGAAGTCCTCCCACGGGACCTTGCTGTCGGCGCCGAGCACCCGGCGGGCCAGCCGGCACACGATGGCCGGTTCGGACAGCAGGTGGGCGCCGGCGGGCGCCAGCCGGCCGCGGGAGGCGTGCACCATGCCCATGGAGTCCTCGACCGTCACGAACTGCTCGCCGCCGGCCTGGAGGTCGCGCTCGGTGCGGCCCAGCGTCGGCAGGATCAGGGCGCGCGCGCCGGTGACGACGTGCGAGCGGTTGAGCTTCGTCGAGACGTGCACGGTCAGCCGGGCGCGCCGCATGGCCGCCTCGGTGACGTCGGTGTCGGGCGAGGCGGAGACGAAGTTGCCGCCCATGGCGAAGAAGACCTTCGCCTCGCCGTCGCGCAGGGCGCGGATGGCCTGGACGACGTCGTAGCCGTGCTCGCGCGGCGGGGCGAAGCCGAACTCCTTCTCCAGCGCGTCCAGGAAGGCGGGGGCGGGCCGTTCGAAGATGCCCATGGTGCGGTCGCCCTGCACGTTGGAGTGGCCGCGCACCGGGCACACGCCCGCGCCGGGGCGGCCGATGTTGCCGCGCAGCAGCAGGAAGTTGACGACCTCGCGGATGGTCGGCACGGAGTGCTTGTGCTGGGTGAGGCCCATGGCCCAGCAGACGATGGTGCGCTTCGAGGCGAGCACCATGCGCAGGGCTTCGTCGATCTCCTCGCGGGTGAGACCGGTCGCGGTGAGGGTCTCGTCCCAGTCGGCGTCGCGGGCGGCCGCGGCGAACTCCTCGAAGCCGTGGGTGTGCTCGTCGACGAACTCCTGGTCGACGGCGCCCTCGGTCTCCAGGACGAGCCGGTTGAGGAGGCGGAAGAGGGCCTGGTCGCCGCCGATGCGGATCTGGAGGAAGAGGTCGTTGAGGGCGGCGCCCTTGAGCATGCCCTGCGGGGTCTGCGGGTTCTTGAAGCGCTCCAGGCCCGCTTCCGGCAGCGGGTTGACGCTGATGATCCGCGCGCCGTTCGCCTTGGCCTTCTCCAGCGCGGAGAGCATCCGCGGGTGGTTGGTGCCGGGGTTCTGGCCGGCGACGATGATCAGGTCGGCCTGGTAGAGGTCGTCCAGCAGGACGCTGCCCTTGCCGATGCCGATCGTCTCGGTCAGGGCCGAGCCCGACGACTCGTGGCACATGTTCGAGCAGTCGGGCAGGTTGTTGGTGCCCAGTTCGCGGGCGAAGAGCTGGTAGAGGAACGCGGCCTCGTTGCTGGTGCGGCCCGAGGTGTAGAAGAGGGCCTCGTCGGGCGAGTCGAGGGCGGTGATCTCGTCGGCGACGATGTCGAAGGCGCGCTCCCAGGTGACCGGCTCGTAGTGGTCGGCGCCCTCGGGGAGGTACATGGGGTGGGTGAGCCGACCCTGCTGGCCGAGCCAGTAGCCGCTGCGCGCGCCGAGGTCCTGGACGGAGTGGGCGGCGAAGAACTCGGGGGTGACCCGGCGCAGGGTGGCTTCCTCGGCGACCGCCTTGGCGCCGTTCTCGCAGAACTCCGCCGTGTGCCGGTGCTCCGGCTCGGGCCAGGCGCAGCCGGGACAGTCGAAGCCGTCCTTCTGGTTGACGCGCAGCAGGGTCAGCGCGGTGCGCTTGACGCCCATCTGCTGCTGGGCGATGCGCAGGGAGTGCCCGACGGCCGGCAGTCCGGCGGCCGCGTGCTTCGGCTCGGCGACCCGCGGCGCGTCCTGGACCGGATCGGCCTTCGGCGGCTTCGTTGCCATCGCGAGCTCTCCTTCTTCCGTGTGTGCTGCGTCTCCCGGATCGTGCCGTCGGCTGCCCTGCCACGGACCCGGGACCCTCGACAACCCCGATCCTCGCACGCGGCACCGACAACGACGGAGGCCGGTCGTGCGGGGAAGCGGGAGCAATGCTTGCGCGGGTGCTGCGGGTGCTGCGGGTGCTGCGGGTGCTGCGGGTGCTGCGGGTGCTGCGGGTGCTGCGGGTGCTGCGGGTGCTGCGGGTGCCGGGGGTGCGGCGGGTGCCGTGCCTGCCGTACCCCCGGCGCTCGCTGCGACCGTCGCGCCCGCGGCGACCATCGCGCCTGTCGCGTGCCGCGTTTGCCGCGCCCGCTGCGCGTGCCCATGCGCGCCGAGCGTGCCGCGACCGCTGTGCCCGCCGTGTCTGCCGCGCTCGCGCGGTCGGCCGCCGGCCCGGATGCCCATGGGCGCGCGTGCCGCGTGCCACCCGCGCACCCCCCACGTGCAGTCCCGCTGCCGTCGGCGGACGTACGCATGCAGTCCCGCTGCCGTCGGTGGCACCCCCGACTGCTCCCGCTGCCGCCCGCGAGGCGCCCGAGTGCCGTCCCTGGGCCGTCCCCTGGCCGTCCCCGGCCGGCCGTGGGAGCCCGGGGACGGCCGGGGACGGTCGTGTGAGTGCGCAGGGCGGAGCCGACTGTCGGTGCGGCGTGGCAGGATCGGGGACGTGGCAGACTCAGCAGCGAAGACGACCGACGACACCTCCGGCGAGAGCCGCCCGCGCCTGATGCTCATGGACGGGCACTCGCTGGCCTACCGCGCGTTCTTCGCGCTGCCCGCGGAGAATTTCACGACCGCGACGGGCCAGCCGACGAACGCGATCTACGGCTTCGCGTCGATGCTGGCGAACACGCTGCGCGACGAGGCGCCCACGCACTTCGCGGTGGCCTTCGACGTCTCCCGCAAGACCTGGCGCTCCGAGGAGTTCACGGAGTACAAGGCGAACCGTTCCAAGACCCCGGACGAGTTCAAGGGCCAGGTCGAGCTGATCGGCGAGCTTCTCGACTCGATGCACGTCTCCCGGTTCGCGGTCGACGGCTTCGAGGCCGACGACATCATCGCCACCCTCGCCACGCAGGCCGAGGCGGCGGGCTTCGAGGTGCTGATCGTCACCGGTGACCGCGACTCCTTCCAACTGGTCTCCGAGCACACGACGGTGCTGTACCCGACGAAGGGCGTCTCCGAGCTGACCCGGTTCACCCCGGAGAAGGTGTTCGAGAAGTACGGACTGACGCCCGCGCAGTACCCCGACTTCGCGGCCCTGCGCGGCGACCCGTCCGACAACCTGCCGGGCATCCCCGGTGTCGGGGAGAAGACGGCCGCGAAGTGGATCAACCAGTTCGGCTCGTTCGCGGACCTGGTCGAGCGGGTCGACGAGGTCAAGGGCAAGGCCGGGCAGAACCTGCGCGACCACCTGGAGGCGGTGAAGCTCAACCGCCGGCTGACCGAGATGGTGCGCGACGTCGAGCTGCCGAAGACGGTCGTCGACCTGGAGCGCGCGCCGTACGACCGCAAGACCATGGCGATGATCCTGGACACCCTGGAGATCCGTAACCCCTCGCTGCGCGAGCGGCTGCTCGCCGTCGACCCGGGCGCGGAGGAGGCCGAGCCGACCGCGGTGGTCGCGCAGGGCGTGGAACTGGACGGCACGGTGCTCGGCACCGGCGAGCTGACCGGCTGGCTGGCCGGGCACGCCGGTGAGGTCCTCGGCGTCGCCACGGTCGACACCTGGGCGCTGGGCAGCGGCTCGGTCTCCGAGGTCGCGCTCGCCGCGGGCGGCGGTGCGGCCGCCTGGTTCGACCCGTCCGGGCTGGACGAGGCCGACGAGAACGCCTTCGCGGCCTGGCTGTCCGACGCGGACGCGCCGAAGGTCCTGCACAACGCCAAGCGCGCCATGCGGGTCCTCGCCGAGCACGGCTGGAGCGTCGCCGGTGTGCGCATGGACACCGCGCTGGCCGCCTACCTCGTCAAGCCCGGCCGGCGCTCCTTCGACCTGGACGCGCTGTCCCTGGAGTACCTGGGCCGGGAGCTGGCCCCGGCCGCCGCGGCCGACGGGCAGCTGGCCTTCGGAGCGGACGACGGAGCCGAGGCCGAGGCCCTGATGGTGCAGGCCCGCGCGATCCTCGACCTGGGGGAGGCGTTCGAGAGCCGGCTGGCGGAGGCCGGCGCCGCGGACCTGCTGCGGGACATGGAACTGCCCACCTCGGCGCTGCTCGCGCGGATGGAGCGGCACGGCATCGCGGCGGACCGGGCCCATCTGGAGGCCATGGAGCAGATGTTCGCGGGCGCGGTGCAGCAGGCGGTGAAGGAGGCGCACGCGGCGGCCGGACACGAGTTCAACCTGGGCTCGCCCAAGCAGCTCCAGGAGGTCCTCTTCGGCGAGCTGGCCCTGCCCAGGACCAAGAAGACGAAGACGGGCTACACCACCGACGCCGACGCGCTCGCCTGGCTGGCCGGCCAGACCGACAACGAACTGCCGGTCATCATGCTCCGCCACCGCGAGCAGGCGAAGCTGCGCGTCACCGTCGAGGGCCTGATCAAGACGGTCGCGGGCGACGGCCGTATCCACACCACCTTCAACCAGACGGTGGCGGCGACCGGGCGGCTGTCGTCCACGGACCCGAACCTCCAGAACATCCCGGTCCGCACCGACGAGGGCCGGGCGATCCGGCGCGGCTTCGTCGTCGGCGAGGGCTTCGAGTCGCTGATGACGGCGGACTACAGCCAGATCGAACTGCGGGTGATGGCCCACCTGTCCGAGGACGAGGGCCTGATCGAGGCGTTCACCTCGGGCGAGGACCTGCACACCACGGTCGCCTCGCAGGTCTTCTCCGTCGAGCGCTCGGCCGTCGACGCGGAGATGCGCCGCAAGATCAAGGCGATGTCGTACGGCCTGGCGTACGGCCTGTCCGCGTTCGGCCTCTCGCAGCAGCTGAACATCGAGGCGGGCGAGGCCCGCGCGCTCATGGACACCTACTTCGAGCGCTTCGGCGGTGTGCGGGACTATCTGCGCCGGGTCGTGGACGAGGCGCGGTCGACGGGCTACACCGAGACCCTCTTCGGCCGCCGACGTCATCTGCCCGACCTCAACAGCGACAACCGGCAGCGCCGTGAGACGGCGGAGCGGATGGCACTCAACGCCCCGATCCAGGGCACGGCGGCGGACATCGTCAAGATCGCCATGCTCAACGTGGACCGGGCGCTGCGGGAGGCGGACCTCACGTCCCGGATGCTGCTCCAGGTCCATGACGAAATCGTCCTGGAGATCGCCCCCGGGGAGCGGGAGGCGACCGAGGAGATCGTCCGCCGTGAGATGGCGGGCGCGGTCGAGCTGCGCGCCCCGCTGGACGTGTCGGTGGGCGTGGGGCCGGACTGGGAGTCGGCCGCGCACTGAGTGCTCCGCCCGGGCCCGGCGGCCCGCCCCGCGGTCCCGCCCCGGCCCGTCGGTTCGCCGGCGGGCCCCGGTGGCCCCTCGCGTGGTGCCCCGCGCCCCCGGACGGGTGCGGGGTGCGGGCGGTCCGGCGGCGGGCGGTCCTGCGCGGGTGGCAACCCGTCACCCGCGTGGCCCCCGCGAGAACGCCCGCGGGGGCCCGCGACCGTAAGGATGCGGGCATGGGTATACGCATGCTCCACCGCCGGACGGGACCCGACCGGGCCCGTCCCCAGGGACGGTCGTCGGCGCGGTCCGGCGGCAAGGGCAGGGCTGTTACCGGCGCCGGGCTCCCGGTGGTCCCGGCCTTCGCGGCCGGGGCGGGGGCCGTCCGCGTCCCCGCCACGACGGCCATGGCCGCACGCCGTACGGCCGGTGCGCTCCGGCGCCGGCTCACCCGCCGGGGGCGGTACGCCGCGGCACCCCGTGAGACGCCCGCCTGGCGTCTGTGGGCCGACACCGGCCGGGCCTACCTGTACCTGCTCCTCGCCCGGCTTCCCCGAAGGCCCCGTGCCACGAGGACCGTCACCGTGTTCGTCGCGCCACCCGTCAGGCTCCGTCGCTCCCCGGACGGCCCCGACCGACGCTGACGCCCTCCACGCCCTCCGGGCGCCCGGAAGCGGCCACGGGCGCCGGACGCCACACGCGCACGCCGACGGCGTACAGCAGCAGTCCGGGCACGAGTCCCGCGCCCACGCCGAAACACAGCGTCGGGATCAGCTCCCACGGTCTGACCGTCGTGTCCCAGGACACCCACCACCGCGACACCCGCTGCACCGCCCCGGCCAGCGCACAGCCGCCGATCAGCGCGGCCGCCCACCAGCGGTCCCGCGCCGAGAGGAGCGGCACGCCCGAGGGGGCACCCGGCGCTCCCTGCCCGGCGGCGCCCGCCGGCCCGTCTGCCGGGCGACCCGCCGTCGGGTGGGGCACAGGGCGGGCCGACGTGCGGCGCAGCGCGGTCAGCACGAACGCGGCGATCACCACCGCGGCCACGGCCGAGCTGCCGTACTGCGCGAACCAGTACACCGGGTGGCCCCCGGCCTCCCGGCCCAGCACCGGGAACAGCCGCGTGCCCCAGCGGTCGTGGTGCGTGAACGCGTCCCACACGACATGCGTCAGCGCGCCCAGCGCCGCCGACAGGTACCACCGCGCCGCCGTGGCCGCCCCCGCGCGAGCCCGCGGCGCCCCGCAGCGCAGCAGCGCCGCCCAGCGCCCCTGCCGGGCCCGCGGCAGCAGCGCCACCAGCGGCTCCCGCAGCAGTGACCACAGGCCCACCAGCGCCCAGGCGACGAGCACGTCGACCGTGAAGACGCCCGGGAAGGAGTGCGTGACGTCGCCGAACTCCATCGCCCCCGGGACGACACTCGCCGCGTAGTAGGTCATGTCGGGCGCGAAGGATCCGGCCACGAGGACCGCGGGCACCAGCCGTCCCCGGCCGGATCCGTCGGTGCGCAGACCGGGCAGGACGGCCGCCGCGTGGCTCAGGGTGAACGGCAACTCGGCCTCCTGTGCAGGGCTTTGGCCGAACGGCCGACCCGATGATCATTTGTCGTCCAGTATGCGTGACGATCGTCTCGGGTAACCGGACTTGGCCAACTGGTGAATATCGGGCGTGAACGGGTGCCCCTGTAAAGCAAGTTGTCGTAGGGTCGCCTGGGTCACACACCCAGGAGGGCAACCCCCGGGGCGGCAGGACCGTCACACCAGAGCGGGAAAAGCAGACGGAAGTCGTTCGGGCGCACTCGGCGTCCTCGGGAGGGATTCACTCTATGGCGGCGCAATTCGGCAGGCGGCTTCGCAAGGGGGCCCTCGCCACCACCGTGGCGGCGGCCGCGGTCGCGGCTCTCTCCGCCTCTCAGGCGCCGGGAGTGACGGTCGACACCCAGGGCAGGCAGACGGCCGCCGACGCGCAGGCCACGCCCGAGGCGACCGTCGACGACGGCGCCGCCACCGGCAACTCGCCCTATTACACCGACCTGCCGCCGCTGAACAGCCCGAACCCCGCGACCCCGACGCCGGGCGCGAGCGCCGGTCCCGTCGCGACGGGACCGGTCGAGGCGGGCATACCGGCCACCGTCCTGGACGCCTACAAGAAGGCCGCGGCCGAGCTGGCGGCCTCCAAGGCCGGCTGCAACCTGCCCTGGGAACTCCTCGCCGCCATCGGCAAGGTCGAGTCGGGCCAGGCCCGCGGCGGCAACGTCGACGCCAACGGCACCACCCTCAGCCCCATCCTGGGCCCGAAGCTGGACGGCAACGGCTTCGCGCTCATCCAGGACACCGACAACGGTGCCTACGACGGCGACACCACCGTCGACCGGGCCGTGGGCCCCATGCAGTTCATCCCGTCCACCTGGGCGTGGGCGGGCCGCGACGGCAACGGCGACGGCGCCAAGGACCCCAACAACGTCTACGACGCCGCCCTCGCCGCGGGCCACTACCTGTGCCGCAACGGCTGGGACCTGTCCACCCAGGCCGACCTCCACAGCGCGATCCTCAGCTACAACTACTCGCAGGACTACCTGAACACGGTCCTGTCGTGGCTGGAGTACTACCGCAAGGGCACCCACGAGATCCCGAACGGCACCGGCACCCTGCCCGCCAACCGCAGCGACGACCAGCACACGTCGGGGCCCAGCACCTCCCCGTCCGCGCCGGGGACGCCCAAGCCGAGCCCGCCGACCCCCGAGAGCCCGAAGCCGTCGACGCCGAGCACCCCGGCCCCGACGCCCACCGACACGGTGGACCACCTGACGGACGTCGGCACGGCGAAGCTCACCGCGACGGCGGGCCAGGCGTTCGACGGGAAGATCAGCGCGCGCGCCGAGACCAAGGCGGGCAAGGGCGTCGGCAAGGTACGGATCCGCTTCACCCTCGTCGGCGACACCGACGCCACCTTCACCGGCGGCGAGAGCGTGGCGACCGTCGCCACCGACACCACGGGCGTGGCGGTGGCGCCCGCGCTCCGGGCGGGCGAGAAGACCGGCAGCTTCACCGTCCGAGCCGTCGTCGTCGGCCGCACGCTGTCCGCCGTCGACCACACGGCCACCGTCACCGCCCGCGCCGCCGACGCGCTCACCCGCACCGACGGCACCGCGCTGAGCTGCACCGCGGGTGGGGAGTTCGCGGAGCAGGTCGAGGTGAAGGCCACCTACGGCGGCGCCGTCGCGGGCAAGGTCGCGGCCACCGCCACGCTCGTCGGGTCGGCGGGCGACACGGCCGAGAACGACAAGGGCCCCTACTTCAAGGACGCGAACGGCAACGCCGTACGCACCCTGACGGGCCTGGAGACCGACGCGAACGGCCTGCTGAAGCTGCCCGAGCTGTACGCGGACGACACCGCAGGCACCTACCTGCTGCGCATCACCACCACCGGCGGGGCGACGCTGACCGTCGAGCTGACGGTCACGGCGGCCGCGACGCCCGACCCGACCCCCAGCCCCACCGAGTCCCCCTCGGCGACCGCCTCCGCCTCGGCTTCCGCTTCCGCGACTCCCTCGGCCTGACCGGCCGGGCCGATCGGCCGTCCGGCCGGCGCGAGACAGGGCGCCCCTCCGCTTCGGCGGCGGGGCGCCTTCGTCGTGTGCGCCCGACGTGTTCTCATCTCGACCGGCCGTTGCTACGGTGCCCGACCTGACGAGGTATCAGTTCCAGTCCGTCGGGAGGCTCCGTATGCGTGCCCTGATCGCCGCCGCGACCGGTCTCGCTCTCGCGTTCGCCCTGGTCCTGACCCTCACCGCGCTGGGCTCACCGACCGGCCGCACGTCCCCGGAACCGTTGTTGACGACGGTCCCCGCACACCCGTGACCGTCCACCTGAAGCCGCTCACCGAAAGCCGCTCACCGAAAGCCGCTCACCGAAAGCCGTCCACCGAAGACCGTCCGCGGAAAGCCGTCCGCCGACAGCCGTTCCCACCCGGGAGGGAGGCCGAGATGCGCCGCAAGGCCGGCCTGGTCCTGCTCGCCCTCGCCGTGTTCTTCGCGGCGCTGTCCCCGTTGCTGCGCTGGTACGCCTTCCCGCGCCTGGCCAAGGTCCCCGCGAACCAGTACCAGGACATGGTCCTGGAGGCGAAGGACGCCACCCTCCTCGACTACGGCACCATGCAGGCCCGCAAGGTCTCCAAGGTCACCATCGTGCAGACCCTCAAGGGCGACGTGGAGGCGTCGGACCGGATCGAGGAGACCGCGGGCCGCGACGTCGTGGTCTGGGACGGCCTCTCCTACGTCCAGGGCCCCGACGGCAAGATGGTCTCCAAGGTGTCCGAGCGCTACGTCTTCGACGCCCACACCCAGGAACCCGTCCACGCCACCGGCGAGGCCGTCGACGGCGACCCGGTGCGACGACAGGGCATCGAGTTCAAGTGGCCCTTCCTGACGGAGAAGCGGGACTACCAGTACTTCGACGCGCAGACCCGCACCTCGGCGCCCATCCACTACCGGGGCACCCAGAACTTCCGCGGCCTGGAGGTCTACTACTTCGAGCAGACCGTCCCCTGGACCAGGGTCGCGTTCCCCAAGGTCATGCCCGTCGAGGGTGTCACGCCCGAGTCCGTCGCCGGGACCGGCACCACCCGCTGGTACACCACGGTCCGCAGGTTCTGGGTCGAGCCCGTCACCGGCGCCCCCGTCTACGGCGAGGAGATCCACCGGGAGGAACTGCGCGGCGGCACCCTGCTCGGCGGCCGCGCGGAGGTCACCGCGTTCGCGGGGCACGTGAAGATGCGCGAGGACTACATCGAGCACACGGTCGCCCTGGTCAAGTCCAACCGCACCCTGGTCCTGCTGCTGACCTCCTACCTGCCCCGGGGCTTCCTGGCCCTGGCCGTGCTGCTGCTGGCCCTCTCCCTCTGGCTGGAGGCGCGCGGCCGCCGTCCCGCCGGTCCGGCACCGGCGCCCGCCGCGGACCCCGAACCGGTCACCGCCTGAGCCGGGCGTTGGTGTGCCGGGTCGGCTCCGCGCCGGCCGGGTCCTCGGGCCAGGGGTGCTTCGGATAGCGGCCGCGCAGCTCGGCCCGTACGCCCTTGTAGCCGTCCCTCCAGAAGGAGGCGAGGTCGGCGGTGACGGCGGCGGGCCGGCCCGCGGGGGAGAGCAGGTGCACGAGCAGCGGCACCCCCGCGACGGCCGGCGACCGCTGGAGGCCGAACATCTCCTGGAGCTTCACGGCGAGCACGGGCTGCTGCGGATCCCCGTAGTCGATGCGGACGGCGGACCCGCTGGGCACGGTGATCCGCTCGGGGGCCAGCTCGTCGAGGCGGGCGGCGTCGCCGGACGCCCAGGGCAGCAGCCGGGCGAGCGCCTCGCGCGCGTCGATCCGCGCCAGGTCCGCGCGTCGGCGCGCCCGGCCGAGCTCCGGTTCCAGCCAGTCGTCCACGCGCGCGTGCAGCGCGTCGTCGTCGACGTCCGGCCACGGGTCGCCGAGGTGCAGCCGGAGAAAGGCGAGCCGCCGACGCAGCGACTCCGCGTCCTGCGTCCACCGCAGCAGCCCGAACCCTTCCTGCCGCAGCCCTTCGACGAGCGCGTTCCGTACGAGGCCGGGGTCCGGGTCGGCCAGCGGGCGCACCGTGAGCTCCACGGCACCCAGCCGCTCGACCCGCCGGGCGACCACGTCGCCGTCGGCCCAGCGCACCTCCTGGCCGGACGACAGCAGTGGCGCGGCGGCCCGCCGGGCCACGTCCTCGTCCACCACGGCGGCGAGCTGCACCCGCGCGTGCCCCCGGCCGAGCGGCCGGTCCGCGACCGCGACCGCGAGCCAGGGCGCGCCACGCAGCCCCGAGCCCTCGCGGAGCTCCGCCCGGGTCCCGGAGGCCATCAGCCAGGAGCCGCCGTGCGCCCGGGCGACGCGCTCGGGAAAGGCGAGCGCGGCGACCAGCCCCACCAGCCGGTCCTCCCCGAGCCCCGACCCGACACCGGCCGTGGCGCCGGCGGCACGGAGCGCACCGGCAGCAGCGGTCGTGGTGCCGACGGTACCGGCGGTGGCGCCTGCGGCACGGGCGGCACCGGTCGGGGTGCCCGCGGCGCGGGTCGTGGCACCGGCGGTACCGGTCGCGGCTCCTGCGGCACCGGCAGTGGTCCCCGCGGACCCTGCGGCGGTATCCGGGGACCCCGCCGTCGTGTCCGGGGACCCTGCGGCAGCATCCCGGGACCCGGCCGTCGTGTCCGGGGACCCTCCGGCTGGGTCCAGGGGCCCCGTACCGGGATCCGCCGCCCCCGCGACGGCGGACCGCAGGCGTCGGGTCTCCGCCCGCCACCGGGCCGCGTACGCGTCACCCCCGCGCCGGGCCGTCCGCAGGGCCGCCGCCAGGTCGTCCCCGTACTCCCGCGGCGGCTCCTCGCCGAGCAGCGCCACCACCTCGGCCGCCCGCTCCGCGCCGACCGACGCCGCCGCGTCCAGCAGCGCCCGCCCCAGCCGGGGATGCAGCCCCAGCCGTGCCATACGGACCCCGCGCCGGGTGGCCCGGCCGGCCGCGTCGACCGCGCCGATCGCCGTCAGCACGGACCGCGCCGCCGCCATCGCCCCGCCCGGCGGCGGATCCAGCAGCGCCAGCCCGGACGCCTCCGGATCTCCCCAGCAGGCGGCCTGGAGGGCGAACGCCGTCAGGTCGGCCACCTTGATCTCCGGCGCCGGGAAGCGCGGCAGCCGGCTGTCCTCCGCCTCCGACCAGCACCGGTACACCGCGCCCGGCGCCTCCCGCCCGGCCCGCCCCGCCCGCTGGCGGCCCGCCGCCTGCGACGCCCGTACCGTCGCCAGCGCGCTCAGCCCGCGCGCGTGGTCGACGCGCGGCTCGCGCGCCAGCCCCGAGTCGACCACCACGCGCACACCGGGCACCGTCAGCGACGACTCCGCCACGGACGTCGCGAGGACCACCCGGCGTCGCGCCCCCGGCGCCAGCACCGCGTCCTGCACGGCCGCCGGAGCCCGCCCGTGCACCTGGAGCACGTCGACGTCGCCGAGCGCCCCGAGCCGCCCGGCGACCCGCGCGATCTCGCCCACGCCCGGAAGGAAACAGAGCACGTCACCGGAGCGCTCGGCCAGCGCCCTGCGCACCACCGACGCCACGTGCGCCGGCAGCGCCGGGTCGACCCGCATCCCGTGCGGCGGCCGCAGCGGCCGGGCCGGTGGCGCCCACACCACCTCGACGTCGTACGCGGCCCCCCGCGCCTCGACCACCGGCGCGCCGCCCAGCAGCCGCGCCCAGCCGTCCGCGTCGGTCGTCGCCGACGCGGCCACCAGGCGCAGCTCGGGCCGCAGTGCGGAGCGGACGTCCCACAGGAACGCCGCCACCGTGTCCGCGTCCAGATGCCGCTCGTGGCACTCGTCGATCACCACCGCGTCGACGCCCGCCAGCTCCTGGTCACGCTGGAGGCGCTGGAGCAGCACGCCGGTCGTGACGACCTCCACGCGCGCGTGGCGCCCGACCACCCGCTCGCCGCGCACGGTGTAGCCGACGCTCTCGCCGACCTTCTCGCCCAGCAGCCAGGCCATCCGCCGGGCCGCCGCCCGCGCCGCGATCCGCCGCGGCTCGGCGACGACCACCCGCCGCGCGGGACCCGCGCCGGTCAGACCGGCCAGGGCGAGCGGGACCAGCGTCGTCTTGCCGGTGCCGGGCGGTGCCACGAGGACCGCCGTGCCGTGCGTCTCCAGGGCGTCGTCCAGGGCGGGCAGGGCCTCGCGGACGGGCAGGGCGTCCAGGGCGTCGTAACGGATCACTCGTTCAGCCTCGTATGTTCAGTCCCGTACGCACGCGTGTTCAGTCCCGTACGCAGACGAAGATCGCCGTCCCCGGGATCAGGTTCCCGCGCAGCGGCGACCAGCCGCCCCACTCGGCGGTGTTCCAGGCCGGCCACTCCGGCTCCACCAGGTCGACCAGGCGGAAACCGGCCGCCACCACGTCGCGGACACGGTCGCCGACGGTCCGGTGGTGCTCCACGTACACGGCCCGGCCCTCCTCGTCCTGTTCCACGTACGGCGTGCGGTCGAAGTAGGAGGCGGACACCGACAGCCCCTCGGGGCCCGGCTCGTCCGGGAACGCCCAGCGGATCGGGTGCGTCACCGAGAACACGAACCGGCCGCCCGGCCGCAGCACCCGGCGCACCTCGCGCAGCACCAGGACCGGGTCGGCCACGAACGGCAGCGCGCCGTACGCCGAGCACGCCAGGTCGAAGGAGGCGTCCGCGAAGGGCAGCGCGGCCGCGTCGGCACAGACGAGGGGAAACGATCCGCCGATCCGCAGCGCGTGCTGGAGCTGGCGGTGGGAGAGGTCCAGCGCGACCGGACGCGCGCCCTGGGCGGCCAGCCAGCGCGCGCACTGGGCCGCGCCGGCGCCGATCTCCAGGACGTCCCGGCCCTTCAGGTCCTCGGGCGGGCCGAGCAGCTCGGCCTCCACCTCGTCCAGGCCCTCGGGGCCCCAGACGAAGCGGTCGTCCCCGAGGAAGGTGCCGTGCTCGACCTGGTACTCGTCGGCGTTGCGGTCCCACCAGCCCCGGTTGGCCCGCGCGCTCTCCGTGATGTCCGAGGCGCGGCGGGTGGCTTCCGGTTCGAAGGTCTCGGGCTCTTGGATGATGGGCTCCCTCGTATTAGTCTGCGGCCACTTCCCTGCAACACGCCGGGCGTGTCACGGGAGGGGTATCCCGGCCTGTGTGGCCTGCTGGGACGAGTTTTTGTGCCGGATTTGGGGCGATCCGCCCTGGGTGTGCGCCTTCGCGCATTGACCCTGCCCGGCTGCCCCCGTATGCTACAAGTTGCGCTGCGAGCCTGCGCTCCTCAGACCTAGCAGGCTGCGCTCGCATCTGTTGTATGTCCCCTCGGTTTTCGAGGCGCCATCGGAGTTCTCTCGGTGTGGCGCTTCCTTGGCTGTCCGGCTTCATCAGAGCGATCACGGGCTCCCGGCGTAGCAGTACCTACGACTTTCTGTCCGTAACCGGAGCCCTTTCCCACATGACGAGCAGCACCGAGACCACCGCCACCACCCCGCAGGTTGCGGTCAACGACATCGGTAACGAGGAAGCCTTCCTCGCCGCGATCGACGAGACGATCAAGTACTTCAACGACGGCGACATCGTCGACGGCGTCATCGTGAAGGTCGACCGGGACGAGGTCCTGCTCGACATCGGTTACAAGACCGAAGGTGTGATCCCGAGCCGCGAGCTCTCGATCAAGCACGACGTCGACCCGAACGAGGTCGTCAAGGTCGGCGACGAGATCGAGGCCCTTGTTCTCCAGAAGGAGGACAAGGAAGGCCGTCTGATCCTCTCGAAGAAGCGCGCCCAGTACGAGCGTGCCTGGGGCACCATCGAGAAGATCAAGGAAGAGGACGGCATCGTCACCGGTACCGTCATCGAGGTCGTCAAGGGTGGTCTCATCCTCGACATCGGCCTCCGTGGCTTCCTGCCGGCCTCGCTCGTCGAGATGCGCCGTGTCCGCGACCTCCAGCCCTACGTGGGCAAGGAGCTCGAGGCCAAGATCATCGAGCTGGACAAGAACCGCAACAACGTGGTCCTGTCCCGCCGCGCCTGGCTGGAGCAGACCCAGTCCGAGGTCCGCCAGACGTTCCTCACGACCCTCCAGAAGGGTCAGGTCCGCTCCGGCGTCGTGTCCTCGATCGTCAACTTCGGTGCCTTCGTGGACCTGGGTGGCGTCGACGGTCTGGTTCACGTCTCCGAGCTGTCCTGGAAGCACATCGACCACCCGTCCGAGGTTGTCGAGGTCGGCCAGGAAGTCACCGTCGAGGTCCTCGACGTCGACATGGACCGCGAGCGTGTCTCCCTGTCGCTGAAGGCGACGCAGGAGGACCCGTGGCAGCAGTTCGCCCGTACCCACCAGATCGGCCAGGTCGTCCCGGGTAAGGTCACGAAGCTGGTTCCGTTCGGTGCGTTCGTCCGCGTGGACGAGGGCATCGAGGGTCTGGTCCACATCTCCGAGCTGGCCGAGCGCCACGTGGAGATCCCGGAGCAGGTCGTCCAGGTCAACGACGAGATCTTCGTCAAGGTCATCGACATCGACCTCGAGCGTCGTCGCATCAGCCTCTCGCTGAAGCAGGCCAACGAGTCCTTCGGTGCCGACCCGGCCTCGGTCGAGTTCGACCCGACCCTGTACGGCATGGCCGCGTCGTACGACGACCAGGGCAACTACATCTACCCCGAGGGCTTCGACCCCGAGACCAACGACTGGCTCGAGGGCTACGAGACCCAGCGCGAGGCCTGGGAGCACCAGTACGCCGAGGCGCAGCAGCGCTTCGAGCAGCACCAGGCTCAGGTCATCAAGTCCCGCGAGGCCGACGAGGCCGCTGCCGCCGAGGGCGGCGAGGCCGCGGCTCCGGCCGCGTCCGGTGGCGGTTCGTACTCCTCCGAGGGTGCCGACACGTCCGGCGCGCTGGCCTCGGACGAGGCGCTTGCCGCGCTGCGCGAGAAGCTGGCCGGCGGCCAGAGCTGATCGCTGAGCAGTAGTTAGCTCTCTGCCGAGGGCCCGCACCCACCCGGGTGCGGGCCCTCGGTGCTCGTGTCTGCCGATGCGTGTTCCCGGGGCCGGTGCGCCCGAGGGCCCGTGGGGCGCCGTCCGATCAAGGTCGCGGTCCGGGAATGCGTGCGTCGTCCACGACGTTCTCTAGTAGGAACACGAGGAGGAGCGGTCCAAGTGCTTGATCCGCAGGGTTTGTACGCATGGGAGCCGAAGGGGCTGGGCGTCGTCGACATGGCGCTGGCCCAGGAGTCGGCCGGACTTGTCATGCTCTACCACTTCGACGGATACATCGACGCGGGCGAGACCGGCGAGCAGATCGTCGACCGGATCCTCGACTCGCTGCCCCACCAGGTCGTGGCCCGCTTCGACCACGACCGGCTCGTGGACTACCGGGCCCGCCGCCCGCTGCTGACCTTCCAGCGCGACCAGTGGACGGACTACGACGAGCCCGCCATCGACGTGCGGCTCGTCCAGGACGCCACCGGGGCGCCCTTCCTGCTGCTGTCCGGCCCCGAGCCGGACGTCGAGTGGGAGCGGTTCGCCGCGGCCGTCCAGCAGATCGTGGAGCGGCTCGGCGTCCGGCTGTCCGTGAACTTCCACGGCATCCCCATGGGCGTCCCGCACACCCGCCCCGTGGGCCTCACCCCGCACGGCAACCGCACGGACCTCGTCCCGGGCCATCGCAGCCCGTTCGACGAGGCACAGGTCCCCGGCAGCGCCGAGGCGCTCGTGGAGTACCGGCTCATCGAGGGCGGCCACGACGTCCTGGGCGTCGCCGCCCACGTGCCCCACTACATCGCCCGCTCCCCGTACCCGGACGCGGCCCTGACCGTTCTGGAGTCCGTCACCGCCGCCACCGGCCTGGTCCTGCCCGGCATCGCGCACGCCCTGCGCACCGACGCGCACCGGACGCAGACCGAGATAGAGCGGCAGATCCAGGAGGGCGACGAGGAGCTCACCTCCCTGGTCCAGGGCCTCGAGCACCAGTACGACGCGGCCGCGGGCGCCGAGAGCCGGGGCAACATGCTCGCCGAGCCCGTCGACATCCCGTCGGCGGACGAGATCGGCCGGGAGTTCGAGAAGTTCCTCGCGGAGCGGGAGGGCGAGAACTGATCCGATACGCTGCCGCACGGCGGCGTGCCACTCGTCCGCGCCCACGGCGCCACCCCCGGCGGGGGTGACCCGGTGGGCCCGGACGACGGCGGTCGGAGCAGGTCGTAACTCCCCGCGGCGGCGGGGCATCATGAGGGGGAGGCGCGGTCGTGCTGTCCGTGGGCCTGACCGGCGGTATCGGAGCCGGCAAGAGCGAGGTGTCGCGGCAGCTCGTGTCCTGCGGGGCCGTGCTGATCGACGCGGACCGGATCGCACGGGAGGTCGTCGCCCCGGGGACCCCCGGACTCGCGGCCGTCGTGGACGCCTTCGGCGCGGAGGTGCTCGCCGAGGACGGCAGCCTCGACCGGCCACGGCTGGGCTCCCTCGTCTTCGCCGACCCGGAGAAGCTCGCCGTCCTGAACTCGATCGTCCACCCGCTCGTCGGCGCCCGCTCGCGCGAGCTGGAGAGCGCCGCGGCCGAGGACTCCGTCGTCGTCCACGACGTCCCGCTGCTCACCGAGAACGGCCTCGCGCCGCTCTACGACGTCGTGGTCGTCGTCGACACCGCCCCCGAGACCCAGCTCGACCGGCTCGTACGCCTGCGCGGTATGACCGAGGCGGACGCCCGCGCGCGGATGGCCGCCCAGGCGAGCCGGGAGAAGCGCCTGGAGATCGCCGACATCGTCATCGACAACGACGTGCCGCTCGACCGGCTGGAGCGACGGGTACGCGAGGTGTGGGCGGATCTCGCGCACCGGGCGCGGTCGTCGCGGGAGGCGGACCGCGGCCCCGGGGAGTGAACCCGGGAATCATCCCCTGGAACCACGCCGGGAATAGGGGTGCGCGGTCCGGGCGTTGAACCATCCCGGCAAGGGAAGGAATTTCGCGTGCCCGAAACCAGCGGTTCGACCGGACGTACTCCGGAGACGCATGTCATCGACTTCCGCGCCGCCGAGCAGCTGCTCGCGGCCCGGGACCCGCGGGGCGCGGTGAAGCTGCTGGACGGCGTCATCGCGGCGCACCCGGAGAACACCGCCGCCCGGCTGCTGCGCGCGCGGGCCTTCTTCGCGGCCGCGCAACTGCGGCCCGCCGAACTGGAGTTCACGATCGTCCTGGAGCGCGAGCCGGACAACGCGTTCGCGCACTTCGCGCTCGCCCGCACCTACGAGCGGCAGGGACGGCACGGCCAGGCCAAGCGCCACTTCCGGCTGGCCGCCGCGCTGGACCCGAAGCCGCAGTACCTGAAGGCGGCCCGCTTCGACTCCTGAGTCGGCTGTCGGGCTCCTGTGCCGGCTGTCGGGCTCCTGTGCCGGCTGTCGGGCTCCTGTGCCGGCTGTCCGGCTCCCGCGTCGGCTGTCCGGCTCCCGCGCCGGCTGTCCGGCTCCCGCGCCGGCCGTTCGAATCCCGGGTCGGCCGGCAGGCTCCTGAGCCCGTCGCCCGCCCCGGTCAGGGACGCGGGGGCTCGGGCGGCCGGTACGGCGGGACGTCGCGGCCCGGCTGGTAGTGCGGGCCCTGCCTCATGTGCTTGAGGATCATCGACAGGTCGACGGTGATGACCAGCCACAGCGCCCCGCAGGCGGCGGCCCAGCCGGGCCGGCCGACCAGCAGGAAGGCCACGGTCCCGAAGACCGTCCAGACCAGCCCCCACACGCTCAGCCAGAACCGCAGCCGCAGTGCACTGCGCGCTGTCGTCGGCTCGTTGCCCGTACGCACCAGGATCACCTGCTCCTGTCTGCAACGTACTCTCCGGTGCGGGCGTTCTCCAAGCGGCCCGTGCGACGGCCGGCACCGCGTGCCGCGGCAGCAGCCGTGACCACCGTGGACGGCGACGAGTCGCGATGAGTTCCGCCGCGCGCCCCGGTCTACCCCTGTGACAGCACCACGGACCCGCTCACACAGGAGACCCCATGTCCGAGACCGCCGCTCCCGCCGTCGCCACCGCATCCGCCGCATCCGTCACCGACGGCAGCCGACAGGTCCCGACCGCCCGTACAGCGCGTGCCGGGCGGATCGCCCTGCGCGGTCTCCAGGTGCTGCTCGCCCTCTTCTACGCGCTGGCGAGCGCGCTGCCGAAGCTGATCGCGCACCCGTCGGCCACCGAGTCGTTCGACCGCATCGGCTGGGGCAGCGCGGGCATGTACACCATCGGCGCGCTCGAACTGGCCGGCGCGGTGGCCCTGTTGGTCCCGGTGCTCCAGTCGGTGGCCGCGATCGCGCTGGGCGCGCTGATGATCGGGGCGTTCGTCGTCCAGGTCACCGTCTTCGACGGGCAGAACGCGGCGACCCCGCTCATCCTCCTCGTGCCGCTCGCCCTCATCGCCCGGGCCAGGCGTGGACACAACGCCGAGCTGCTGCGAACGGTACGGCGGTGCCGAGCGTGACGGCCGTGGCCCGCGGTCACCGTCCTTCGGAACGGGCACCCGGGCCGCGCAGCCCGTTCAGGGCGCGCAGCCGTTCGGTCTCCCGGCGGTCCCGCTTGGTGGGGCGCCCGGTGCCCGGGTCACGGACACCCGCCGGGGCGAAGGACTCGCGGGGCGGGGGCGGCGGGCTGTTGTCGACGTAGCACTGGGCGGCCACCGGCGCGCCGACCCGCTTGCGGATCAGCCGCTTCACCACGACGACCCGCTCCCAGCCCTCCTGCCGTACCCGTACCTCGTCGCCGACGCGGACCGAGTGCGCGGGCTTCACCCGTTCGCCGTTCACCCGTACGTGTCCGCCCCGGCACGCGGTGGCGCCCTGGGAACGGGTCTTGACCAGCCGTACGGACCAGATCCAGCTGTCGAGGCGCACGGACTGGCCGCTCGCGGGGCCGGCCGCCTCGGCGGCGGCGATCGCGGCGGCGACCTTCGGATCCGGCACGGTCGCGCCGTCCGTGCCGTCCGTGCCGTCCGCGCCCTCCGCGCCGTCCGCCTTGTGCCCGCCGTCGGTGGTGTGCGCGCCGCTCACTCCGTACGCGCCGTCCGAGTCCTCAACACCCATGGTCCCGACTCTAGCCTCCGGGACCCGTCCGTTCCGCGGGGTTTTCCGGCCGCGGCGCACGCTTCACCCGGCCCGCACGGCTCCGGTCCGTCCGGTGGGTGGTGTCGTACGGGTCTACGGTGGCCGTATGGACTGCCTGGCCGCTCTGGACGCCCGGATCACCGGGTGCACGGCGTGCCCCCGGCTCGTGGCATGGCGCGAGGAGGTCGCCCGTACCAGACGGGCCGCCTTCGCCGACCGTACGTACTGGGGACGCCCGGTGCCGGGCTTCGGGCCCGCCGACGCGTCGCTGCTGATCGTCGGCCTGGCGCCCGCCGCCCACGGAGGCAACCGCACCGGCCGGATGTTCACCGGCGACCGCTCCGGGGACGTGCTGTACCAGGCGCTGTACGACGTCGGCCTCGCCTCGCAGGCGACCTCCGTCGACATCGACGACGGCCTGGAGCTGTACGGCGTCCGCGTCACCGCGCCCGTGCACTGCGCCCCGCCCGCCAACAAGCCCACGCCCGCGGAGCGCGACACCTGCCGGCCGTGGCTGGTCCAGGAGCTCACCCTGCTGCGGCCGACCCTGCGCGCCGTGGTGGTGCTCGGCGCGTTCGGCTGGCAGGCGGCGCTGCCCGCGCTCGACGCGGCGGGCTGGGCGATCCCGCGGCCGCGCCCGGCCTTCGGGCACGGCGCCCACGTGTCCCTCGACGGGCTGGAGCTCTTCGGCTGCTTCCACGTCAGCCAGCGCAACACCTTCACCGGCCGGCTCACTCCCGCCATGCTCCGCGAGGTGCTGCGCACGGCCGCGGAGGCGGCGGGGCTCGGGAGTGCGCGCCAGGCGCGACAGACCCTGCGTCTGCGGCACGATCCGCCGGACAGGTCCTAAGGCCGCCACACGTACCGCACGTCCGGCTCCCGCTCCTCGTTCCCGCTGCCGTCCGTGCGCTCGACGGCCACGAAGCCGTGCCGCTCGTAGAAGCGGTGGGCCGGTTCGTTGACCTGGAACGTCCACAGCGTCAGGCCCCGCGGGCTGCGCTCCTTGGCCAGTGCGACGAACCGGTCGCCGAGGCCCCGGCCGCGCCAGTCGGGGGCGAGGTAGAGCTGGGAGAGCAGCTCGCCGTCGAGGACCATCACCCCGACGACCGCACCGGCCGTCTCCGCGACCCAGGTCTCCCGCGACGGCACCACCACGTTCCGGAAGTGGTCGCGCACGTCGTCGTCGGAGCGCGGTCTGACGACCGAGGGCAGCGCGGCGGCGAACGAGCGCAGCCAGACCTCGGCCGCCGGTCCGGCGTCGGCACCGGCGGCCCGGCGAAGCACGACGACGCGATCAGAACTCACGGGCGGTCCCCTTCCCTCACCGGGACCGGCAGCGGTGGCCGCGATCTCCGGACAACCTCCCGATCATCCACGCCCCTCCCGTGACCCGCACCCGTATTTTCCGACCGTCGAGACACCGCCGGCCCGAGCCGTGCGCTCCTGCGCCCCGGACACCGGCCGTCGCATTCCGGCCGTCGGGAGTTGCCGTCGTATCCATGGTGGAGTGCCTGTAACGCCATGGAAATATGAGCGTTCCGTCTTCTCCATAAACATGTTCTACGGTGGAGAGTGCAGTCGGCAGCTCGCAGCTCGCAGCTCGCTGCCCACCGCCCGGCCGACGTCGTCCGAAGGCACACCCCGCCTGCGCCCGACGAAGGAGTTCCGTGCCCCGCCCCGCCGCACCCGCCCTGCCGCCCTGGCTCGCCCACACCCTGCGCACCCAGCGCGGCCCCGTCCCCTGGAGCGCGGCCACCCGGGGCGCGCTGGCCGCAGGCCCCCTGCTGCTCGCCGCCGTACTCGCCGGACGCACCTCCCTCGGTGTCGTCGCGGCCATCGCCGCCATGCTCGCCGGGTTCAATGACCGGCCGGGCAGCCGCCGGGCCGCCGTCAAGCGGCTGGGGGTGCCCGCGCTCGCCGGCGCGGCCGGGCTGCTCGTCGGCACGTACGCCGGGCAGCACACCGCGCCCGTGGTCCTCACGGCGCTGCTCACCGCGGTGGCCCTGCTCGCCGGCGGGGTCAGCGCCATCGGGCCCGTCGCCTCCGGCGCTGCCACGCAACTGCTCGTCACCGCCGCCATCGGCGCCGGGATGCCCCTGCCGGAGAGCGGCTGGCAGCGTGCCCTGGTCTTCCTGGCGGGGGCCGCGTGGCTGCTCGTGCTGCGGATCGCCCTGCCCACACCCGGAGCCCTCACCGGTGACTTCCGGTTCGACGGGGAACGGGAGGCGGTGGCCGGGGTGTACGACGCCGTCGCCGACCTGCTCGACGCCGTCGGCGGCGCCCGGGCGACCGCCCGGCGGGCCGCGCTCACCGCCGCCCTGGACCACGCCCAGGACGCGCTCGCCGGGCCCCGGCTGCGACGGCACGCCGGTTCCGCCGCCGAACGACGGCTGCACACGCAGTACGCCGCCGCGCTGCCCCTGGCCGAGGCCGCGACCGCGCTCGCCTGGGCGGGTGAGGAGGTGTCCGGACGGACCGGCGAGGCGCTCCGGCGGCTCGCCGTCGCCGTGCGGACGGGGGCCCCCACCGGACCGCTGCCCGCGCCCAGCCGTTCCCTGCCCGCCCTGCGCGCCCTGGACGACGCCCTGCTGCACGCCGCCGACGCCTTCGACCGGGGCGCGGGCGCCGACCTGCACACCCGGAGGCGGACCGCGGGGGACCTGCTCCGGACCGTCCTCGGCGGCGGCGGGCGCGAGTACGGGCTGCGGGTCGCCCTCTGCTTCGGGGCCAGCGTGGCCGTCGCCCAGGCGCTGCACCACGCCCACTGGTACGGGCGGCACGCGCACTGGTACTGGCTGCCCGCCACCGCCGTCTTCCTCGTCAAGCCCGACCTCGGGCCGCTGGCGTCCCGGGTGCTGTGCCGGGCCGCGGGAACCGTCCTCGGTGCCCTCGTCTTCGCCGTCCTCGCCGAGGTCCTGCCCGGGCCCGGGGGACTCGTCGTGCTCGTCGCGGTCTGCGGTGCCCTCGTGCCGGTCTCCACCCGCCACTTCGCCGCGCAGACCGCCGTCGTCACCGTGCTCGTCCTCGCCCTGGTCATGGTCGGCGGTGAACCGCAGGCCTCCGTGAGCCGGATCGCCGAGACGCTGCTGGCCTGCGCGATCGTGCTGATCGTCGGGCATCTGCCGATGCCGGGGGAGCGGGGCGGGGGCGTACGCGCCCGACTGGCCACGGCGGGCAGCGCCGCGCACGCCTACCTCGCCCACGTCCTCGACGAGCCCCGTGCGCCCGGTCCCGGCGGATCCCGCGCCTCCGGCGGACTCCGTGCGCCCGGCGGATCCCACACGTCCGGCGGGTCGCCGTCGCCCCACCCGTCAGCCGCGGTCCCCGCCGCCCCCGCCGCCCCTGACGGCACCGCCCCGGGGCCCGCCGCCCTCGGGTCCGGGGCCCGTGCCACCCGTTGGACCCTGCGGCGCGAGGCCTATCGCACGCTCGCCGAGGCCCGTACGGCCATCGCGCACGCCGCCGCCGAACTGCCCGCCCTCGCCCGGCACACCGAGGGCACCGACGAGGTCGCGGCCCTGCTCGAACGACTGGTCGACACCACCACCGCCTGCGCCGTGCACCTCGACGACACGGGACGGCTCACGCCCCGCCACGCCGAGCGGCTCACCGCGCTGCTGGAGGAGCTGGCGAGGGTGCGCGAGCGGGCCGGTCTCGGCGCGCTCCGACTGCCCCTGCCCGTCGGGGCCGTCCGGGCCGGCTAGGACTCGTCGGGACGCACCCGTACCGGTGCGTGGTGTGTGGTGCGCGGTTCGGCTCGCCCGGCGGCACGACACCGTCGTACGTCGACGTGGGGACATGGCCGTGCGCAGCCGGGTCCGTCCGGGAGATCCCGGGTGAGAATTCAGCGGGGCGGCGATGAGTTCCGCTTCTTTCGACGGTCACCCAGGGGAACGGACCGTCGCACAGGAGGAGTCATGTCGCTTCCGGAGGTCGTCTCGCGCACGCAGTGGCGTGCGGCGCGCGAGGAACTGCTGCTCAAGGAGGAGGCCGTGACGCGCGCTCGTGACGCCCTCAACGCCGAGCGGCGCCGTCTGCCCATGGTCGAGATCGACACGGAGTACGTCTTCGAGGGCGGCGACGGCAAGGCCACTCTGCTCGAGCTCTTCGAGGGGCGGCGGCAACTCGTGCTCCACCACTTCATGTTCGCGCCAGGGTGGGACGCCGGCTGCCGCGGCTGCTCGGCGTTCCTCGACCAGATCGGGCACCTCGCGCATCTGCGGGCCCGCGGGACGACGTTCGCGGTGGTGTCCCGGGCGCCGTACACCTCCCTGCTGCCGTTCAAGGCGCGGATGGGCTGGACGGTGCCCTGGTACTCCTCGTCCCTCGGCGACTTCAACCACGACTTCGAGGCGACGCTGGAACGTGACGGGGAGCTCGTGGAGCGGCCCGGCCTGAGCTGCTTCCTGCGGGACCACGACCGGGTCTTCCACACCTACTCCGCCTACGGGCGCGGTCTCGACGGCCTCGGCTCGACCACCAGCCTGCTGGACCTCACGGCGCTGGGACGGCAGGAGGAGTGGGAGGAACCCGCCGGGCGCGCCTGGGCTCTCGGGGCGGTCTCGGGCGGCGAACGCGTGCTCTACCACGACGAGTACGAGGACTGACCCGGACGGTGCCGACGGGCCCGGGACGCCACGGGACTTCCGCATTCCGCGGTGAACGGGTGTCAGCTACGTCTCAGTCCCGCAACTGAGGGAGCCGCAAGACCCCCGGACGGCGTTGACTCCTGCACGTACGACGCTTTCTGGAGGTGCAGGGTGGTGAACGGGCGAACAGTGCTCGAACGCTTTCCCGCGGGTGGGCCGCGCGGTTCGTGGCCCGCGGAGGAGTTCGCACACGCGCGACGGCAGGAGGGCCTGCCCGCCGAGGTCGTCATGGACCTCGCGACGGACACCTTCCTGGTGATAGTCCGCGGCAGGGACACGGAATAAGGGCCACGGAACAGAGCGACACCGGACGAGGGACGCGGGATCGGGGGCGCGGAACAGGTGCTCAGCCCGCCTTCGGGGCGGGCACCGTCGCAGTGAACTGTCCGGCCTGGAGCGCGTACAGCTCGGCGTAGACGCCACCGCTGCCGAGCAGTTCGTCGGGGGTGCCGGACTCCACCAGTCGCCCCTGGTCGAGTACATGAACCAGGTCGGCGTGGCGCACGGACGCCAGCCGGTGGGTGATGAGGACGACCGTCTGGCCGGTGCCTGCCAGCGCCCGGATCTTCTCGAAGACCTCGAGCTCGGCCCGGGCGTCCAGCGCCGCCGTCGGCTCGTCCACGATCAGGATGCGCCCGCGCCGGTAGGCGGCCCGGGCGATCCCGAGCCGCTGCCACTGCCCACCGGACAGCTCGTGGCCGCCGCTGAAGTTCCGGGCCAGCAGGGTGTCCAGCCCCCGGGGCAGGTCGGCGACCACCTGCTCCGCGCCCGCCTCGCCGATCGACGTGCTCAGCCGCTCCTCGGTCAGCGGCGCCGAGGAACGGCCGACGGCGACGTTGACCCGGGCGGTGAACGGCCACCGCTTGAAGTCCTGCGCCACCATCGCGATCCGCTCGGCGAGCCGGTGCCGGTCCGCGGTCGCCGCGTCGACGTCGTCCCACAGGATCCGCCCCCGGTCCGGCTTGTACAGGCCCGCGAGCAGCTTGACCAGGGTCGTCTTGCCCGAGCCGTTCTCGCCGACCAGCGCGACGATCCGGCCGAGCGGGAAGGCGAGACTGATGTCGTCCAGCGCGGGACGGCCGGCGTCGCCCGGATAGCCGAACGTGACGTTCTCGAACCGGATCTCCCGGGGGTCCTCCGGCAGCGACGCGCCCCCGGCCGGGATGGCCCGCTCGGCCGCCTCGACGTACAGCCGCTCCAGGTCGCCGACGAACAGCGCCTCCTCGTGCAGCGAGTTCACCTCCAGGACCAGGGTGTCCAGGCTCGACGAACCGGTACGGATCGCGATCACGGCCGTGCCCGCCACGGACAGCGCCATCGTGCCGGTGACCAGCAGCGCGCCGAGCGTCGCGTACGTCGCCACCGTCGCCAGGCCGGTCCAGAGCGCCGCGATCAGTCCGGTGCGGGCCGCGAGCCGGGCCAGCCGGGCCTGCTCCGCCTCCGCCGACTCCGACATCGCCCGGAAGTGGCGCAGCAGGAACGGGCCGACCCCGTGCAGCCGGATCTCCGGCGCGGCCGCCGGCTCGGTGAGCAGACCGCTGATGAGTTGTCCGGCGCGGGCGTGCTGCACCCAGACGTGGAAGGACTCGTAACGGCGGCGGGCGTTGGTCAGCGCGCTCCAGGCGCTCGGCACGGTCATCGTCACCAGCAGCGGGAGCAGGACCGGGTGCAGCACGGTCAGTACGCCGGCCGCCGCGACGAGGGAGATCATCGCGTTCACCACCCGGGTGCCGTAGATGATCATCCGGCGGGCGGAGGAGGCGCCGTACTGTGCGGTGTCCAGCAGCTTGTGGAAGGCGTGGTCCTCGATCGCGGACAGCTCCACGGCCGCCGCCCGCTCCAGATACAGCTCGGTCGCCACCCGCTCCACCTTGGGCTCCAGCCGGCCGGTGGCGTACGTCGACGCGGCCCGCAGCAGCGCCCCCACCAGCAGGACGGCGGCCATCACGGTCAGGGCGGGGACGGCACCGCGCAGCCGGTCCTCGATCGGGCCGCCGCCCATCAGCCCGCCCAGCACGCTGTTGACCGTGAACAGGCCCACCGCCTGCGTCAGGCCCCGGCCCGCCTCCGCGGTCAGCACGGTCCGCGCGGCGACGCGGTCGGCCTGCCGGGCCAGCCGGAGGCTGGAGGCGAGCAGCGCGGGCAGGCGGGTCAGCATGGCCCGGAAGTTCAGTTCCAGGAAGGCGTCCGCGTGCTGGTTCCAGCCCATGTCGTAACGGAGGGCACCGCCGAACAGGAGCCGCTCCGACTCGGACACCTCGGGTGCGTCCGTGTCACGTCGCTTCGCCACCGTCGACCTCCCCCGGTCGTGGACCACCGGACACGAACGGCCACTATCGCGGGAGGTACTGCTTCAGGGCAGGGCGCACAGCCGGGACGTGCACGCGCGCGGGCGTACGCCCGGAGCGTCAGACGCCGATCGGCCGCGACCAGGCGGGTGCGGTCCCGGTCAGCCGGCACAGGGCCAGGTAGAGCGGGATCGGCGGAGTGTACGGAACCGTACCGTCCGGTCGGTGGATGAGCCGAGGAAGGCGCGCGGCGTCCGGGACGACCGCTCCCGCGGCGTAGTGCGTGGCGGCGGGCCACTCCAGCGCGTGGTCCGAGTCGGACGGGACGATCCACCACCAGCGCGTCCCGTCGGCGTACACGCATCCCACGCGCGGCAGGCGGGGGAGCAGCAGTGGTCCGAGGCCGGCGGGCGCCGCCACCGCGTCGCAGCCGAGCGGGACGGTCATGTCGTCGGGGACGACCAGGCGGTGGCGGGCGGGCGGCGTCTGCCGGTCGCGCCGCAGCCGCATGAGCGTGTCCATGCCGAGCAGTTGGCCGGGACCGGAGAGCGTGCTCACGCGCCGCCCCGCTCCGGGCGCCGGGCGTGCGACGGGGTCTCCGCGGCCGCCGGTGCGTGCTGCGGGTGCTCCCGTCGCTCCTGTCGCGGCTCGTCGTCGTCGCCCGGGCCGCCGGGCGGCCCGGGCTTCGGGCGGGTGCCCCAGCCCAGGTCGTTGTGCGGCTGCGCGGGAATGCGCGGCGTGGCGGTCCCGCGGGGGATCTCCGCCCAGACCAGCAGCCCCGACCCCTGTTCATGGGCGCCCCAGGAGTGGCACAGCGCCTCGATCAGCAGCAGCCCTCGACCGTGTTCCTCCTCGGACCGCTGCGGGGACGGGTGGGGCTCACCCGGCGTGCAGCCCTCGTCGCGCACCGCTATGCGCACCCGGTCGTCGCCGTCGTGCAGTTCGCAGACGACGCGACTGCTCGCCGTGTGCACGATCGCGTTGGTGACCAGCTCGGAGACGACGAGCACCGCGGTGTCGCAGGTGTCCTCGCACACCGACCAGCCGGTCAGCCGGGCTCGCGTCAGCCGTCTCGCCTGGGTGGGCGAAGCCGGGTGTGCGGCCAGCTCGAACCGGAACCGGCGCTCGGCGCCGAGCCGGACGGGGCCGACTGCCTCCCCGGGTTCGGAACGGGCACGATCGGGGGGACCCCCATCGGCACCGAGACCGAGGGGGCGGCCTGCGGCGGCGTCTGTTCCTAAGGGCGCGGACGGAATCACGCTTGCCACTATCGCCCCGCCGTGAACACTTGGCAAGTGTCACTCTGAAAAATGCAGAGTGCTGTGTGACGCGGTGGAGGGCCGTGGCACACTGCTTGCAACAGCACGTCGAGCGGCGCCAGTTGGGATCAGCGGAGATCCGTCCGGGTCTTCGGGTGGGTCTTCGAGTGGCGCCGTAGGGCTGTCGGGGATTCTTTTGTCGTTCCTTTGTCACCGGACCGGCCGGGCAGCCGGCGATCTGTGCGACCGAGCCGTCCTGCCGGGAGTTTTCGTGGAGGTGGAGCGTGAGTGAACCGCGGTCCGCGCCGACCGTCGGTCAGGTCGTCCTCGGCAGGCGCCTGTTGGACCTGCGGGAGCGCGCCGGACTCAAACGCGAGGAGGCCGCGCAGATCCTCCGGGTCGCCCCCGCCACGGTCCGGCGCATGGAGATGGCCGAGGTCACGCTCAAGATCCCGTACCTCCAACTGCTCCTGAAGGCCTACGGGATCTCCGACGCAGAGGCCGAGGCGTTCGTCCGGCTCGCCGAGGAGGCCAATCAGCCGGGCTGGTGGCAGCGCTTCCACGACATCCTGCCCGGCTGGTTCTCCATGCACGTCAGCCTGGAGGGGGCGGCCGGTCTCATCCGCCAGTACGAGCCCCACTTCGTGCCCGGACTGCTCCAGACCGAGGACTACGCGCGCGGGGTGCTGAAGTCGGGCGCCATCGGCCAGACCAGTCCCGACGACATCGAGCGCCATGTCGCCCTGCGCATGCAGCGGCAGGGACTGCTCACCCGGCAGGACGCGCCCCGGCTCTGGGTGGTGATGGACGAGACCGTGCTGCGCCGTCCGGTCGGCGACGCGGAGGTGATGCGGGCCCAGGTCGACAAGCTGCTCGACGCCATGAAGCTGCCCAACGTGACGCTCCAGATCGCGCCGTTCGCCAACGGTCCGCATCCCGGCACGTACGGGCCCTTCGTGCTGTTCCGATTCGCCATGCCCGAACTTCCGGACATGGTCTACAGCGAGTACCTGACCGGCGCCGTCTATCTGGACGCGCGCTCCGAGGTGGCGACCCACCTGGAGGTCATGGACCGCATGGCGGCGCAGGCCGCTACTGCACATCGCACGAAGGAGATCCTCCAGGATCTCCGCAAGGAGTTGTGAATGGACCGCATCAAGTCCCAGACCAGGTCGCGGATCCGCACCGAGCGGATCTACAACGGCATGCCCGCGCGGGAGTTGGGCAGCGAAGGCTGGCACAAGCCCTGGAGCGGCGGCAACGGGGGCAACTGCCTGGAGGCCATGAAGCTCGCGGACGGCCGGATCGCCGTCCGGCAGTCCACCGACCCCGACGGGCCCGCACTGATCTACACGTCCGACGAGATGACCGCCTTCATCGAGGGCGCGAAGGCCGGGGAGGCGGACTTCCTCCTGTCCTGAACGGCCCGTCCTGCACGGCTGGCTTGAATTGCTCTCCCGCTCGACCCGTTAAACCGATGACTGTCTCAACTCCCTTACCTTGGTTCCCCATTGACCATGATCGACGTTCGCGCCCACCAGTTACGGAGTGTTGTATGACCGGGCAGGACCACCCCACCGGCGCTGTCCGGATCGACACCAGCCGACCGCATCCCGCGCGGATGTACGACTGGTATCTCGGCGGCAAGGACAACTACCCCGTCGACGAGGAGATGGGCCGGCAGATGCTGGCCCTCGACCCGCGTGTCCCCGTCATGGCACGGGTCAACCGCGCGTTCATGCACCGTGCCACCCGCTGGCTGGCCGAGCGCGGCGTACGGCAGTTCCTGGACATCGGCACCGGCATCCCGACCGAGCCGAACCTGCACCAGATCGCCCAGGGCATCGCGACCGACGCCCGCGTCGTCTACTGCGACAACGACCCGATCGTGCTGGCCCACGCGGCGGCCCTGCTGCGCAGCACTCCGGACGGCCTGACCGAGTACCTCCAGGCCGACGTGCGCGATCCGGCCGCCATAGTCGAGGGGGCCAGGAAGATCCTCGACTTCGACCGGCCGATCGCGCTCTCCCTCATCGCGCTGCTGCACTTCATCCCCGACGAGGACGGCGCGCACGAACTGGTCGGCCGGCTGCTGTCCGAACTCCCGTCCGGCAGCTACCTGATGATGACCCACGCCACCGCCGACTTCACCCCCGAGGAGTCCGCGGCGGCGATCGCGAAGCTCCGGGCGGCCGGCATCACCCTCGCCCTGCGCTCCCGCGACGAGTTCGGCCGGTTCTTCCACGGCCTGGACCTCGTCGAGCCCGGGATCGCGGTGGTGCCCGAGTGGCACCCCGAACTGGGCGAACCGGTCCCGGGCCAGGAGGACGGGGTCATACCCGGATACGGTGCGGTGGCCAGGAAGGGGTGAGACCCGCAAGGGGTGGGGTCCGCAAGGGGTGAGGCCCGCGGCCGTCGCGGCTGGGGGGCCGCCCCGGGTTCACGGCGGGGGCAGCACCCCGCACAGTGCCTCGACGGCCGCCCCGTACGCATGGTCCGAGGGCGTCGCGTACCCCACCACCAGCCCGTCCCGCACCGCCATGTCCGTCTCCGGGTGCCGGAACGCGGCGAGGCCGTCCAGTGCGACGCCCCGCCGCCCGGCCGCCTCGACGGTGGACCGCTCGGTGCCGTCCGGCAGCCGGAGCACCACGTGCAGACCGGCCGCGACCCCGGTGACCTCGATGTGCGGGGCCCGCGCGGCGAGCGCCTCGACGAGCCGGTCGCGGCGGCCGCGGTAACGCTGCCGGGTCCGCCGCACATGACGGTCGTACGACCCCGACGCGATGAAGTCGGCCAGGCACAGCTGGTCCGGCACGCTCGCCCACGCCTCGCGCTCGCCCTTGGCGGCCAGTACGTCGGCGACGTACCGCCGCGGCAGGACCATCCACCCCAGCCGCAGGGCCGGCGACAGGCTCTTGCTCACCGAGCCGACGAGGACGACCCGGTCGGGATCGAGGCCCTGGAGCGCGCCGACGGGCTTGCGGTCGTAACGGAACTCCCCGTCGTAGTCGTCCTCGACGACCACACCGCCTCGCGCCCGTGCCCAGTCGATCACCGCGGCCCGGCGCTCGGCGTGCAGCGGGCCCCCGGTCGGGAACTGATGCGCGGGCGTGAGCAGCACGCCCCGTTCCCGGCCCAACCCACCGACGAGCGCGCCGTGTTCGTCCACCGGCAGCGGTACGGTCCGCACGCCCGCCGTGGCGAGCAGGTCCCGGTGGAATCCCAGCCCGTACGCCTCCACCGCCAGCGGCCCGCGCAGGATCCCGCCCGCGCCCTGGCCGAACAGCAGGCGCAGGGCGTGCGCGAAGCCGGAGCAGACCACGATCCGGTCCGGATCCGTGCGCACCCCGCGGGCCCGTGCCAGGTACTCGGTGAGGGCCTCGCGCAGTTCGATCCGGCCGGCCGGGTCGCCCGGTCCGAACACCTCGTTCGGCGCCTGCTGGAGCGCCCGCCGGTAGGAGGTGAGCCAGGCCGAGCGCGGGAAGGACGACGCGTCGGGGGTGCCCTGCCGCAGGTCGTGGCGGGGGCCACGCGCGCGTGGGGGCGCCTTGCGGGGCACCCGGGTGACATCGCGCGGCGGCGCGGAGCCGCCTCGGCGCCCCGGCGGCGGGGCGGACATCCCCATGGCGACGCGCGTGCCCGAGCCCTGGCGGGCGGTCAGCCACCCCTCCGCGACAAGCTCCGCGTACGCGTCCGCCACCGTGTTGCGGGCGACCCCGAGGTCGGCGGCGAGCGAGCGGTACGGCGGCAGCCGGGTCCCCGGCGGCAGCCGACCGTCGCGTACGGCCTCGCGCAGCGCACGGACGACCGCGGCCCGACGCCCGCCGGGACCCGCCGACGACAGCTCCAGATGCAGGTCGCTGCCGATCCGCTCCGCCGAATTGACCCACGATTCCACCATGGAATTGCACCCTACAAGAGGTCTTTCCGGGCCATAGGTTGAAGCACATGACGACGAACGCGAACACCCGCACGGCGAACCCGGCCACGATCACGGACACCCGCACCGACGAGCCCGGCCGCCTCGACTTCGCCAAGGCCGCCCCGAAGGTCTTCCGTGCCCTCGTCGGGTTCGACACCGCGGCCCGCGAGGGCCTCGACCCTGCCCTCGTCGAACTGGTCCAGATCCGCGCCTCGCACCTCAACCACTGCGCGTACTGCCTGCACATGCACACCAACGACGCCCGCAAGGCCGGCGAGAGCGAGGACCGGCTGCACATGGTCGCCGTCTGGCGCGAGGCCCGCCACTTCTTCACCGGGAAGGAGCGGGCGGCCCTCGCCCTGACCGAGGCGGTGACCCTGGTGGCCGACACCGGTGTCCCGGACGACGTCTACGCCGAGGCGGCGGCCCACTTCGAGGAGCAGGAACTGGCGCACCTGCTGGCCCTGATCCTCGCGATCAACACCTGGAACCGGGTGGCACTGTCGACGGCGAAGCGGGCGGGCACGGACCAACGGCGCTAGGGTCTTTCGTCTTGGTCAGGATGGACCGGTTCGCAGGACCTGGCCGGACCGGTTCACACGACCATGGGCCGGTCGTACGGCCCGACCGGCGCCGGGAGCCGGGAACTCCCCGTCAGATAGCGGTCGACGGCCGCGGCCACCGCCCGGCCCTCCGCGATCGCCCACACGATGAGCGACTGGCCGCGCGCCGCGTCCCCCGCGGCGAACACCCCGGGGACGTTCGTCGCGAAGCCGCCGTCCCGGGTGATCGTGCCGCGCGGTTCGAGCCCCAGCCCGAGCTGGTCGATCAGCCCGTCCTGCCGGTCGGGTCCCGAGAAGCCGAGGGCGAGCAGTACGAAGTCGGCGGGGAGCGTACGCCCCGAGCCGGCCACCGGTCTGCGCAGCGCGTCCACCTCGACCAGATGCAGCGACCGCACCTGCCCGTCGGCGTCGCCGGCGAAGTGGAGCGTGGACGCGGCGAACAGCCGGGCGTCCGCGTGCGCCGCGGGCGCCGTCTCCAGGTCGCGCGCCTCCTCGTGCGCGGCCGACAGCCGGTAGACCTTCGGATACGTCGGCCAGGGATCGATGTCCTCGTCGCGCTCGGCGTCCGGCTGCGCGTAGATGTCGAGCTGGGTGACGGACGCGGCCCCTTCGCGCACCGCGGTCCCCAGACAGTCCGCTCCGGTGTCACCGCCGCCGACGATCACGACGTGCTTGCCCACGGCGGACATCGGCGAGGACTCCAGGTCCCCCTCGCACACCCGGTTGGCCAGCGGCAGATACTCCATCGCCTGGTGGATGCCCGCCAACTCGCGTCCCGGGACGCTCAGTTCCCGCCACGCGGTGGCGCCCGTGGCGACCACCACGGCGTCGTACCGCGTCCGCAGCTCGGCCGCGCCCACGTCCCGGCCGACCGCCGTGGACGTACGGAACTTCGTCCCCTCGGCCCGCATCTGCCTCAGCCGCCGTTCCAGATGGCGCTTCTCCATCTTGAACTCGGGGATGCCGTACCGCATCAGCCCGCCGAGCCGGTCGTCCTTCTCGTACACGGCGACGGTGTGCCCGGCCCGCGTGAGCTGCTGGGCGGCGGCGAGCCCGGTGGGGCCCGAACCGATCACGGCCACCGTCCGCCCGGTCAGCCGGTCCGGCGGCCGGGGCGGCACGAACCCCTCCTCCCAGGCCCGGTCGGCGATCGCGCACTCGACGTTCTTGATGGTGACGGCCGGCTGGTTGATCGCGAGCACGCACCCCGCCTCGCACGGTGCCGGACACAACCGCCCGGTGAACTCGGGGAAGTTGTTGGTGGCGTGCAGCCGGTCGCCCGCCGCCCGCCAGTCCTCCCGGGAGACCAGGTCGTTCCACTCGGGGATCAGGTTGCCCAGCGGACAGGCATCGTGGCAGAACGGTATGCCGCAGTCCATGCAACGGTCGGCCTGTCTGCTGATGATGGGCAGCAGCGCCCCGGGGACGTACACCTCGTCCCAGTCCCGGACCCGCTCCTCGACGGGCCGACGGGCCCACTCCTGGCGGGGCGTCGTCATGAAACCCTTGGGATCGGCCATGGCCGTCTTCCTTGCTCGCGCGTGCGACGGGCCGTGCGTCATCGGGCGGCGCTCTTCCGGCCACGATACGTCTCCCGGGCCGCACGCGCAGAGCGGCATACAGCGCTTTCTCCCACCGGCCCGCGCGAGGATCGTCGGGTGCCCGGACGGGCGTCCCGACGGGGGACCGCGGCGCGCTCAGACGAGCGCCAGCAGGTACACGACCGCGGACAGCGCCGAGGCGGCCGCGCGTATGTGGTTCCATCTCGTCCACTCGCGCAGGTAGGCCGGCCAGTAGGCGGCAGCCTCCGGGGTGTCCGGCTCCAGTCGCATCAGCTGGGCGTTGCGCGGCACGTTCGCGATCACCGTCACGCCGAACGAACCGGCCAGGTACAGCGCGCTGCCCAGCAGCAGCTCGACCGTCCCGTCGTCCGGCCACAGGACGAAGGTCACCACGGCGATCACCGCGCACACCGTGGCCACACCGAAGAACACGACCATGAACGCGGGTGTCATGGCGGAGGAGTTGATCGCGTTCATCACGGCGACTCCCCGGGCGGGCGGAAGCGCGGCCAGTCCCCGCACGACCAGAACCGAGAAGGCGTAGAAGACGCCGGCCATCAGTCCCGTGCCGAGGACACCAAGCGCCGCCAGTACCAAGTACGGTCCGTCGATCATCTCTGCGTCAGCTCCCACCCGTCGAGCCGAGATCCTGCCCGGCGCCTTCCGCTGTCACAAGTGAATTCACGGCCACCGGCTCACCGGGCGGGGACGGGCTCGTCACCGCGCCATCCCGTGAGCGTCGACTCCACGTCCGCCGCGATCTGCCGCCGTGCCCGGTGCCGTGGCACCCCGCTCATCAGCAGCTCGTCGTACGGGGTGTCCAGATGCCGTACGGAGGCCACGACCGCCGAGACCACCGCGCCCTCCGAGAGCGCCCGGCCGGCCGCGCTGCGCCCCACCCGGCCACTGCCGCGCGCCGACGCGTGCGCCGCGATCTCCCGTGCCCGGTCCTCGGGACAACCGGGAAACAGCCGTCGTATCTCCGCCGCGAAGGCGCCCGTGAACCGCAGATCCTCGGCCGCCCGCCGTCGGGCGTCCCGCGCCCGGCGCCGCCTGCGCGCCTCCGCGTCCGCCAGGCAGCGCCGTTCGGCACGGGCCAGCGCGGACTCCTCGACCAGGACGCCCTGGCGTTCGTACCGGGCCCGGCGCCGGTTGAACCGCACGACCACCGCCGACAGCGCGCTCTCCTCCCGCGATCTGCGGGTCAGCGCGGTGTCGCCGCGCGGCAGGAACACCAGATGTCCGAGGTCGGCGCAGTCGAGGCAGCGCGGTACGCCGTCCTCCAGGACGAGCATCGGCAGCGGCCCGCGACGGCACCCGGCGCACTGCTTGCGCCGCACAGGCTGGACGACGAGAAGTCCGTCCCGAAGTCCGGTACCGGTATGAGGAGTTGCAAAGAGCGCCATATCGGGTTCTTTCCCACCGGTGAGCCCGCCGTCACACACGTCCGCGGCGAGCGGCACCGCGCGACCGGCGAGCACCGGTCCTGGTCCGGGACCGGCGGCCGCCGTGCCCCGGCCCGACGCGGCATCATGGCGGTGTGCGACTCGAAGCGATCACCTGGGAACGGCTCGGCGACCTGCTCGCCGAGCGGCTGCTCGACCTGAAGCCGGGCGACGGCAGCCCCTGGCCCCGGATCGCCTTCGACGGCGCCCCCGCGGCCCGCCCCGGAGATCTCGCCGAGCGGGTCGCCGAAGCCCTGCGCCTGCGCGGCCGTCCCTCGGCCGTCGTGGGAACGGAGGGCTTCCTGCGTCCGGCCTCGCTCCGGCTGGAGCACGGCCACCACGACGTGGAGTCCTACTACAACGGCTGGTTCGACACCCAAGCCCTGTGGCGCGAGGTCTTCGGACCTCTCGAACCGGGCGGCGACGGGCGCATCCTGCCCGACCTCTGGGACCCGGTCTCCGACCGTGCCACCCGCAGTTCCTACGTCCGGCTCCCGCCGGGCGGCGTCCTCCTGCTGCACGGCCCCCTCCTGCTGCGTCACTGGTTCCCGTTCGACCTGAGCGTCCACGTCCTCCTCTCGCAGTCCGCCCTGCGTCGCCGCACCCCCGAGGCCGACCGCTGGACGCTCCCCGCCTTCGAGGACTACGAGCGGGAGACCGACCCGGCCGGCACGGCCGACGTCCTGGTGCGCGCGGACGACCCCCGGCATCCGGCGTGGGGCGGCTGACCCGCCCACCGGACCGCAGTCGTGCCGTCGTGCCTCAGAGCCAGCCGTTGCGCCGGAACCCGCGGTGCAGGGCCCGACAGGCGACGGCGATCACGGCGAGGACCAGCGGATAGCCGAACTGCCAGTGTCGCTCCGGCATGTGATCGAAGTTCATCCCGTACACCCCGCAGACCATCGTCGGCACGGCGATCACCGCGGCCCATGCCGTGATCTTGCGCATGTCCTCGTTCTGCGCGACCGTGACCTGCGCGAGGTGCGCCTGGAGAATGGAGTTGAGCAGTTCGTCGAAGGAGGCGATCTGCTCCGTGGCCCGCAGCAGATGGTCGGAGACATCGCGGAAGTAGGCCTGTATCTCGGTGTCGACCACCCGCATGGGCCGGTCCGAGAGGTCCAGCAGCGGCCGGGCGAGCGGCACCACCGCCCGCTTCAGCTCCAGGAGTTCCCGCTTGAGCTGGTAGATACGGCCCGGGTCGGTCCGGGCGCCGTCCGCCGAGAACACGTCCGTCTCGACCTGGTCGATGTCCGACTGCATCGAGTCGGCGACATGGAGATAGTCGTCGACCACATGGTCCGCGATCGCGTGCAGCACGGCCGAGGGTCCCTTGGCGAGCTGGACCGGATCGCTCTCCAGCTCCTCGCGCAGCGGACCCAGCGAGCCGTGCCGTCCGTGCCGCACCGAGATGACGAAGTCATGGCCGACGAACACCATGATCTCGCCGGTGTCCACCACCTCGCTGGTCGCGGTGAGTTCCTCGTGCTCGACGTAGCAGACCGTCTTGAACACCGCGAACAACGTCTCGCCGTACCGCTCGACCTTCGGGCGCTGGTGCGCCTCGACCGCGTCCTCGACGGCCAGCGGATGCAGGTCGAACAGCTCGGCGATCCCCGCGAACTCCTGGTCCGTGGGCTCGTGGAGGCCGAGCCAGACGAAACCGTCGCCGGACTTGCGCACCCGCGCCACGGCATCGACCAGATCGCGCCCGCCCGGTGCCCGGACGCCGTCCCGGTACGTCACGCAGTTCACCACGGAAGAGCCGAGCGGGGACCGCGCGGGGTGACTCAGGTCGACGCGCGGCCGCCGACGAGTGAGCCGTGCCACCCTGCGCAGGCCACCGACCCGGCCGAGTTCGGTGACCCTTCGCAGATTCCCTGCCATGGACATCTGGATCTCCTCGCGTGGATCTCCTCGCGCCGTACTGCCGAACCGCCGTACTCCTGCGCCCTGGCGTGCCAGTTTGCCAGGTGCGGGGGAACGACGGAAAAGCCTGTGGAAACAGGAGATTCCGCTTGGTTCCCGCCTGTGGACGAACCGGCCCCGCCCGACGGGGGCGTCGCCCGCACGGGACAAGCGGGATGACTGGGATGATCGGGGCATGACGCGAACCGACCGGTATCTCCTCGACAATCGCCAGGCCGAGGCGGCAGAGCGATTCGACGCCTTCGCCGCCCTCTTCGACCCCACGACGTTCCGGCACATGGACAGACTCGGGATCGAACCCGGCTGGCGCTGCTGGGAAGTCGGCGCCGGCGGTACCTCCGTGGTGTCCTGGCTGGCCAGGAAGGTCGGACCGACCGGCCAGGTCGTCGCGACCGACATCGACGTCTCACGACTGGCCGCCGTGACCCGTCCCCCGGTCGAGGTGAGCGTGCACGACGTGGGCGCGCAGGAGCCGCCGGGGGCGGACTTCGACCTGGTGCACGCCCGGCTCGTCCTCGTCCATGTCCCGGACAGGGAGCGGGCGCTCCAGTCGATGATCAAGGCCCTGCGCCCCGGGGGACGGCTCCTGATCGAGGACGCCGACCCGGCGCTTCAACCGCTTCTGTGCCCCGACGAGCACGGCCCGGAGCAGCAGCTCGCGAACCGCCTGAGGCACGGGTTCCGCACCCTCCTGGCCGACCGCGGCGCCGACCTCGCGTACGGGCGCAGGCTCCCCCGGCTGCTGCGCGAGGCCGGGCTGCACCAGGTCGAGGCCGACGCGTACTTCCCGGTCGCCTCGCCCGCCTGCACCGCCCTGGAGACAGCGACGGTGCGGCAGATCCGGGATCGTCTGGTCGAGGCGGGCCTCGCCACGCACCAGGACATCGACCGGCACCTGGCGAATCTGGCCTCCGGCAGCATGGACCTGGCCACCGCTCCCATGATCTCGGCCTGGGGCCGCAAGGCGTAGCGCCGCCGCGTGCCCTGCGGTCGCCGACTCACCGTGACCCGGGTGGTCTCCCGCCGACCCGTTCGACCGCCTGCGCCCCGGCCCGGCACCCTTCCGCCGCGGCCTCCTCGGCTTCGGCACCGGCGAGCAGCGCCGCGAGGAACGCGCCCGTGAAGGCATCGCCCGCTCCCGTGGTGTCCCGGGGCGTCGCCGGCACCGCGGGGACGCGGGCCCGCACGGCGCCGGACCTGGCCACCAGCGCCCCGCGGGCGCCCTGCTTGGCGACCACCAGCGGGACGTGACGGCTCAGCTTGGCCGCCGCGTCCGCCATGTCGGGCAGCCCCGTGAGCAGGCACGCCTCGTCCCGGCTCGGCAGCAGGACCGCCACCCCGGCGACGAGCTCCAGGAACCGCTCGACGCCCAGGCCGGCCAGAAAACCGGCCGACGCGGGATCCAGACTCACCGGCACCCCACGCGCGCGTGCGGACTCCAGGGCCACCGCCACCAGGGCCCGGCTCGGCTCCGAGAAGAGCAGATAGCCCGACAGGTGCAGCCACGCGACCCCGTCGAGCAACGCGTCCGACCAGTCGCCCGGGTCGAGTCGCAGGCACGCGCCACTGTCGGTGAGAAACGTCCGCTCCGCCGCCTCTCCCGTGTCGACCAGGCAGATCACCGTCCCGGTCGGCGCCCGCGGGTCCACGACGAGCCGCGGCCGCACCCCGTGACAGGCCAGCTCCCGCTCGTGCCAGGCGGCCGCGTCCGCGCCCACCCGCCCGAGCATCCGCACGTCGGGACAGCCCCGGTGGGCGGCCCAGCACGCGACGTTCGCGCCCGCGCCACCGGGCAGGGTACGGATCGAGGCGGCCGTGTCCGTGCCGGTGGCGAGCGGCCCCCGGTGCCGGGCCACGACGTCCGTGACCACGTCACCGACGACCAGCAGCGCGCCGTCCCGTCCGGCGGTCATCCCCCCGCCCACGCCGCCGCGATCCGGCCCGCCAGCCTCACGTTCCCCCGCACGGCCGCCAGATTGGCGCTCAGCGAGGCGCCGTCCGTGTGCCGCACGAGATGGTCGAGCAGGAACGGAGTGACCGCCTGCCCGGTGACGCCCCGCTCCTCGCACGCGTTCAGCGCCTCGGCGAGCACCCGCGCGTGCAGCTCGGGATCCAGCTGCTCCTCCTCGGGGACGGGCTGGGCCACGATCAGCGCCGACTCCGGCCCACCGACCGCGTCCTGCGCCCGCATCACGTCCGCCACCTGCCCCGGGGTGTCGAGCCTCCAGTCCACCGGGTGGCCCGAGTCCGACAGATAGAAGCCCGGGAAGCGGTCCGTGCCGTACCCGGCCACCGCGACCCCCAGCGTCTCCAGCCGTTGCAGGGTCGCCGGCACGTCCAGGATGGACTTCACGCCCGCGCACACCACCGTGATCCGGGTCCGTGCCAGCAGACCCAGATCCGCAGACTCGTCCTGCGTCACGGTCCACTCGCGGTGCACCCCGCCGAGTCCCCCCGTCGCGAACACCCGTACGCCCGCGAGCGCGGCCAACAGCGCGGTCGCCGACACGGTCGTCGCCCCGCTGGCCCCCGCGGCCACCGCGAGCGCCAGGTCGCGATGGCCGAGCTTGCGGATCCCGTCCTCGTTCGCGACCCGCTCCAGCTGCTCCTTGTCCAGACCGACACGGGGCCGCCCGTCGAGGACGGCGATCGTCGCCGGTACGGCCCCCTCCTGCCGTACGACGCTCTCCAGCTCCAGCGCCACCTGAAGGTTGCGCGGGCGCGGCAGCCCATGCGCGATGATCGTGGACTCCAGGGCCACCACGGGCCGACGCGCGGCTATCGCTTCCCGTACCTCATCGGACACCACCAGCACCACGCGCCTGCCTCCTGTCTCGCGGTCCTCCCTCATCTCTGGCGGGCGGCGCGCCCGGTCAAACCCGCGCGGCCGGCGGGGGACGACAACGGCGGGCCCCCGCGCCGCCGCGATCACCGCGGCGGACGCCGCCGGGTCGCGGCCCCCGAACGGCGCGAACGCTCCCGAGGCGGTGTCCGGTCCGCGGGTCTCAGAAGAGCGGCTCGGGCAGCACACCTTCCAGGGCGAGCAGTTTCCGCTTGGTCTCCAGCCCGCCCCCGAACCCGCCGATGCCGCCGTCGCTCTCGACGACCCGGTGGCAGGGCACGATCACGGGCAGCGGATTGGACCCCATCGCGACGCCCACCGCCTGCGCCGCGCCCGGCTGACCGACCCGGCTCGCCAGATCGCCGTAGCCGACGACCGCGCCGAAGGGCACCGTGGACGCCAGCTCCCGCAGCACCTGCCGGTTGAAGCCCGAGATCAGCGACCAGTCCAGCGGCAGCTCGAAGTCGCGCCGCTCACCGGCGAAGTACGCCTCGACCTGGCGTATCGCCTCCGCCAGCAGCGGGGAGCCGGGCGCCTCGACGGGCGCGGTCCCCAGCCGGTCCGCGAGTCGGCCGAGCGTCCTGTCGCGCACCGCGTCGGTGGCGTGGAACACGACGTTGACCAGACCCGTGCCGGTCGCGGCCAGAAGCAGCGGACCGATGTCGGTGGCGACGACGGTCCACACGACCTGCTGCTCGTACTGCCCAAGGCTGTCCATGCGCCCCACCGTACGGCCCGCCACTGACAACACCGCCGGAACCGGACACCGGACAGCGCCCGCCCTCCCCGCCGCCGGCGGGGGTCAGCACCCGTACAGGGCCTGGCGCACGAGGTCGGGCCTGTCGGTGATGACGCCGTCGACCCCGTACCCGGTGACCCTCCGGGCGGTCTTCGCGTCGTCGACGGTCCAGGCGGCGACCTCCATCCGCCTGCCGTGCGGGCCCGTCAGCGCGTGCACCGCGGACACGTACCCCGCGGACAGGGACCCGTGCGAGGCGTTGATCCGGTCGGTGAAGGCCGCGTAGCCGGGCAGATCCCGCGCGGCCGGGCTGCCGAGGAACCCCGTGGTGACAGCGGGCCTCAGATCGTGGACCCTGCGCAGACTGTCCGCGCTGAAGCTCTGGACGACCAGCCGGCGGGCGAGGTGCTGCCGGTCGAGCCAGCCCTCGTTGCCGAGCAGCTTGAGGATCTGCTGCTCGATACCCGGGTACAGCTCCGGGTTCTTGATCTCCAGGAGCAGGTTCTGACGGTTGTGCTCGACGCGGCGCAGGTACTGCTCCAGCGTCGGCACGTGCACGCCCGCGTAGGAGCGGCCGAACCAGCTGCCCGCGTCGAGGCGTGCGATCTCGGCGGCTGTGAAGTCCTTCACTTTCCACGGCGAGCGGCCGGGGAAGACCCGCTCGACGTCGGTCGTGCGCCGGAGGCTGTCGTCGTGGATCACCACGAGCGTGCCGTCCTCGGTGCGCTGGACGTCGTTCTCCACCCAGTCGACGCCCAGCCCGGCGGCCCGGTCGACGGCCGCCAGGGTGTTCTCGGGGGCGTAGGACGAGGCACCCCGGTGGGCGATGACCACGGGCCGCCGGTCGGAGCGCGCCCGGGCGTCGGAGGCCGGCGTCAGAAGGGTCATGGCCGCCAGGAGCGCGGCGGTCATGACGGCAAGTGCGCGCGCGTACATGCGTACTCCTCGCGTCGGACGACTACGGACGGTTCAACTGTGACAGCAGAGCGTCCGTCACGGGGGGTGTGCGAGGTGACCGCGGGCTGAACGGACGCCCTCACGCCTGCTCACGGTTGCCGCACATGTGCGGCAAAAGTGTGTTTCTTTGTCGGAGAACCGTTCGGTCATTGCGGTGAGAGTCATACTCTCAGCGGCAGCCTCGACCGGTCAGACGGTCCTGAGCGAGGGGGATAATTAAGGCGATTTCAGGACCGAAACCGGACGGAGGGCAGCCGAGCATGCAAGGCACGGTCGACGGATTCAGCTACGGTCTCGTCACACCGCTGGTGGCCTACGTCATGGCCTGCCTCGGCGGAGCCCTCGGACTGCGCTGCACCACCAGGGCACTGCTCGTGACCCAGTCCTGGCGTCCGGGCTGGCTCGCCCTGGGCTCCGCGGCGATCGGTTCCGGCATATGGACCATGCACTTCATAGCGATGATGGGCTTCTCGGTCGAAGAGGCGCCGATCCGCTACGACAGGCCGACGATGTACGCCAGCCTCGCCGTGGCCGTCGTCATGGTGGGCGTCGGGATCTTCATCGTCGGCTACAGGGGCGCCAAGGGAGCGGCCCTGTTCACCGGGGGCACCATCACCGGTCTCGGAGTGGCCTCGATGCACTACCTGGGCATGGCCGGAATGCGCCTGAACGGGGTCCTGGAGTACAGCACGCTCACCGTCGCCGCGTCCGTCGCCATCGCGATGGCCGCCGCCACCGCCGCCCTGTGGGCGGCCGGCCAGGTCCGCGGGCTGCGCTGGAGCGTCGGCGCGAGCCTGGTGATGGGCCTGGCCGTCAGCGGAATGCACTACATGGGGATGGCCGGCCTCAGCGTCCACCTCCACGCCACGCCCGACGCCTCCTCCGGCGACTCGCCCGCGGCGCTGCTCGCCCCCATGCTCATCGGCCCGCTGGCCTTCCTCTGCCTCGCCGGTGTCGTGGTGATGTTCGACCCGCTGATGGTCATGGGAAGGCCCGAACAGGTCGTCGCCGAGCCCAAGCCCGGCATCCCGGCCCACCCGGTCGTGGAGCACGGAGGCCGTCGCGTGCCGCCCCGGCCCCGGCGGGAAGCGGTGCAGCGCCGCTCCCGCACCCCGCAGGGCCGCTGATCCGACCCCGTTGTCAGTGGGGAGCCGTACGGTGGAACCCATGCGGCCCGTTTCCCACATCGAACGCACGGTGGCGCCCTTCGAGGTCGTCAGCCCCTACCAGCCCAGCGGCGACCAGCCGGCGGCCATCGCCGACCTGGCCCGGCGCATCGAGGCAGGCGAGAAGGACGTCGTCCTCCTGGGCGCGACCGGCACCGGCAAGTCCGCCACCACGGCGTGGATGATCGAGAAGCTCCAGCGCCCCACGCTCGTGATGGCCCCGAACAAGACCCTGGCCGCCCAGCTGGCGAACGAGTTCCGCGAGCTGCTCCCCAACAACGCGGTCGAGTACTTCGTCTCGTACTACGACTACTACCAGCCCGAGGCCTACGTCCCGCAGTCGGACACCTACATCGAGAAGGACTCCTCGATCAACGAGGAGGTCGAGCGCCTGCGGCACTCCGCGACCAACTCGCTGCTCACCCGCCGCGACGTGATCGTGGTCGCCTCGGTCTCCTGCATCTACGGCCTCGGCACCCCGCAGGAGTACGTGGACCGCATGGTCCAGCTCAAGGTCGGCGACGAGATCGACCGCGACCAGCTGCTGCGCCGTTTCGTGGACATCCAGTACACGCGCAACGACATGGCGTTCACCCGCGGCACCTTCCGGGTCCGTGGCGACACCATCGAGATCTTCCCGGTCTACGAGGAGCTCGCGGTCCGCATCGAGATGTTCGGCGACGAGATCGAGGCGCTGTCCACCCTGCACCCGCTCACCGGCGAGATCATCAGCGACGACGAGCAGCTGTACGTGTTCCCGGCCTCCCACTACGTCGCCGGACCCGAGCGCATGGAGCGGGCCGTCAACGACATCGAGAAGGAGCTCGGGGCCCGCCTGACCGAGCTGGAGAAGCAGGGCAAGCTCCTGGAGGCGCAGCGCCTGCGGATGCGGACCACGTACGACATCGAGATGCTCCGCCAGATCGGCAGCTGCTCCGGCGTCGAGAACTACTCGATGCACTTCGACGGCCGCGAGCCGGGCTCCGCGCCGAACACCCTGCTCGACTACTTCCCCGACGACTTCGTGCTCGTCATCGACGAGTCGCACGTCACCGTGCCGCAGATCGGTGCCATGTACGAGGGCGACGCCTCCCGCAAGCGCACCCTCGTCGACCACGGATTCCGGCTGCCCTCCGCCCTGGACAACCGCCCGCTGAAGTGGGAGGAGTTCCAGGAGCGCATCGGCCAGACGGTCTATCTGTCGGCGACCCCCGGCAAGTACGAGCTCTCGCGCGGGGACGGCGTCGTCGAACAGATCATCCGGCCCACCGGCCTCATCGACCCGGAGGTCGTCGTCAAGCCCACCGAGGGGCAGATCGACGACCTGGTCCACGAGATCCGCGGGCGCGTCGAGAAGGACGAGCGCGTCCTGGTCACCACGCTCACCAAGAAGATGGCCGAGGACCTCACCGACTACTTCCTGGAACTCGGCATCCAGGTGCGCTATCTGCACAGCGACGTCGACACCCTGCGCCGCGTCGAGCTCCTGCGCGAGCTGCGGGCCGGCGAGTTCGACGTCCTCGTCGGCATCAACCTGCTGCGGGAGGGACTCGACCTGCCCGAGGTGTCGCTGGTGGCCATCCTCGACGCCGACAAGGAGGGCTTCCTGCGCTCCGGCACCTCCCTGATCCAGACCATCGGCCGTGCCGCGCGCAACGTCTCCGGCCAGGTCCACATGTACGCCGACAAGATCACCCCGGGGATGGAGCGGGCCATCGACGAGACCAACCGCCGACGCGAGAAGCAGGTCGCGTACAACACGGCGCACGGTATCGACCCGCAGCCGCTGCGCAAGAAGATCAACGACATCGTGTCGCAGATCGCCCGCGAGGACGTCGACACCGAGCAGTTGCTCGGCTCCGGTTACCGCAAGGCGAAGAAGGACGGCCAGGGCACCAAGGCCCCGGTGCCCTCCCTCGGCGGCAAGGCGGCCGGCGCGAAGGCCGGCCGGTCCGCCAAGGCCAAGGAGACGGTGCCGACCGACCGTCCCGCGGCCGAACTCGCCGATCAGATCGAGGAACTGACGCAGCGGATGCGCGCCGCCGCCGCGGACCTGCAGTTCGAGATCGCCGCCCGGCTGCGTGACGAGGTGTCCGAGATGAAGAAGGAACTGCGTCAGATGCGGGAGGCGGGCCTGGCCTGACCCAGCCGTCACACCGGACCCCGGTGCGGCGTGGTGTGTTGCAAGACCGACACAAAGTGCGGACCGGGGTTCGGCACTGTCGGTGGCTCTGCGTAGGGTTCTGGACAACCCGCGGAATCCGCGGCAACCGGGGACAGCTCGAGAGGGGAACAAGCCGTGACCGTCAATATGACCAAGGGTCAGGCCATCAGTCTGCAGAAGAACGACGGAGGCAGCCTGACCGCGGTACGCATGGGTCTCGGCTGGCAGGCTGCTCCCCGACGCGGCCTGTTCGGCTCGCGCACCCGTGAGATCGACCTCGACGCCTCCGCCGTCCTGTTCGCGGACAAGCAGCCGGTCGACGTGGTCTTCTTCCGGCACCTCGTCAGCGACGACGGTTCGGTGCGCCACACCGGCGACAACCTCGTCGGCGGTGCCGGCCAGGGCGGCGACGACGAGGCCGTCCTCGTCGACCTCCAGCGCGTCCCGGTCCACATCGACCAGATCGTCTTCACCGTGAACTCCTTCACGGGCCAGACCTTCCAGGAGGTGCAGAACGCGTTCTGCCGTCTGGTCGACGAGACCAACGGCCAGGAGCTCGCCCGCTACACGCTGGCGGGTGGCGGCGCCTACACGGCCCAGATCATGGCCAAGGTGCACCGGGTCGGCTCGGGTTGGTCGATGACGGCCCTCGGCGCCCCGGCCAACGGCCGCACCTTCCAGGACCTGATGCCGGTCATCCTTCCGCTTCTCTAGCGTCGCGGCACCGGCAGGGCGGCGAGCGGCACACGACACGACACGGTGGCACGGGGCAGGGAGACGCGGGCGATGACGGCCGAGCTGGTAAGGGGACAGAATCATCCGCTGTCCCAGGTCCGCCTGGAGATCCGGGTCTCCGCCGGCACGCCGATCGTGGCCGGCGCCACGCTCGGCGACGAGGACGGCAGGGTCCGGGGCGTGGAAGGGGTGGCCCACCCGGGCGCCCCCGCCCTGCCCGGACTCGAGGTCTCCCGGCAGGCGGCCGCCGATCACCGCCTCGCGGTGGACCTGGCCGCCGTGCCGGAGGCCGTGCACCGGGTGAGCGTGCTGCTCGCACTGCCCGACGGCACGGGCGGCCCCGCCCGCTTCGGCCTGGTCGCGGCGCCGTTCGTCGCCGTCACGGGCCTGGACGGCAGCGAGATCGCCAGCTACACGATCACCGGACTGGACGCCGAGTCGGCCGTCGTCGCCCTGGAGCTCTACCGCAGAGCCGGTGCCTGGAAGGTGCGCGCCGTCGGCCAGGGATACGCGGGCGGTCTCGCCGAACTCCTCGACGACCAGGGTCTGCCCGAGGCCCGGCAGCTCGCGGCCGGTGTCAGCGAGGCGGTCTCCCGCGGTCTGGCCCGCTCGGTCCAGGCGCCCGCGCCGAGACCGGACGGCGACCGCTTCCGACAGCCCGCGGTCCGCGGCCCGGAGCACGGCGGGACCCCGGCCCAGGGCGGCGCGAGCTCCGTGGCGCCCCAGCCCGTCACTCAACAGGGGCTCCAGGACCCGTACGGACCGCAGGCGCCGGTCGGCCCGGGGCAGTCCGGGCAGCAGAACGCCCACCCGGGCGGCACCACGCCCGCCGACCCTGCCGGCACCCCGTCCTCCGGTCCCGCGGATCCCTCCGCGCTCACCCCTTCCGGAGCGTCGGCCACGCCCCCGGGCGCCCCTTCCGCCACGCCGGCCGCCGGCACGGGGCCGATCGACTACACCCATCCCGGCCGCCGGAACGCCACACCCCCGGCACCGCCCGCGCCCCCGCCGACCGCGCCCCCTGCCCCTCCCGGGCAGCCGGCCCGGCCCGTCGCGGGCGACGCGACCGGCTGGTCCATGGAGGAGCGGCTCTACAACCAGGTGTGGGGCATGTTCGAGGACCTCGCCCGCACCACTGCCGCCTACCGCAGCGCGGTCGACTTCGCCGACTCCCGCCGGGAGAAGGAGCTCGACCAGGTGCTGTCCGACCCGCGCGCCCGGATCGGCGGACAGGGCGACGCCGCACGCGAAGCGGCCCACGACAAATACACCCGGCTCGTGGACCAGGCCACCCAGGCCCTGGACCGGGACGTCGCGCAGCTCACCGCCGAGGCCGAGGTCGTCGAGCCCGCGCTGCCGCCGGCGTACGCGGGCTGGGAGAGCCCCGTCTGGCACGGCTATCGCGTGCCGATGGAGATGCCCATGGCGCTTCGCATCGGCGACCTCCAGCTGCCCGAGGCGCCGCAGCTGCGTATCCCGATGCTGGTCAGGCTGCCGCTGGAGCGCGGCTTCTGGATCGACAGCGCAGGTTCCGGATCGTCCGACGGGGCGTTCGCCGACGATTACGAACTGCGGCACCTGGCGATGACCACGGCGGTGGCGCACGCGGCCCGGCTGCTGGCCGTGCACCCGGCGGGCGAGTTCACCGTGCACGTGATCGACCCGGCCGGTTCGGCGGCGCAGCCGCTCGCGCCGCTGGTGCGGGCCGGTGTGCTCGCGGGCCCGCCGGGGGTCGGCGCCGCGGGGGTGGCAGACGTCCTGGGCCGGCTCACCCAGCGGGTCGACCTGGTCCAGATGGCGGTGCGCGGCGGTGCCGCCGACGCGCTGCCGCCCGGCTTCGACACCTCCCAGCAGCTGCTGGTCGTCAACGACTTCCCGCACGGTTTCGACGACCGTGCGGTGACCCAGCTCCGCTACCTCGCCGACGAGGGGCCGGCCTTCGGCGTCCATCTGATGATGGTGGCCGACCGCGAGGACGCCGCCGGTTACGGTCCGTTGCTGGATCCCCTGTGGCGCTCGCTGCTGAGGCTCACCCCGGTCCCGGACGATCACCTCGCCGACCCCTGGGTCGGGCACGCCTGGACGTACGAGCCCTCGCTGGTGCCGCCCGGCAGCCAGGTGCTCGGGCAGGTGCTCGCGCAGGTGGCCGAGGCGCGTCGGACCTGGTAGCCGTGACGCCCTCGCGCGCCTTCACCAAGACCACGTAAAGCTCTTCCATCAGCGCCTTTGGCGCTTTCTTTACTAACCCCTTTACCTCTACTTGGTGATTGGGGTACTGTCTTCCCACGGAGGGGAGTACTCCCTGTCTGTGCGGCGTACCCGTCAATACGGATCCGACCGGATCCCGGGGCGTCGGCCCGTGCGGCCGCTGAAGCGTCATCGACGCCGCGGCCCGGGGTGGAAGAGACCTCCGGCAGCACTACGACGCTGACTACCCACCGTTACGTAATGCCGGAGGCGCAATGGATGTTTCCCTGCCCCTGTGGGTCCTGACCATCGCGGGCCTTGCCGCCCTGATCGCGGTCGACTTCTTCATCGGCCGCAAACCGCACGACGTGTCCCTCAAGGAAGCGGGCATCTGGACGGTCGTCTGGATCGCCCTGGCCGGACTCTTCGGCCTCGGACTGCTGCTCTTCGCCGGAGGCCGGCCCGCCGGCGAGTTCTTCGCGGGCTTCATCACCGAGAAGTCGCTGAGCGTCGACAACCTCTTCGTCTTCGTCCTGATCATGGCGAAGTTCGCGGTGCCGACGCGGTACCAGCAGCGCGTCCTCCTCGTCGGCGTGCTCATAGCCCTGGTCCTGCGGGCCGTCTTCATCGCCGCCGGCGCGGCGATCCTCGCCAGCTTCGCCTGGGTCTTCTACCTCTTCGGCGCCTTCCTGATCTGGACCGCCTGGAAGCTCGTCAAGGAGGCCCGTGCCGACGAGGACGAGGAGGAGTTCGAGGAGAACAAGCTCCTCAAGGCCGCCGAGCGACGCTTCGGGGTGGCCGACCGCTATCACGGCACCAGGCTGTGGATCCGGCAGAACGGCAAGCGGATCATGACCCCGATGCTGGTCGTGATGCTCGCGATCGGCACCACGGACGTGCTGTTCGCGCTCGACTCCATCCCGGCCATCTTCGGCCTGACCCAGGACCCGTACATCGTCTTCACGGCCAACGCGTTCGCGCTGATGGGCCTCAGGCAGCTGTACTTCCTCATCGGCGGCCTGCTGAAGAAGCTGGTCCACCTCTCCTACGGCCTGTCGATCATCCTGGGCTTCATCGGCGTCAAGCTGGTGCTGCACGCGCTGCACGAGTCCGGCGTCCATGTCCCGGAGATCAGCATCCCCGTCTCGCTCGGCGTGATCTGCGGCGTCCTGATCGTCACCACGATCACCAGTCTGCGAGCCTCCCGGAAGCAGGCGGCGGCCGAGACGGCGCGCGGCGACAGCGAGGGCGCCACGCAGGACAGCGTCGGCGTCTGACCGCGCCGACCGCAGGAACCACGTCATCGGGAGGGGTGCGCGGCACACCGCCGTCACCCGCTCCCGGTGCCGCCCCCGGGCGAGGGGCGCACGGAGAACCGAGTGCCGAAGGAGGCGAGCATGTTCCGGAAGTCGCGGAATGCGAAGTGCGAAGGCCTCTGCGACGATCGCCCCATGATCGCTCGGCTCAGGTCGCTCGCCACGCAGTGGACGTCCCTCGTGCCGTTGGCCGCGGTCGTCCTGCTGGTCCTCACCTGGGGACGCGACCTGCCCGGCGTGCTGGTCGCCGTGGTGACCGTGGTCCTGGCCGGGGCGGTGCTGGCCGCCGTGCACCACGCCGAGGTGGTCGCCCACCGGGTGGGCGAACCCTTCGGCTCCCTGGTGCTCGCCGTCGCCGTCACGATCATCGAGGTCGCCCTGATCGTCACCCTCATGGCGGACGGCGGGGCCAAGAGCTCGACCCTGGCCCGGGACACGGTCTTCGCGGCGGTGATGATCACCTGTAACGGCATCGTCGGCCTGAGCCTGCTCGTCGCCTCGCTGCGCCACGGCACGGCGATCTTCAACCCCGAGGGCACCGGCGCCGCCCTCGCGACGGTCGCGACCCTGGCCACCCTCAGCCTGGTGCTGCCCACGTTCACCACGAGCAAGCCGGGCCCGGAGTTCTCCTCCGTGCAGCTCACCTTCGCCGCAGTGTCCTCGCTGATCCTGTACGGCCTGTTCGTGGCGACCCAGACCGTGCGCCACCGCGACTACTTCCTTCCGATCGCGCGGCAGGGCGGCGGGGTCGCCGTGGACGAACACGCCGTGGCGCCGTCCGCCCGCACCGCGCGGATCAGCCTGGTGCTGCTGGGACTCGCCCTGATCGGAGTCGTGGGACTGGCCAAGGGCGTGTCGCCGGCGATCGAGTCGGGCGTCGAGGCCGCCGGACTCCACCACGCCGTCGTCGGTGTGATCATCGCGCTGCTCGTGCTGCTTCCCGAGACCATCGCCGCGCTGCGGTCCGCACGCCGCGACCGGGTGCAGACCAGCCTCAACCTCGCCCTCGGATCGGCGATGGCCAGCATCGGCCTGACCATCCCCGCGGTCGCCCTCGCGTCGCTCTGGCTGGCCGGCCCGCTCATCCTCGGGCTGAGCGCCACCCATATGGTGCTGCTCGCCCTGACCGTGGTGGTGAGCTCGCTGACCGTGGTCCCCGGCCGGGCCACACCGCTCCAGGGCGGCGTCCACCTGGTGCTGTTCGCCGCCTACCTGGAGCTGGCGATCAACCCGTGAGGACCCGTGAGGCCTCGCCCGGAGCCGGGGCGGTCAGTCCAGGACGGGCTGCGCGACCGGGACGCGCACCGGGCGGGTCTCCGGCAGCAGGGTGAAGCAGCCGAGGCTGAGCAGCGCGATACCGGTCAGATAGGCGCCGACACCCCAGGGGACCCGTCCGCCCTGCTCGGCGAGCGCCGTCGCCACGATCGGGGTGAGCGCGCCCCCGAGTACCCCGCCGAGGTTGTAGCCGACCGCGGCGCCGGTGCAGCGCACCCGAGGGTCGTACAGCTCCGGCAGATAGGCGGCGATCACGGCGAACATCGTGATGAACGAGATCAGCGCGCCCAGGAAGCCGAGGAACATCAGCAGCGGTGCGCCGGTGGACAGGAGCGCGACCATCGGGAACATCCACAGGGCGGAGCCCGCACACCCGGCCAGGCACATGGGGCGCCGCCCGAAGCGGTCACCGAGGACCGCCGCCACCGGGGTCAGCGCGCCCTTCACCACCACCGCGGCCATGATGCACATCAGCATGACCGTGCGGTCGACCCCCAGGCGTTCCGTGGCGAAGGCGAGGGACCAGGTCGTCACGGCGTAGAAGATCGCGTACCCGGCCGCGAGCGCGCCCGCGGTGAGCAGCACCAGCCGCCAGTGGTCGCGCGCGACCTCGGCGAGGGGCAGCCGTGCTCTGCCGTCGAGCTCCAGGAAGCGGGGGCTCTCGGTGATCGACGAGCGCAGCCACAGCCCCGCGACGGCCAGCAGGCCGGCCGCCCAGAACGGCACCCGCCACCCCCACTGGGCGAACTGGGCGTCGGACAGGGCCGCCGACAGGGCCAGCATCACGCCGTTGGCCAGCAGGAAGCCCACCGACGGACCGATCTGCGGGAAGCCCGACCACAGCCCGCGCCGTTGCTCCGGCGCGTGTTCCGCGGTCAGCAGCACCGCACCGCCCCACTCCCCGCCGAGTCCCAGCCCCTGGAGGAAGCGCAGGACCAGCAGCAGTACGGGTGCGGCCACGCCGATCCTGTCGTAGGTCGGGACGCACCCGACCGCGACCGTCGAGAGGCCGGTCAGCAGCAGAGACGCGACGAGCACCGGCCGTCGCCCGTGCCGGTCCCCGACGTGCCCGAACAGCATGGAACCCAGGGGACGCGCCACGAAGCCCACCCCGAACGTGCCGAACGCGGCCAGCGTCCCGGCCAGCGGCGAGAAGGTCGGGAAGAACAACGGGCCCAGGACCAGCGCCGCGGCGGTCCCGTAGACGAAGAAGTCGTAGAACTCGATGGCTGTCCCGGCGAGCGAGGCGGTCGCGAGCCGCAGCATGCCGGGCGCCCTTACGGTGTGTGCATCGCGCATGACGCGTCAACTACTCACGGTGACCGAGGGTTACGGGGGCGTGAGGGGGCGCGGCGGGCGCCCGGTGGCACCGTGATAGACCGGGTGCGAGCGGCGCTCCCCGGTGGACCGCAACTCGTGAACGCCCAGCCCGAACGGACCGGAGGAACCGTGCCCCGCACCCTGGCCAACGCCCCCATCATGATCCTCAACGGTCCCAACCTGAATCTCCTGGGACAGCGCCAGCCGGAGATCTACGGTTCCGACACCCTCGCCGACATCGAGTCCCTGTGCGTGGAGGCGGCGGCCGCGCACGGCGGCACGGTGGACTTCCGCCAGTCCAACCACGAGGGCGAGCTGATCGACTGGATCCACGAGGCACGGCTGAACCACTGCGCGATCGTGATCAACCCGGGCGCCTACTCGCACACCTCCGTCGCGATCCTGGACGCGCTCAACACCTGCGACGGCCTGCCGGTGCTGGAGGTGCACATCTCCAACATCCACCGGCGTGAGTCGTTCCGGCACCACTCGTACGTCTCGCTGCGCGCCGACGGCGTCATCGCGGGATGCGGGGTGCAGGGGTATGTGTTCGGGGTGGAGCGGGTCGCCGCGCTGGCCGGGCCCGCGCAGGCCGGGGCGTAGTGGCGCGTAGTCACCCGCGCGGGTGATGCACCCGGGGCGCGTGGTTCAGTACCACGCGCCCGCCGTGCGAAGGGAGGTCACCACCCCCGTGCGTGCCACTCCGGCAGGTGCGGGCGCTCGGCGCCCAGCGTGGTGTCGTTGCCGTGCCCCGGGTAGACCCAGGTCTCGTCCGGGAGGACGTCGAAGATCTTCGTCTCGACGTCGTGGATGAGGCTGGCGAACGCCTTCGGGTCCTTGCGCGTGTTGCCCACGCCGCCCGGGAAGAGGCAGTCCCCGGTGAAGACGTGCGGGTGTCCGTGCGGGTCGTCGTAGACGAGGGCGATCGATCCCGGCGTGTGCCCGACCAGATGGCGCGCGGTGAGCTCCACGCGGCCCACCCGGATGGTGTCGCCGTCGTCGACCGGGACGTCGGTCGGCACCGGGATGCCCTCGGCGTCCGCCCGCCCGGCGTAGGTGCGGGCGCCGGTGCCCGCGACGACCGCGGCGAGCGCCTGCCAGTGATCGCCGTGCTGATGGGTGGTGACGACGGACGCGATGCCGTCGTCACCGATCATGCCGAGCAGGGTGTCCGCGTCGTTGGCCGCGTCGATCAGCAACTGCTCGTCGGTGGCCCGGCAGCGCAACAGATAGGCGTTGTTGTCCATCGGGCCGACCGCGATCTTGGTGATCATCAGGTCCTTGAGCTCGTGCACGTCCGCCGGGCCGCCGACCGTCACCTGTCCGCTGTACGTCATGGCGGTCAGCCTATAGCCGGAGAGCGGCCCGGGGCCGCTCATGGCTACAGCGGAGGCAGCGTCGGAAGCGATGCCCCGGTCACCGTCAGCGCGGACCCGTCGCGCCGGCCGGCGAGCCAGCAGAGCAGTTCCGCGGGCGACCCGGTGACGGTGACCTCGGGTCCGGCCGCCGACCTGCCCGTGTCCCAGGTGCGCGTGCCGTCGGTGACGCGGGTGGACGGTACGTCGGCGTGCCCGGCGAAGCGCGCCGCCAGGAAGTCGATCTCCCGCTCGACGAATTCCGCCGGCAGGTCCTCCGCCTCGTAGCCGATCCCGAGGTCCACGTGATGCAACTCGACCTCGACCCAGCGCCGGAACGGCACGCGGGCCGCGGTGTCGCTGACCCCGTTGCGCAGCTGCACCGTGCGCGACCAGTCCGCCGGCGCGGCGCCCGTCCGCTGGAAGCGGTCGGCGCTCTCGCGCACGTCGGCGAGCTGGGTGTCGAGCGGGCGGGGCGCGTCCCGCTCGATGTCGGCGGCGCGGGTCTCGGCGGTGGGGTACATGGGGAGCCCCTCGAGGACGTTCACGAGGGCGTCCGCGTTGCGGGCGAGGTGCGCGAGAACGTGTCCGCGGCTCCAGCCGGGCAGCCGTGACGCCTCGGCCAGCGAGGCGTTGTCCAGTTTGGAGGCTGCGGCGAGCAATCGGTCGGTCGCGTCACGTACAGACGCCAGGTCACGTGCGTGATCAATCATGAGGTCGACCCTAGCCCCGTCACTCCTTCGGGTGAAGCAGGTCGACCGAGCCCGTAAATCGAATGCACGTGCTATATGGTCGAGTGCGGCGTCGGGCATGCTGGAGGGGCGGGGATTGTTATGCGTCCTGGAATCCGACCGGCGTTGTCAGTGGCTCCCCCTAGTCTGAGAAGCACAGGGGCTTGCCCCTGTTCTCTTCTCTCAAGAAAGGTGCGGACCGGCGTGGCCGACCGTCTCATCGTCCGTGGCGCGCGCGAGCACAACCTGAAGAATGTCTCGCTCGACCTCCCACGGGACTCGCTCATCGTCTTCACGGGCCTGTCCGGGTCGGGCAAGTCCTCGCTGGCCTTCGACACGATCTTCGCCGAGGGGCAGCGCCGTTACGTGGAGTCGCTCTCCTCGTACGCCCGCCAGTTCCTCGGTCAGATGGACAAGCCGGACGTCGACTTCATCGAAGGCCTCTCCCCGGCGGTCTCCATCGACCAGAAGTCGACCTCGCGCAACCCGCGCTCGACGGTCGGCACCATCACCGAGGTCTACGACTACCTCCGTCTGCTCTTCGCCCGCATCGGCAAGCCGCACTGCCCCGAGTGCAGCCGGCCGATCTCGCGGCAGTCGCCGCAGGCCATCGTCGACAAGGTGCTGGAGCTGCCGGAGGGGAGCCGCTTCCAGGTGCTGTCGCCGCTGGTGCGTGAGCGGAAGGGCGAGTTCGCCGACCTGTTCGCCGACCTCCAGACCAAGGGGTACAGCCGCGCCCGCGTGGACGGCGAGACGATCCAGCTCTCCGACCCGCCCGCACTGAAGAAGCAGGAGAAGCACACCATCGAGGTGGTCATCGACCGCCTCACGGTGAAGGAGTCCGCCAAGCGCCGTCTGACCGACTCGGTGGAGACCGCCCTCGGCCTGTCCGGCGGCATGGTCGTGCTCGACTTCGTGGACCTCGCCGCGGACGACCCCGAGCGCGAGCGCATGTACTCGGAGCACCTGTACTGCCCGTACGACGACCTGTCCTTCGAGGAGCTGGAGCCCCGTTCCTTCTCCTTCAACTCGCCCTTCGGCGCCTGCCCCGAGTGCACCGGCATCGGCACGCGCATGGAGGTCGACCCCGAACTGATCGTCCCGGACGAGGACAAGTCCCTCGACGAAGGCGCCATCCACCCCTGGTCGCACGGGCACACCAAGGACTACTTCGGCCGGCTGATCGGCGCCCTGGCGGAGGCGCTCGGCTTCCGGACGGACATCCCGTTCGCGGGCCTGCCGCAGCGCGCCAGGAAGGCCCTGCTGTACGGCCACAAGACCCAGATCGAGGTCCGCTACCGCAACCGCTACGGCCGCGAGCGCGTGTACACGACCGCCTTCGAGGGCGCCGTCCCGTTCGTCAAGCGCCGGCACGGCGAGGCCGAGAGCGACGCCAGCCGTGAGCGCTTCGAGGGCTACATGCGCGAGGTGCCCTGCCCCACCTGCCGGGGCACGCGCCTGAAGCCGATCGTCCTCGCGGTCACGGTCATGGAGAAGTCCATCGCCGAGGTCTCCGCGATGTCCATCAGCGACTGCGCCGACTTCCTGGGCCGACTCAAGCTGAACGCCCGCGACAAGAAGATCGCCGAGCGCGTGCTCAAGGAGGTCAACGAGCGGCTGCGGTTCCTGGTCGACGTCGGTCTGGACTACCTCTCGCTCAACCGCGCGGCCGGCACCCTCTCCGGCGGCGAGGCCCAGCGCATCCGTCTGGCCACCCAGATCGGTTCCGGACTCGTCGGCGTCCTCTACGTCCTCGACGAGCCGTCCATCGGCCTGCACCAGCGCGACAACCACCGGCTGATCGAGACCCTGGTCCGGCTCCGCGACATGGGCAACACGCTCATCGTCGTCGAGCACGACGAGGACACCATCAAGGTCGCCGACTGGGTCGTCGACATCGGCCCGGGCGCGGGCGAGCACGGCGGCAAGGTCGTGCACAGCGGCGATCTGAAGGGGCTGCTCGCCAACCCCGAGTCGCAGACCGGGCAGTACCTGTCCGGGAAGAAGGCCATCCCGGTGCCCGACGTGAGGCGCCCGCTCGACCCGTCGCGGCATCTGACGGTGCACGGCGCCCGCGAGAACAACCTCCAGGACATCGACGTGTCCTTCCCGCTGGGCGTGTTCACCGCGGTCACGGGCGTGTCCGGGTCCGGCAAGTCGACCCTGGTCAACGACATCCTCTACACCCACCTGGCCCGCGAGCTGAACGGCGCGCGGAACGTCCCCGGCCGGCACACGCGCGTGGACGGCGACGACCTCGTCGACAAGGTGGTCCACGTCGACCAGTCGCCCATCGGCCGCACCCCGCGCTCGAACCCGGCGACGTACACCGGTGTCTTCGACCATGTGCGCAAGCTGTTCGCGGAGACGACCGAGGCGAAGGTCCGGGGCTATCTGCCCGGCCGCTTCTCCTTCAACGTCAAGGGCGGCCGCTGCGAGAACTGCGCGGGCGACGGCACCATCAAGATCGAGATGAACTTCCTCCCGGACGTGTACGTCCCGTGCGAGGTCTGCCACGGCGCCCGCTACAACCGGGAGACCCTGGACGTCCACTACAAGGGCAAGTCCATCGCCGACGTGCTGAACATGCCGATCGAGGAGGCGACGGACTTCTTCGACGCCGTGCCGGCGATCTCCCGGCACCTCAGGACCCTCAAGGACGTCGGCCTCGGCTACGTCCGGCTCGGCCAGTCCGCGACCACGCTGTCCGGCGGTGAGGCGCAGCGCGTCAAGCTCGCCAGCGAGCTGCAGAAGCGCTCCACCGGGCGCACGGTGTACGTCCTGGACGAGCCGACCACCGGTCTGCACTTCGAGGACATCAGCAAGCTGCTGAAGGTCCTGTCGGGCCTGGTCGACAAGGGCAACACGGTCATCGTCATCGAGCACAACCTCGACGTGATCAAGACCGCGGACTGGGTCGTCGACATGGGCCCGGAAGGCGGCGCCGGGGGTGGCCTCGTCATCGCCGAGGGCACGCCCGAGCAGGTCGCCGGGGTCCCGGCCAGCCACACCGGCAAGTTCCTGCGCGAGATCCTGTCCGCCGACCGGATCAGCGACGCCATTCCGGCGCAGGCCTCGCGCCGGAAGACGGCCGCCAAGACGGTCGCCGCCAGGTCGGCCACGAAGAAGACGGCCACGGCCAGGGCGACCGCCACCGCCAACAACACGGCGACGGAGAAGGCCGCGGGCGTCACGAAGAAGGCCGCCCCGGCGAAGAAGACGGCACGGGCCCGCAAGGCCTGACCCTGTCGTCCGCGCCGCCCGGCCGTCGATGACGCCCTCATCGACGGCCGGGCGGTCGCGGAGACCGGGACGCGCCCGCTACGGCTCGCCGAGCTCGTGGGCGTACGGGGGCTGCGCGCCCGCGCGGGAGCAGGTGAGCGCGGCCGCGCGCGCCGCGAACCGCAGCAGCCGGGTCCAGCCGTCGGCGCCCAGCGCGGCCAGCGCCCCGGGGGAGAGCGCGTCCTGGACGGACAGGCCGTGCAGCAGGGCCGCGTTCACCGTGTCCCCGGCGCCGATGGTGTCCACGACGTCGGTCTTCTCGCCCGGCACGGAGTGCTCCCCGCCGTCCCGGGTGAAGACGGTGAGCCCGTCACCGCCACGCGTGATCACGACGGCCGAGGGGCCGGCCGCGAGCCACTCGCCGGGGGTGCCGCCGAGCCAACGGGCGTCGTCCTCGGAGAGCTTGAGGAGCGTGACCGACGGCAGCCAGCTTCGAAAGCGCGCCCGGTAGGCGTCCGCGTCGGGGATCAGACCCGGCCGGATGTTCGGGTCCAGGGTGGTGAACAGACCCTGCCCGGACGACGAGCGCAGCAGTTCCGCATAGGCGCTCGCGCCGGGTTCGAGGACCAGGGAACAGGTTCCGAAGGACACGGCCCGGGTCCGGTCGGGCAGCCGGTCCGGCGCCGTGAACAGCCGGTCGGCGGTGCCTTCGACATAGAAGGAGTAGGCGGCCGAGCCGCTCGCGTCGAGCGTCGCGGCGGCCAGTGTGGTCGGCTCCGTGCCGCGCTGCACGGCCGACACGTCCACCCCCGCCCGGCGCAGCCCGTCGAGCAGCGCCTCGCCGAAGGCGTCGTAGGAGGTGCGGGAGCAGAAGGCCGTGGGGGAGCCGAGACGGCCGAGCGCCACGGCGGTGTTGTAGGGGCCACCGCCCGGCACCGGCGTCAGGCCCGCCAGGGCGCCGGGCCCCTGTGGTACCAGGTCGATCAAGGCCTCACCGGCGACGACGATCACGAGTCCGGGTCCTTTCCGCGACGGTGAGGGCCGCCCGGCCCGTGCCGGCCGGGCGTGCTGCTCCCGGCCGGGCGTGCTGCTCCGGACGGCCGACGCAGCCGGGAACGTATCCCATCCGGTCCCCGGCGTAAAACGCCTGTGCGGGCGTTCCCCCGCGGTACCCGTCCTCGCGCCAGACCGGAACATCGTCCTCCGTTAGGGTCGGAAGGTACCGCCCCCGACCCGTGGAGATCCTCATGTCCGGCCGTCCCGTCCCGAGCCGCCGCACCCTTCTGCGCGGGGCGGCCGCCGCGCCCGTCGCCGGGTTCGGCCTCGCCGCCTGCGCGACCGGGCAGACCGCGCCCGCCGTGCCGACCGCCCCGGTGCAGGTCGGCGCGGAGAGCGAGATCGCCCCGGGCGGCGCCAAGCTGTACCGGGACCACAACGTGGTGGTCGGCCGACGCGAGGACGGCACCCTCAAGGCGTACAGCACGATCTGCACGCACGCGTTGTGCCCCATCAACAAGCTGGAGGGGACGACCCTGGTCTGCCCCTGTCACGGCAGCCGGTTCGACGCGCTGACGGGCAAGGTGGTGCACGCCCCGGCCACCGTGCCGCTGACGGAACTGGCGGTCGAGGTCAAGGACGGCCGGATCGTCGCGGGACCCGAAGCCTGATCGAAGGAGGCGTCGAGCGTCCCGCGCTCACTCCCAGTCCCACGCGATGCCCACGAGCCCCGCCCGTACCCGCGGCTCCACCAGATGCACCGAGCGGTGCTGCGGGCTGAGCGCCAGCCCCTGACGGCCGCTGCGCGGGGCCGCCGCGGAATGCTGGGTGAACCGATGGCAGCGCACCGGCAGCGTGTGCGCGTCGAAGCACACCTCCAGGGCGTACTGTCCGCCCGCCATGCCGAACTCACGGAGGTACTCGCGGGAGGCGCCGGCCGTACCGTCCTCGACGGCGTAGCGGAAGAGGAACGTGTCGCCGGAGCGCAGCCGGGTGTCGAAGAGCAGCTCGGCCACGAGCACACCGGTGTCGTGATGCCGGCGGACCCGTCCCGTGCGGCAGTTCTCCAGGGCCCGCACCAACATCCGCTCCGGCGCGCAGCCCTGGTCGCCGTGGTGGACGGCCACGAAGCGGTCGACGCCGTCGCGGTGGGCCCGCACGATGTGGTGCGACTCGCGCCCCAGGAGCTCGCCCCGCGTGCCGATCCGCACCCGCTCGTGGTGCCCCAGGGAGTCCAGCCCGTTGTCGACGGGGCACTCCAGTTCGGCCAGCAGGTGTTCGAGAACTCCCGAGGCCGCGACGAAGGAGCGGTAGGAGCGGGACGAGGACCGGTCGCCGTGGGCGCCGTCCTCGGATTCGGCGAGCAGACGTATCAAGGACTCGTCCGGGAGTTGCAGGATCTCCTCCAGGGCCCGGACGGCCCGCAGCGACTCGGGGCGCTGCGGGCGGCGGGCGCCCTGCTGCCAGTAGCTCAGGCTGGTGACGCCGACCTTCACCCCGTAGCGGGAGAGATGGTGCTGCACGCGTTGCAGCGGCAGTCCGCGGGCCGCGATCGCGGCCCGCAGGGCGACGTGGAAGGGGCCGCCTCGCAGGGCCGTGTCCAGTTCCGCGATGGCGACGTCGGCGGCGACGTCCGCGTGCTGTGTGGCGTGCGGCATGCAGGGGCCTTTCTGTGAATGTCACAACGGCTGGTCAGACCGTTCGCGGGAGCGGAACCGGGGCCGCCCGGTTCGCGTCGGGAGTCGTCACGCCCGTACGCCGTCGTGCACGGCCCCGAGTTCCCCCGCATTGAAGCGTGTTGACCAAGTCCCGACAACACCTGATGCCCAACCGCGGCGGTCTCCTGGCCGAGTCCGCACCGTGCCGCCGCGGCCCGTCCCCGGGCCGGGCGGGCCGCCCGCCCGCGCCGCTCGCGCCGCCTGGACTGCTCGTACGCCACGTGTCACTCCCGGTGACCGGGACGTCGGCCGACGTTGTCCACAGCCTCGCCGGAGTGTCGCCCCTCGCCAGTAGGGTGTGAGACATGGCCGACCCCTCCAGCTACCGCCCCAAGCCGGGACAGATCCCGGACTCTCCCGGGGTGTACAGGTTCCGCGACGAGCACCGCCGGGTGATCTACGTCGGCAAGGCGAAGAGCCTGCGCCAGCGCCTGGCGAACTACTTCCAGGACCTGGCGGGCCTGCACCCGCGCACCCGGACGATGGTGACCACCGCCGCGTCCGTGGAGTGGACCGTCGTGTCCACGGAGGTCGAGGCGCTCCAGCTGGAGTACTCCTGGATCAAGGAGTACGACCCCCGGTTCAACGTCAAGTACCGCGACGACAAGAGCTACCCGTACCTCGCGGTGACGATGAACGAGGAGTTCCCGCGCGTGCAGGTGATGCGCGGTCACAAGAAGAAGGGTGTGCGCTACTTCGGTCCGTACGTGCACGCGTGGGCCATCCGCGACACCGTCGACCTGCTGCTGCGCGTCTTCCCCGTGCGCACCTGCTCGGCGGGCGTCTTCAAGAACGCGTCCCGCACCGGCCGCCCCTGCCTGCTCGGCTACATCGGCAAGTGCTCGGCGCCCTGCGTGGGCCGTGTCTCCGCCGAGGAGCACCGCGAACTGGCCGATGACTTCTGCGACTTCATGACCGGCCGGACCGGCGCGTACCTCCGCCGCCTGGAGCGGCAGATGACCGAGGCGGCCGAGGAGATGGAGTACGAGCGGGCCGCCCGCCTGCGCGACGACATCGAGGCCCTGCGGAAGGCCATGGAGAAGAACGCGGTCGTGCTCGCCGACGCGACCGACGCCGACCTCGTCGCGGTCGCGGAGGACGAGCTGGAGGCGGCGGTCCAGATCTTCCACGTCCGCGGCGGTCGTGTGCGCGGCCAGCGAGGCTGGGTGACCGACAAGGTGGAGGAGATCACCACCGGCGCTCTCGTCGAGCACGCCCTCCAGCAGCTCTACGGCGAGGAGAGCGGGGACGCCGTCCCCAAGGAGGTCCTGGTGCCGGCCCTGCCCGAGCCGGTGGAGCCCGTGCAGGAGTGGCTGACCGGTCGCCGTGGCTCCCAGGTGTCCCTGCGCATCCCGCAGCGCGGCGACAAGCGGGCGTTGATGGAGACGGTCGAGCGCAACGCCCAGCAGGCGCTCGTCCTGCACAAGACCAAGCGGGCCTCCGACCTGACCACGCGCTCACGCGCCCTGGAGGAGATCGCGGACGCCCTCGAACTGGACAGCGCGCCCCTGAGGATCGAGTGCTACGACATCTCCCATCTCCAGGGTGACGACGTGGTCGCCTCGATGGTCGTCTTCGAGGACGGGTTGCAGCGCAAGGGCGAGTACCGCCGCTTCCAGATCAAGGGCTTCGAGGGCCAGGACGACGTCCGCTCCATGCACGAGGTGATCACCCGCCGGTTCCGGCGCTACCTCGTGGAGAAGGAGCGCACGGGGGAGTGGACCGACGGCACGGCCGACGAGCAGGCCGGCGGCGGGACGGCCGGCGGGAGCGACGGCGGCGCTGTCGGCGGTGCCGTCGACGGCGTCGGCGACGTCGGCGGCGGGACGAACGGGACGCACCCCCTCACCGAGGAGGACGGGCGGCCCAAACGCTTCGCCTACCCGCCCCAGCTCGTCGTCGTCGACGGCGGTCAGCCGCAGGTCGCGGCGGCCCAGCGGGCCCTGGACGAGCTCGGCATCGACGACATCGCGGTCTGCGGCCTGGCCAAGCGCCTGGAAGAGGTGTGGCTGCCGGACCAGGACGACCCGGTCGTCCTGCCCCGCACCAGCGAGGGCCTGTACCTGCTTCAGCGCGTCCGTGACGAGGCCCACCGCTTCGCGATCACCTACCAGCGCACCAAGCGCGCCAAGCGCTTCAGGGCCGGCCCCCTGGACGACGTGCCGGGCCTGGGCGAGACCCGTAAGCAGGCACTGATCAAGCACTTCGGATCGGTGAAGAAACTGCGGTCCGCGACCATCGACGAGATCTGCGAGGTTCCGGGCATAGGCCGCAAGACGGCCGAGACCGTCGCCGTGACCCTCGCCCAGGCGGCTCCGGCCGCGCCCGCCGTGAACACGGCCACTGGAGAGATCATGGAAGAAGACCACGAAGCCGGGGCGCCCGAGACGACGGCGGACGCCCCTGGGGATCCCGTGACCGCGGGCGTCCCCGACGAACGACGGGGGCAGGAACCATGACCGAGCACGAGACGCAGCCCACGGCGGACCGAGAACGCACGCCCAGCGAGACGCGCGAAAATTCCGCCGGGCAGGATGCACCCCAGCACGGTGCGACCAGGCAGGATGCACCCCAGCAGGACGCACCCGGGCAGGACGGGCCGCACGACGCACGCCATGAAGACGGAGCACAGGTGAGTACGGACAGCACACCGCCCGGGAATCCGGACGCGGTCATCCCCGAGCTGGTGATCATCTCCGGCATGTCGGGGGCCGGACGCTCGACGGCCGCCAAGTGTCTGGAGGACCTCGGCTGGTTCGTCGTCGACAACCTCCCGCCCGCTCTGATCCCCACCATGGTGGAGCTCGGCGCCCGCTCGCAGGGCAACGTGGCACGGATCGCGGTCGTCGTCGACGTGCGTGGACGCCGCTTCTTCGACAACCTCCGCGAGTCCCTCGCGGACCTCGACGTCCGGGGCGTCACGCACCGGGTCGTCTTCCTGGAGTCCTCGGACGACGCCCTGGTGCGCCGCTTCGAGTCGGTGCGCCGCCCGCACCCGCTCCAGGGCGACGGCCGGATCGTCGACGGCATCGCCGCCGAGCGCGAGCTGCTGCGCGAGCTGCGCGGCGACGCCGACCTGGTGATCGACACCTCCAGCCTGAACGTGCACGAGCTGCGCGCCAAGATGGACGCCCAGTTCGCCGGCGAGGAGGAGCCCGAGCTGCGGGCCACCGTCATGTCCTTCGGCTTCAAGTACGGTCTCCCGGTCGACGCCGACCTGGTCGTGGACATGCGCTTCCTGCCCAACCCGCACTGGGTCCCCGAGCTGCGCCCCTTCACCGGGGTCAACGAGGAGGTGGCGGCGTACGTCTTCAACCAGCCCGGCGCGAAGGAGTTCCTCGACCGCTACGCGGAGCTCCTCCAACTGGTTGCCGCGGGCTATCGCCGTGAGGGCAAGCGTTATGTGACGATCGCGGTCGGCTGTACGGGCGGGAAGCACCGTTCGGTCGCGATGTCGGAGAAACTTGCCGCGCGCCTTGCGGCCGAGGGTGTGGAGACGGTGGTCGTACACCGGGACATGGGACGGGAATGACGGCACGAACTCTGCGGCTGGGCCGACTGCGCCGGGCGGTACCCGACGGGCGCGTGAACCGGCCGGTCGAGGCCCGCGGCGGCAAGCCCCGCCGCCGCGGCGCCCAGCCCAAGGTCGTCGCCCTCGGCGGCGGCATGGGTCTGTCCGCCTCGCTCGCCGCGCTGCGCCGGATCACCGGCGACCTCACCGCCGTCGTCACCGTGGCCGACGACGGCGGCTCCAGCGGGCGCCTGCGCGACGAGCTGGGCGTGCTGCCGCCCGGCGACCTGCGCAAGGCGCTGGCCGCGCTGTGCGGCGACGACGACTGGGGCCAGACCTGGGCCCGCGTCATCCAGCACCGCTTCGAGTCCAAGGGCGACCTGCACGAGCACGCGGTCGGCAATCTGCTGATCGTCGCCCTGTGGGAGCAGCTCGGCGACCATGTGCAGGCCCTGGACCTGGTCGGCAAGCTGCTCGGCGCGCACGGGCGGGTGCTGCCCATGTCCGCCGTGCCGCTGGAGCTCGAGGCCCTGGTCCGCGGCCACGACCCGGACCGGCCCGAGGAGACGGACACCGTCCGCGGCCAGGCGACGGTCGCCCTCACACCCGGCGAGGTGCAGTCCGTGCACCTCGTGCCGAACGACCCGCCCGCCGTGCCCGAGGCCGTCGCCGCGGTCCTGGACGCGGACTGGGTGGTGCTCGGCCCCGGCTCCTGGTTCTCCTCGGTCATCCCGCACCTGCTGGTGCCGGAACTGCTGGACGCGCTCACGCAGACCAAGGCGCGCCGGGTACTCTCCCTGAACCTCGCACCGCAGCCCGGAGAAACCGAAGGGTTCTCCCCGCAGCGTCATTTGGAGGTTTTGGGACGACACGCCCCTAAACTCGCCCTGGACGTGGTGCTGGCCGACGAGGCCGCCGTGCCCGACCGCGACTCGCTGACCGAAGCCGCCAACCGGTTCGGGGCCGCGGTCGAGCTGGCGCCGGTGGCCCGGGCCGATGGGACTTCGCGGCACGACCCGGAGCTCCTCGCCGCCGCGTACGACCGTATTTTTCGGATGCATGGAAGGATCGGCCCATGGCGATGACGGCAGCGGTGAAGGATGAGATCTCCCGGCTCCCCGTCACCCGGACCTGCTGCAGAAAGGCGGAGGTCTCCGCCATCCTGCGGTTCGCCGGCGGCCTTCACCTGGTGAGCGGGCGCATTGTGATCGAGGCGGAGCTGGACACCGCGATGGCGGCCCGCCGGCTCAAGCGGGACGTCCTGGAGATCTTCGGCCACACCTCCGAGCTGATCGTGATGGCGCCGGGCGGTCTGCGCCGCGGCTCGCGCTATGTGGTGCGGGTGGTCGCGGGCGGCGACCAGCTGGCCCGGCAGACCGGTCTGGTGGACGGCCGCGGCCGCCCGATCCGCGGTCTGCCCCCGCAGGTGGTCTCCGGGGCCACCTGTGACGCCGAGGCGGCCTGGCGCGGGGCGTTCCTGGCGCACGGCTCGCTGACCGAACCCGGCCGCTCGTCGTCCCTCGAGGTGACCTGCCCGGGTCCGGAGGCCGCCCTCGCCCTGGTCGGTGCCGCCCGCCGGCTGTCCATCGCGGCGAAGGCCCGTGAGGTCCGCGGGGTGGACCGGGTCGTCGTCCGGGACGGCGACGCGATCGGCGCGCTGCTCACCCGGCTCGGCGCGCACGAGTCCGTGCTGGCCTGGGAGGAGCGGCGGATGCGCCGCGAGGTGCGGGCCACGGCGAACCGCCTCGCCAACTTCGACGACGCCAACCTGCGCCGTTCGGCCCGTGCGGCCGTCGCCGCCGGTGCCCGTGTCCAGCGCGCCCTGGAGATTCTCGCCGACGAGGTGCCCGAACACCTGGCGGCGGCGGGCCGGCTGCGCATGGAGCACAAGCAGGCCTCCCTGGAGGAGCTGGGTGCGCTCGCCGACCCGCCGCTGACCAAGGACGCGGTCGCAGGCCGGATCCGCCGGCTGCTGGCGATGGCCGACAAGCGGGCCTCCGATCTGGGCATCCCGGGCACCGAGGCCAACATCTCCGAGGACCTGGCCGACAACCTGGTCGGCTGATCCGACCGCGGCCGCCACGCCGGTGCCCCTGCCCGAGGGGCCCGGGCACCGGCGTTTGTCCGTCTTTGATGCACTCTTGACTGGATCATGAACTGTCATGAGCCTGGCAGGTGTTCGTCGTCGTGGCGGACCACTGCTAGGGGGGTTCATGAGACACAGAGCGAGATCGATCCTCGCTGTCGGCGCGCTCCTGATCGGCGGAGCGAGCATCGCACCCATCGCCCAGGCGCAGAGCGGACACCCGGCGACCTCGTCCGGACCGGACGAGGTCAAGGTCTACCGCGCCGAGATCACCAAGCAGCAGTTACCCCTGCTGCTGGCCGCCGGACAGGACGGCCAGGAACTCGCCGGACAGGCGCCCGACCAGGGCACGGCCGACGTCGAGGTCTACCTCACCGACGACCAGGCACGGAAGCTGGAGCGGCAGGGCGTCGACCTCACCGAGCACACCCTCTCGGCCAGGGCGGAGAACCGCGTCGCGGCCGCCGCCGAGGGCGTGTTCCGTCCGTACGGCGGCAGTGGCGGCCTGAAGGAGGAGATCGTCAGGGCCGGTCAGGAGAACCCCGGCCTCACCAAGGTCGTCTCCATCGGCAGGACGGTCGGCGGCCAGGACATCCTCGCGCTCAAACTGACCAAGGGCGCCAAGAAGTCCCGGGACGGCTCCAAGCCCTCCGTGCTGTACATGTCCAACCAGCACGCGCGCGAGTGGATCACGCCGGAGATGACCAGGCGGCTGCTGCACTACTACCTGGACAACTACAGGACCGACCAGCGGGTCAAGAAGATCGTCGACTCCACCGAGCTGTGGTTCGTCCTGTCGGCCAACCCCGACGGCTACGACTACACCTTCCGGAACAGCGCCACCCGGCTGTGGCGCAAGAACCTGCGGGACGTCAACGGCGACGGCGTCATCAGCACCGGCGACGGCGTCGACCTCAACCGCAACTTCGCCTACAAGTGGGGCTACGACGACGAGGGCTCGTCCCCCAACCCCACCAGCGAGACCTACCGCGGCGCGACCCCGGCCTCCGAGCCCGAGACGAAGGCGCTCGACGCGTTCGAGAAGCGCATCGGCTTCACGTACGGCATCAACTACCACTCCGCCGCCGAACTGCTCCTCTACGGCGTCGGCTGGCAGGTCGCCACGCCGACCCCGGACGACGTCCTGTACAAGGCGCTGGCCGGCACCCCCGCGAACTCCGCGGTCCCGGGCTACCACCCGCAGGTCTCCTCGGAGCTCTACACCACCAACGGCGAGGCGGACGGGCACGCCGGCAACGTCAACGGCATGGCGATGTTCACCCCCGAGATGTCGACCTGCCAGACCGCCTCGGACCTCGACCCGAACGACACCTGGAACGCCTCCGACTGCCAGTCGGTCTTCAACTTCCCGGACGACGAGAAGCTGATCCAGCAGGAGTTCGCCAAGAACGTCCCGTTCGCGCTCTCCGTCGCCGAGACCGCGGCCCACCCCGACCGGCCCTCGTCCTCGGTCGGCCTGACCGCCGCCGACTTCACCCCGGCCGCGTTCCCGACCTCGTACGCGCGCGGCGCGGACCAGGAGGTCTCGGTCGTCGCGCGCAGGTCCGTCCGCGACAAGGAGCTGAAGTACCGCGTCAACGGCGGCCGTACCCACGACCAGGCGCTCAGGCCCTGGAAGGGTGGCGAGACCTACGGCGGGGACGACAACCTCTACTTCGACGAGTACCGGGCCGAGGTCCGGGGCGGCGCACCGGGCGACAAGGTCGAGGTGTGGTTCACCGGCAGGTCCCGGAACGGGAAGCCCGCCACCAGTGAGCACTTCACGTACACCGTCGCCGAACGGGCCAAGGCCGACACGCTCGTCGTCGCCGAGGAGGGCGCGACCGCCGTACAGGCGCAGACGTACGTGGACGCGCTGAAGGCCAACGGCCGCAAGGCGATCGTCTGGGACGTCGCCGCCCAGGGCGCCCCCGACGCGCTCGGCGTGCTGGACCACTTCCGGACGGTCGTCCACTACACGGGCGCGGGCCGGCCGGGCAACCCCACCCAGCTCCAACTGCGCGCCTACCTCAACGAGGGCGGCAAGCTGATCGAGGCGGGCGAGCAGGCCGGCGGCAGCGTCGACCTCGGCGACGGCACGCTCTCGAACGACTTCAGCCAGTACTACCTGGGCGCCTACTCGCGTACGTCGACGCCCGGAGCCACCGGCTTCACCGGCTCCGGAGCCCTCGCCGGCGCCGGCGGCGCGCTCGGCCCGGCGGCCGGCAACCCGCTCGACCGGGCGGGAACCTACGGGATCACCTCCGACGAGCTGCCCACGGCCGGCTACCCGCAGTTCGCGAGCGCGGGCGCGGGCCAGTTCGCCGGGACCGTCAACCCGTACGGGCCGTACAGCGGTTCCGGCATGGCGGCCGCGGTGCACACCGACGACGCCTACAAGCGCCTCACCCGCACCATCGACCTCACCGGCGTCAGCGCCGCCGACAAGCCCACTCTGCACGGCCGACTGCTGTGGGACACCGAGCCGGGCTACGACAACGCCGTCGTCGAGGCGCACACGGTGGGCGGCGAGGACTGGACGACGCTGCCCGAGGCGGGCGGCGCCACCGGCACCGCGGTCCCTGCCGAGTGCGGCGCCGGGTTCTACGTCAATGAACACCCCTGGCTGAAGCACTATCTGACCCTGGCGTCGGACGGTTGCACCGCCACCGGCACCAGCGGCTCCTGGAACGCCCTCACCGGCGCCTCCGCCGGCTGGCAGCAGGTGGACTTCGACCTGAGCGCGTACGCCGGCAGGTCCGTCGAGGTCTCCCTCGCCTATGTCACCGACCCGGGCAGCGGCGGCCACGGCGTCCTCGCCGACGACCTGTCGCTCGTCGTCGGCGGCACCGCCACCCAGACCGAGGGCTTCGAGACGTCCCTGGGCGCCTGGCAGGTCACCGGGCCGCCCGCGGGCAGCCCCGCCGTCCTCAAGGACTGGGCGCGCACCGGAGCGCTGTTCCGCACCTATGGAGCCGTCACCACGGACGACACCGTGCTGCTCGGTTTCGGCCTGGAGCACGTCACCGCGGCGGCCGACCGCACGGCCCTGATCGGCAAGGCGCTCAAGGCACTCGCCGGGTAACACCTGGTGACGATCGCACGATCGGAGCGGGCGGTCCGTACCCCTACTGGCGGGTACGGGCCGCCTCGCCGCGTATGGGGCGTCTCAATGTCACTCCGGGGGTCTCCGAGGGGTAGGGTCGTAGGCGGTCGGGGACATCCCATTTAGCTCGCCGGTGTCGCAACCGGCGTACCAACGAGGAGATCGGTTCGTGACGATCCGCGTAGGCATCAACGGCTTTGGCCGCATCGGTCGTAACTACTTCCGCGCGCTGCTGGAGCAGGGTGCAGACATCGAGATCGTGGCTGTCAACGACCTGGGTGACACCGCGACCACCGCGCACCTGCTCAAGTACGACACCATCCTCGGCCGTCTGAAGGCCGAGGTGTCGCACACCGCCGACACGATCACCGTCGACGGCCACACCATCAAGGTCCTGTCCGAGCGCAACCCCGCCGACATCCCGTGGGGCGAGCTCGGCGTCGACATCGTCATCGAGTCGACGGGCATCTTCACGAAGAAGGCCGACGCCGAGAAGCACATCGCCGGCGGCGCCAAGAAGGTCCTCATCTCGGCTCCGGCCAAGGACGAGGACATCACCATCGTGATGGGCGTCAACCAGGGCGACTACGACCCGGCGAACCACCACGTCATCTCCAACGCCTCCTGCACCACCAACTGTGTGGCGCCGATGGCCAAGGTTCTCGACGAGAACTTCGGCATCGTCAAGGGCCTGATGACGACGGTCCACGCGTACACCAACGACCAGCGCATCCTGGACTTCCCGCACAAGGACCTGCGTCGCGCCCGCGCCGCCGCCGAGAACATCATCCCGACCACGACGGGTGCCGCCAAGGCCACCGCCCTGGTCCTGCCGCAGCTCAAGGGCAAGCTCGACGGCATCGCCATGCGCGTCCCGGTCCCGACCGGCTCGGCCACCGACCTGGTCGTGACGCTCCAGCGCGAGGTCACCCGCGACGAGGTCAACGCCGCGTTCAAGAAGGCCTCCGAGGACGGCGACCTCAAGGGCTTCCTGGCGTACACCGAGGACCCGATCGTCTCCTCGGACATCGTCAGCGACCCGGCCTCCTGCACCTTCGACTCCTCCCTGACCATGGTCCAGGAGGGCAACACGGTGAAGATCCTCGGCTGGTACGACAACGAGTGGGGCTACTCCAACCGCCTCGTCGACCTGACGGTCTTCGTCGGCGACCAGCTCTGATCGCCGGATCAGACACTTCGATGTGAGTGCAGGGCTCGGGCAGCGCACAGGCGCGCTGTCCGAGCCCTGACTCGCGTGCAGATCAACCCTCTTCCGAACACCAGCCCTCTCGGGAGTCCCCTACATGAAGACGATCGACGAACTTCTCGCCTCCGGCGTGGACGGCAAGCGGGTCTTCGTCCGCGCCGACCTCAACGTGCCGCTGGCCGACGGCGTGATCACCGACGACGGCCGCATCCGCGCCGTCCTGCCCACCGTCAAGGCCCTCGCGCAGGCGGGCGCCAAGGTGATCGTGGCCTCGCACCTGGGCCGCCCCAAGGGCGCCCCGGACCCCGCCTTCTCCCTGTTGCCCGCGGCCGAGCGGCTCGCCGAACTCCTCGGTGCCCCGGTCGCGTTCGCGCAGGACACCGTCGGCCCCGCCGCCCACGACGCCGTGGACGGCCTTCAGCCCGGCCAGGTCGCGGTCATCGAGAACCTGCGCTTCAACGCCGGCGAGACGTCCAAGGACGACACCGAGCGCGGCGAGTTCGCCGACCGGCTCGCCGCCCTGGCCGACGTCTACGTGGGCGACGGCTTCGGCGCCGTGCACCGCAAGCACGCCTCCGTGTACGACCTGCCGGCCCGCCTTCCGCACTACGCCGGCTACCTCATCGCCACCGAGGTCGGCGTCCTGAAGAAGCTCACCGAGGACGTCGCGCGCCCCTACGTCGTCGCGCTCGGCGGCTCCAAGGTCTCCGACAAGCTGGCCGTCATCGACCAGCTCCTGGGCAAGGCCGACCGCATCCTGATCGGCGGCGGCATGGCCTTCACCTTCCTCAAGGCCAAGGGCTACGAGGTCGGCAGCTCCCTCCTGCAGGAGGACCAGATCCCGGCCGTCACCGAGTACATGGAGCGCGCCGAGAAGCAGGGCGTCGAACTGCTGCTCCCGGTCGACGTCGTGGTCTCTCCCGGATTCCCGGACCTGAAGGCCAAGGCGTCCACCGAGCACACCGCCGTCGACGCGGACGCGATGCCCGAGGGCCAGCTGGGCCTGGACGTCGGCCCGAGGACCGGCGCCCTGTACGCAGCCAAGCTCTCCGACGCCGAGACCGTTTTCTGGAACGGCCCCATGGGCGTCTTCGAGCACCCCGACTACGCCGAGGGCACCAAGGCGGTCGCCCAGGCCCTGGTCGACTCCAAGGGCTTCAGCGTCGTCGGCGGCGGTGACTCCGCCGCCGCGGTGCGCACCCTCGGTTTCGACGAGAACGCATTCGGCCACATCTCGACCGGCGGTGGCGCCTCCCTCGAATACCTCGAGGGCAAGACGCTCCCCGGCCTCGCCGCACTGGAGGACTGACCCCGTATGACCACTCGCACGCCGCTGATGGCGGGCAACTGGAAGATGAACCTCAACCACCTCGAGGCCATCGCCCACGTCCAGAAGCTCGCCTTCGCCCTCGCCGACAAGGACTACGACGCCGTCGAGGTCACCGTCCTGCCGCCGTTCACCGACCTGCGCTCGGTGCAGACGCTGGTCGACGGCGACAAGCTCAAGATCAAGTACGGTGCCCAGGACCTCTCGGCGCACGACTCCGGTGCCTACACCGGCGAGATCTCCGGCTCGATGCTGGCCAAGCTGAAGTGCACGTACGTGGCCATCGGCCACTCCGAGCGCCGTCAGTACCACCACGAGACCGACGAGATCGTGAACGCCAAGGTCAAGGCCGCCTACAAGCACGGCCTGACCCCCATCCTGTGCGTCGGCGAGGAGCTGGACGTCCGCGAGGCGGGCGACCACGTCACCCACACCCTCGCGCAGGTCGAGGGCGGCCTGAAGGACCTCCCGGCCGAGCAGGCCGAGTCCGTCGTGATCGCCTACGAGCCGGTCTGGGCCATCGGCACCGGCAAGGTCTGCGGTGCGGGGGACGCCCAGGAGGTCTGCGCGGCCATCCGCGGCAAGCTCGCCGAGCTGTACTCGCAGGAGCTGGCCGACCAGGTCCGCATCCAGTACGGCGGCTCCGTGAAGTCGGGCAACGTCGCCGAGATCATGGCGCAGGCCGACATCGACGGCGCCCTGGTCGGCGGTGCCTCGCTGGACGTCGACGAGTTCGTCAAGATCGTCCGTTTCCGCGACCAGTGAACCGGTCACCGGTCGGCAGTGGATCGACCGGTGAGTAGGCGCTAGCGGCGATCCGTCGTACCCTTGCGGGGGCCGGGACTCCTTCACGAGTCCGGGCCCCCGTCGTCCATCCAGTTCCGAGGAAGTTGGTCCAGCCGTGGTTTTGGGGTTCTCGATCGCCCTGATCGTCTTCAGCCTGCTGCTGATGCTGCTGGTGCTGATGCACAAGGGGAAGGGCGGCGGCCTCTCCGACATGTTCGGTGGTGGCATGCAGTCGTCCGTCGGCGGCTCCTCGGTCGCCGAGCGCAACCTCGACCGCATCACCGTGGTGATCGGTGTGCTGTGGTTCGCGTCCATCATGGTGCTCGGCATCCTGATGAAGGGCAACAGCTGATCGACGGAGTGCGCGCGAGCGCGTTTCGTGCGTAACGCCCCATGTTCGGTACGCGCCGCTGGGCGCGGCCTATCATGGGGCTTGCGTCTGGGTGTGGGGCCGGTAACTCCAATCACTGGACGCGCGTTGGGCCTTACGTAGACTGAGGCGCTCGCAGTGAGGCGAAACGCCGACTCGCTTCGCGGCACCATCACGCAGGGAGTTACACCGTGGCAAGTGGCAACGCGATCCGAGGAAGCCGGGTCGGGGCGGGGCCGATGGGCGAGGCCGAGCGCGGCGAGTCAGCGCCGCGGCTGCGCATCTCCTTCTGGTGCTCCAACGGGCACGAGACGCAGCCCAGCTTCGCCAGTGACGCACAGGTGCCCGACAACTGGGACTGCCCGCGCTGCGGCTTCCCGGCCGGCCAGGACCGGGACAACCCCCCGGACCCGCCGCGCACCGAGCCCTACAAGACGCACCTGGCGTACGTGCGGGAGCGGCGCAGCGACGCGGACGGCGAGGCGATCCTCGCCGAGGCGCTCGCCAAACTGCGGGGCGAGATCTGACGACCGGGTCCGGCCGGACATCGCGAGGTGTCCTGCCGGACCCGATGTCTTCTCCGCCCGGTCGTCCCGGCCTCGTTCTGTTCGCCCTGTCTTCTCCGCCCGTCCTCGCACCGTGCTGACACCAACACGTCAGCCGGACGTACCTGTAGTTGCGCCGCCGCTCAACTGATCAATTAGGTTGGGAGCGGCAGCGGGGCAAGGTACGCAGCGGGACAGGCAGGAAAGAAGGCTGAAGTCGGATATGAACGCAGACGGCCGTTCCAGGCTCAATCAGACGCCCGAGTGGACCGCTCTGGCCAAGCACCGCGAGGAGCTCGCCGACACCGGTCTGCGAGATCTGTTCGCCGGTGATCCCGGCCGGGGCAGCGGATACACGCTCCAGGTCGGTGACCTGTACATCGACTACTCCAAGCACCTCGTCACCGACGAGACGCTGCGGCTGCTGCGCGAGCTGGCCGCCGCCACCGACGTGTTCGGGCTGCGGGACGCGATGTTCCGCGGCGAGAAGATCAACACCACCGAGGACCGGGCGGTCCTGCACACCGCGCTGCGCGCCCCCCGGGACGCGGTGGTCGAGGTCGACGGCGAGAACGTGGTGCCCGGTGTGCACGCGGTCCTCGACCGGATGGCCGCCTTCGCCGACCGGATCCGCTCGGGCGAGTGGACCGGCCACACCGGCCGGCCCATCAGGAACGTCGTCAACATCGGGATCGGCGGCTCCGACCTCGGCCCGGCGATGGCGTACGAGGTGCTGCGCGCCTTCACCGACCGCGATCTGACCCTCCGTTTCGTCTCCAACGTGGACGGCGCCGACCTGCACGAGGCCGTCCGCGACCTCGACCCGGCGGAGACGCTGTTCATCGTCGCGTCGAAGACGTTCACCACCATCGAGACCATCACCAACGCCACCTCGGCCCGCGACTGGCTGCTGAGCGGCCTGGCAGCCGGTCCCGAGGCGGTCGCCGAGCACTTCGTGGCCCTGTCCACGAACGCCGGGAAGGTGTCCGACTTCGGCATCGACACGGCCAACATGTTCGAGTTCTGGGAC